>NZ_JBFTOC010000032.1:0-42523 GCF_056397785.1 Arthrobacter sp. 05L421
GTCCAGCATCGCGTGCTTCTGGTCGGTAGTGAAGTGCTTCCGGTTCGAAACACGAACAGGCATAACGAAATCCATGATGGACCTTTCCCCGCACTGCACCGGCTCCAGCAACAGGGAACCTGTCACACAACAGCCTGACACACAGGGAAGTTCCGGCGACTTCGCATGTTTCCGGCGACCCCGGCGGGCCGGCCTGCTGCCAGGGGCGGATGACATGGCCTGGGCGCGGTGGCATGCTGGTGCCATGTGTGGACGCTACGTGATGGCCCGGGCCGTCGGAGACCTGCTGGCCGAATTCGACGCCGGGCTGGAGGACGAGATCGCGATTCCGCCGTCGTGGAACGTGGCCCCGACGGCGGATGTGCCGATCCTGCTCGAACGGCTGGTGGACGGGGAACCGGTCCGCCAACTGCACATTGCGCGCTGGGGTCTGGTGCCCTCCTGGGCCAAGGATCCGGGAATCGGCTCCAAGATGATCAACGCCCGCAGCGAGACGGTGCTGGAGAAGCCCGCCTTCAGGAAGGCAACCCGGTCCCGTCGCTGTGCCGTCCCCGCGGACGGCTACTACGAGTGGAAGGGCGAGGGCCGCAGCAAGCAGCCCTACTACGTCCATCCTCAGGACGGGAGCCCCATTGTCTTCGCCGGACTCTATGAATGGTGGCGGGATCCGTCCAAGGAGGAGGGCGACCCGGAGCGCTGGATGCTCTCGACCTCGATCATGACCACAGACTCTCCGCCGGAGGGGTACGCGGGGGGAATGCTGGCCGAGCTGACCGCGCTGCATGACAGGGTGCCGCTGCCCATGAACCGCGAGACCATGCAGACGTGGCTGGACCCGGAGGCCGATGACGCGGCCGGACTCGTGGACCTGGTCCGGGCCGGGGCGCACGATGTCGCGGAAGGCTGGAGGATCGACGCCGTCGGCACCGCCGTCGGGAACGTCAAGAATGACTCACCGGAACTCATCCAGCCGGTGGGGAGCCTGTTCTAGGGAAACTCCCGGTGGGCTGGCACGGGTCCTGAACCGTTGCCAGACTTTCCGCCTCAGAGCGCCACTTTCCCGCCGCCGTCGACCGCCCAGCCGGGATTGAAGGCGACCTCCCAGCGGTAGCCGTCGGGATCGGCAAAGTAGCCGGTGTAGCCGCCCCAGGGCTGTGCCTTCGGAGCCACGACGATGACGGCTCCCGCCGCCTCGGCCTCGGCCAGCACCAAGTCGACTTCCGCCGTGCTGGCCAGATTGTGGCTGAGCGTGATGCACGCAATGCCGGCAGGGGGATCGGTGGCCGCCTCGGATTGCATTTGGCCCACGTCCCAGAGCGAGAGGATCAGGCCGTGGTTGACCTGGATGAAGAGCACCTCGCCGGCGACCTCCCGGTGGACCGGCCATGCTAGGCCATCGACGTAGAAGCTGCGTGAGGCGTCAACACTGCGGACACCCAGCGAAATTAAGTCGACTCGTGGCTGCATCTTTCGATACTGTCATGCACATGCCCACAAATCACGCAGACGACAAGACCGCCCAGGCCGACCGGGAACAGCTCGCCGCCGTACGGGTGGCTGTTGACGAGGTGGACGAGCAGATCGTGGCCTTGATCGGGCGCCGCGAGCGGCTGATCCGGATCGCCGGGACCCTCAAGGCGGACAGTGCCGAAGTCCGTGCACCCGGACGCGTGGAGCGGGTTATCGAACACGTCCGCGCCACGGCCGAACAGAAAGACATCGACATCGAACTCGTCGAAAAGACCTACCGGGCGATGATCGACGCCTTCATCACCCTCGAGCTGGAAGTGTACAAGTCCACTTCCTAGCAGGGGCTTAGAGCGCCTCTTCGACAGGCACGTTGGCCTGGTATTCCCGGCCGTCACAATCGCTGAAAGCGGTCATGAGGTGGCCCTTGGGCAGACCCAGCACAGTTGTCATGGGGAAGTTTCCGGTGATGGTGTTTCCTGAGTGTTCCACGCCTTTGAGGTCGAAATTCTCTTCCGTGCCGTCATGGTTGAAGTAGAAGAAGGACACGGCCTCGCCGTTCATGAACTCAATGCCCAGTCTGCGCTGATGGGAGTAGTCCGGCCCAGCTGCCAGTAGGCCCACCACGTAGGCGCCCTGCCCCGGGATATTTCCGTCTATATCAAAGGTCGCCACCAAGGTTGAATTCTTGGCGGCGATCTTTACGTGCTTCAGGAGTGCGATATGGGAGCTCATGGCTCAATCCTGCTACCTGTGCCATCGTCCGTCCACCCCCGATCTGGGTTTTGTCGCCTCTCCGACGTAGACTGATTTTATTCGAAGATATGTTCGAATAAAGTTTAGTCTTGGATTGTAGGGCTAGCAGAAGCAGGGACTGGACCGGCTCCAGCCCGGACTGGGTCGGGAGGCAACGTGGGCATCTTCAGCGAGTCTGTGGATGTCGTCTGCACGCCCGCCGGCCAGCCCCTGCATCTCGATTGGGCCGGGCGGCGCTACACGGTCTGCGCTGAACCCGTCCGCTGGTATGAGCGCCGCCAGTGGTGGGCAGAGGAAAGCCGGGCGCCGCTCGGCAGCGGACCGGGCCTGGTGGACCACGAGATCTGGCGGGTCCAGGTGCGAGCCGCTGGGGACCGCGCCGCGGAACCCACCCTCACCCTTGACCTGACCCGGCATGTCGGCAGCGGCCGGTGGCGGCTCCTGAGGATCCACGACGCCCTGCAGCCCCTCCGGAAGCCTAAAACAGCATGAACTTCACCCACCTACACGTCTCCACGGCCTTCAGCGCCCACTATGGCGTCTCCTGGCCGGATGAACTGGCCGCCGCGGCCGCCGCAGACGGCGCCACCGCGCTCGCCTGCACGGACCGGGATGGGCTGTACGGCACCGTCAAGCACTTGAAGGCGTGCATGGCCGCCGGGCTGGATGCAATCGTCGGGGTGGACCTTGCCGTCTTCGACGACGACGGCGACCTCCGCACCCAGCTAGGGGGACGCGTCGTCGTGCTCGCGCACGGACATAACAACGGCGCCGGCTACCGGGCGTTGTGCCGGCTGATCTCCGACGCCCATGCCCGCACCACGGGCAAGGCCGGGGGAGCGGTGCCGGTGGCCGTCACCCGGGCGGAACTGGCCTCCCGCACTTTGCACCCGGAAACCCTCCAACCGGTTCTGACGGTTCTGATCGGCCCGGACTCCGACGTCGGCCGCGCCATGGGCGGCCGGCGCTACCTGCGGCCCCGCACCCTGTTCAAACGCTGGCTTGATGCAATGCCCCCGGGGACCCTGGCGGCCGAGGTCGTTTCCCAGCTCAGTCCGCCCGGGGAACCGCTGAGCACCGCGCACGCCGTGCGCATGCTCAAGCTGGCGGCTGAGCACGGGGTGCCCGCAGTGCTCAGCAACGCCGTGCGGTATGTGGCCGAGGACAGCGCGGCCACCGCCGATGTGCTGGACTCGGCCCGGACGCTTAAATCCCTCCCCGAGCTCTCCGCAGCCCCGCTGTTGCAGCCCAATGGGCAGGGCTGGCTCAAATCAGCGGCCCAGATGCTGCAGCTTGGCAAGGAGATCATCCACGCCGCCGGCTACGGCACGGCGGACCTCAAACGGCTCCTGGCCCAGACCGAGGCGCTCGCGGACCGCTGCCGCATGGATCCCGTGGCCGACATGGGCTGGAAGCAGCCCGTGGTCCCCGAAGGATCCGTGATCGGGATCGACGGCGACGCGCTTGCCGAACTGACCCTGCGCTGCGAGGCCGGGATCGGCCGCCGTTTCCCGGGAATCTCCGGGCAGCAGGAACAGCAGATGCGAAACCGGCTGCAGCACGAGCTCCGGATCATCGACTCGCTGGGCTTCGCCTCCTACTTCCTGACCGTCGCAGAGGTCTCCCGGATGATCCTGGACATGGGGGTCAGGGCCGCCGCCCGCGGATCCGGGGCCTCCAGCCTGGTCAACTACCTGATCGATGTCAGCCAGGTGAACCCGCTCCAACATGACCTCATCTTCGAACGCTTCCTCTCCCGAGACCGCGCCACACTGCCCGACATCGACATCGACGTCGAAAGCGCAGAAAGGCACAACGTCTACCGGAAGATCTTTGAGCGCTTCGGAGCCGAACGCGTCACGCTGATGAGCATGCAGAACGGCTACCGCGCTCGCGGTGCCGTCCGGGACGCCGGCCTGGCGCTGGGCATGGACGACGGCGAAATCGGCGACATCGCCAAGCAGCTGTGGCGGTTCTCGGCCCGGCACTTCCGCGAAGCCCTCGAGGAGAAGCCGGAGCTGAAGGAATTCGCCGAGCGGATGGAACAGCGGGACTCCACCGGAAACCAGCAGCTGGACCTCCTGGTGGACCTCACGGAGCGGCTGGACCGGCTGCCTCGCCACATCTCCATGCACCCATGCGGCGTCATCCTCGGCGATGCCACCTTGCTGGACCGGACCCCCGTGCAGCCCAGCGGCCTGGGCCTGCCCATGAGCCAGTTCGACAAGCACGACATGGACCCCATGGGCATGCTCAAACTCGATGTCCTGGGCGTCCGGATGCAGAGCGCCATGGCCTTCGCCGTCCGGGAAGTGATCCGGCTTCACCCCTCCAAGGCCGAGGTGGTGGCCGCCGGCGCGCATCCGGCCGGCGTTGACGGGACGGGTCCGGATTACATCGCCGAGGACGGGCACATCGACCTCAACGCGGTCCCGCTCGATGACGAGCCAACCTTTGAACTGATCCGCAGCACCCACACCCTGGGCTGCTTCCAGATCGAATCCCCGGGCCAGCGCGAGCTGATCGGCAAGATGGCCCCCAGGGAATTCAACGATCTCATCATTGACATCTCACTGTTCCGCCCCGGGCCGATGAAATCCGACATGGTCCGGCCCTTCCTGGAGCACCGGCACGGGTTCGCCCCCGAGATCTATCCGCATCCCGATCTCAAACCGGTCCTGCAGGAGACCCACGGAGTCACGGTTTTCCACGAACAAATCCTCAAGACCTTCGATGTCATGACTGGGTGCGGGCTGGCGCGCGCCGACGAGTTCCGCCGGGCGCTGGGCAACGAGGTGCTGGAAGCCAAAGTGGAGGAATTCTTTAGGAAGGAGGCGCGTGCCCGGAACTACAGTCCCGAGGTGGTGGACAAGGTCTGGGGCACGCTGAAGGCCTTTGGCAGCTTCGGGTTCTGCAAGGCCCACGGAGCCGCCTTCGCCGTGCCCACCTACCAGTCGGCCTGGCTCAAGGCGCACCACCCGGAGGCATTCCTCGCCGGGCTCTGGGAACACGACCCTGGCATGTACCCCAAACGCCTGCTCGTGGCCGAGGCCCGGCGGTTGGGGATCCCCATCCTTCCCCTAGACATCAACCGGAGCCAGGCCGAGTACCGGGTGGAGCGGGTGGAATCCGGGAAGGACGGGGGCAGGCTGGGCATCCGGCTGAGCTTGAATGGCATCTTCGGGCTCTCCGGCGCCGAGCTGAAACGGATAGTTGCAGGCCAGCCCTACGACTCCCTGGCGGACCTGCGCGCCCGGTCCCGGCTGAGCAGGCCCAGCATCCAGCGCCTGGCCCAGCTGGGCGCCTTCGACTCGCTGCACCGGGCGTCCGGGGGAGCCGCCAACCGGGCGGACCTGGTCCAGCACCTGCAGAAACTCCAGGCCCGGCCCCTGCGGAAGGGCGTGGACGTCATTGAAGGCCAGCTGGCGTTGCCGCTGGGGGACGTGGAACTGAAGAACCTGAAGGCGGGGCTGCCCGCGCCCAGCATGGTGGACAACGTCAGGGCGGAACTGGACCTGATGGCCGTGGACGTCAGCGAGCACCTCATGACCAGCCACCGCCCGCTGCTGGACCGGCTCGGGGTCACCACCGCGGACAAGCTGCTGGGACTGCGCAACGGCACGGAGGTGCTGGTTGCCGGGGTCCGGGTGGCCACCCAGACACCGCCCATGCGGGGCGGACGGCGGGTGGTGTTCATCAGCATCGACGACGGCACGGGCTGCGTGGATTCGGTCTTCTTCCACGAGGCGCAGGAGCAGTCCGGATCCTTGCTGTTTGGCACTCGCCTGCTGCTGATCCGCGGCACCACGCGGCGGACCGGGCCGCGGGGGATCAGCATCAGCGCCAGCATGGCCTGGGACCTCAGCCGCCCAGAGACCCTGCCGTTCCCGGAATCCGTTGCCGGCGCCGCCGGCGAGTATGAGCCCTGCCTGTCCGGCCCCCTGTCCGGCCCCCTGGACGGGATCGGCAGGTACCTCGCCATCACCGGGCTGGGCGGCTGACCTCCCGTACGCCGCGGGAGCCGCCGCGTTCGGGGCGGCCGCCGTCGGAGACGCCGCTGGGTTGCGCCCGGGTTGCGCCCGGGCTTCGGCCGGGCGGCGGATGCGCTGGCTGTAGTGCGCCGGCGCGTTGGTTGGCCCCTGGAGAAACCGATAGCATGGACGAGGCTGGCTGTGGTCCCCGTACGCCACAAGCTACGAAGCCTTAACTTTGAATAGGAGACACCCGTGTCAGATGCCCAGCAGATCACCCTTCTCGTCGACGGCGAAGAGACCAAGGTGACTACCGGGACCACCGGCGCGGAACTCTTCTTTGAGCGCCGCGATGTCGTTGTGGCCCGCGTTAACGGCGAGTTGAAGGACCTGGACCAGGCCCTTCCCGAGGACGCCACGGTCGAGGCCGTCACCATTGATTCCCCTGACGGGCTCAACGTCCTGCGCCACTCCACCGCCCACGTCATGGCCCAGGCCGTGCAGCAGCTGCGTCCCGACGCGAAGCTCGGCATCGGCCCCTACATCACGGACGGCTTCTACTTCGACTTCGACGTCGCGGAACCGTTCACTCCGGTAGACCTCCGCCAGCTTGAAAAGATGATGCAGAAGATCATCAACCAGAACCAGAAGTTCGTCCGCCGAGTGGTGACCGAGGACGAGGCCCGCGAGGCGATGAAGAACGAGCCCTACAAGCTCGAACTGCTGGGCAAGAAGAACGACGCCGCCGAGGCCGGCGAGGGCGTCAACGTCGAGGTCGGCGCCGGCGACATCACCATCTACGACAACGTGGACCGCAAGAGCGGAGACAGCATCTGGTGCGACCTGTGCCGCGGCCCGCACCTGCCGAACACCAAGCTGATCTCGAACGCCTTCGCGCTGACCCGGTCCTCGGCCGCCTACTGGCTGGGCAACCAGAGCAACCAGCAGCTGCAGCGCATCTATGGCACCGCCTGGCCCACCAAGGACGCCCTCAAGGCCTACCAAGAGCGCATCGCCGAGGCCGAGCGCCGCGACCACCGCAAACTCGGCGCGGAACTGGACCTGTTCTCCTTTCCGGATGAGCTCGGCTCGGGCCTGCCGGTGTTCCACCCCAAGGGCGGCATTATCCGCAAGGCCATGGAGGACTACTCCCGCCAGCGCCACGTGGACGCCGGCTACGACTTCGTGTACACCCCGCACATCACCAAGGGCCACCTCTACGAAGTCTCCGGCCACCTGGACTGGTACAAGGAGGGCATGTTCCCGGCGATGCACATCGACGCGGAGCTGAACGAGGACGGCACGGTCCGCAAGCCCGGCCAGGACTACTACCTCAAGCCGATGAACTGCCCCATGCACAACCTGATCTTCCGGTCCCGCGGACGCTCCTACCGCGAACTGCCGCTGCGGCTTTTCGAATTCGGTTCGGTCTACCGCTACGAGAAGTCCGGCGTGGTGCACGGCCTGACCCGAGTCCGGGGCATGACCCAGGATGACGCGCACATCTACTGCACCCGCGAGCAGATGAAGGACGAGCTGACCACGACGCTGAACTTTGTCCTCGGCCTGCTCAAGGACTACGGCCTGGACGACTTCTACCTCGAGCTCTCCACCAAGAACGAAGACAAGTTCGTGGGCGACGACGCCACGTGGGAGGAAGCCACCCGCACCCTTGCCGAGGTGGCAGAAGCCTCCGGTCTTGAACTCATCCCGGATCCAGGCGGAGCCGCGTTCTATGGCCCCAAGATTTCCGTCCAGACCAAGGACGCGCTTGGCCGCACATGGCAGATGTCCACCATCCAGCTGGACTTCAACCTGCCCGAACGCTTCGAGCTTGAGTTCCAGGCCGCCGACGGCACCCGGCAGCGCCCCGTGATGATCCACCGCGCCTTGTTCGGCTCGGTGGAGCGCTTCATGGGCGTGCTGACCGAACACTACGCCGGTGCCTTCCCGGCCTGGCTGGCCCCCGTGCAGGTGGTGGGCATCCCGGTGGCGGAGGCGTTCAACGACTACATGTTCGACGTCGTGGACCAGCTCAAGGCGGCCGGCATCCGCGCCGAGGTGGACATCTCCTCGGACCGATTCCCGAAGAAGATCCGCACGGCAAGCAAGGACAAGATCCCGTTCGTGCTGATCGCCGGCGGGGACGACGCCGAGGCAGGTGCCGTGTCCTTCCGCTTCCGCGACGGCAGCCAGGACAACGGCGTACCCGTTGCCGAGGCTGTCCAGAGGATCGTCGACGCTGTCCGAAACCGGACCAGCTAGGCAGACGGAGGGGCAGCGCGTGCAGGAAACGACAGGGGCCGGGCCGGAATATCCGGGCGACCACGCCGTGACGGACGACTTCGGCCTGGCCGGGGTACCGGACGCCTTCCAGCGCCTGTGGACCCCGCACCGGATGGCGTACATCAAGGGCGGCCAGCACCAGTTCAAGAACCAGGACGACTGCCCGTTCTGCGTCGCCCCCGGGCGGGGGGACGAGGACTCCCTGATCGTGTACCGGGGAAGGACCAGTTACGTGGTGCTGAACCTCTTTCCGTACAATCCGGGTCATCTGCTGATCTGCCCCTACCGGCACATCCCCGACTACACGGATCTCACGGTCGAGGAAACGGCGGAATTCGCCGAGCTGACGCAGACGGCCATGCGGGTGCTGCGCAAAGTCGCCAACCCCTCCGGTTTCAATCTGGGCATGAACCAGGGCGTCGCCGGCGGGGCAGGCATCGCGGGCCACCTGCACCAGCACGTGGTGCCGCGCTGGGGCGGGGACGGGAATTTCTTCCCCATCATTGCCCAGACCAAGGCGATCACGCAGACCCTCGGCGAGGTGCGCCAGCAGGTGGCTGACGCGTGGCCGCAGGAAATGCCAGCCCCGCAGGATATGCCCGCGCAGCAGCAAACTACTGGGGAGAAGGATGCTTAACAGGCACGCCCGGGGATTTTTCACCGCCCTGTTTTCTCCGGTTGCCCGCTGGTTGCTGCGGATCGGTGTGTCGCCCGACGCCGTGACCGTGGTCGGCACGCTCGGTGTGGTGATCGGCGCCCTCGTGTTCTACCCGCTCGGGCAGCTCCTGTGGGGGACCGTGTTCATCACGGCGTTCATTTTCTCGGACGTTATTGACGGCATCATGGCCCGGATGCAGCACCGCGGCGGCCGGTGGGGCAATTTCCTGGATTCCACCCTTGACCGTGTGGCCGACGGCGCCCTCTTCGCCGGCCTCGCCGTCTGGTTCTTCACCGGCGGCGCCAACCCGCCGATCGCCGTCGCCGCCATCGTTTGCCTCGTGCTCGGCATGGTGGTCTCTTACGCACGGGCCAAGGCTGAAGCCCTGGGCTTTCACGCCAACGTCGGCCTCGCCGAGCGCGCCGAGCGCCTCGTCTCTGTGCTGGTGGTCACGGGACTTACGGGCCTGGGCCTGCCCGTCGTCGTGCTGTTCGTGACGCTCTGCCTCCTCGCGGTGGCAAGCCTGGTGACCGTGATCCAGCGCATCGTGACGGTGCACCGCCAGTCGCTGGAGGAACCCGAAGGTACCGCCACGGAACGGACCGCCTAAGGGCACCACACGTCGCCGCGGCGGGCTGGCCGAATGCCCGGCCTCGGGCGTAATTCGACTGCTGTAACTCGAATTCTGCCGTGCCCCGGCCGGGGGATAGTATTAGTTTTACCGGCCAATGGATCCGGTAATCCGGTGTGTGCGAGACACGGCATTTACGTGCCGTCCGCGCCCCGGCGAGGTCATCTATCTACCCATAGGGGTTTTTGTGTCTACACCTGATGTAAGCAGCGAAGCCGGCGCGTCCGCGAAGAACGTCACGGGCAGCAGCCGCGTCAAGCGCGGCATGGCTGAGATGCTCAAGGGCGGCGTCATCATGGACGTCGTCAACGCCGAGCAGGCCCGCATCGCCGAAGACGCCGGTGCCGTCGCCGTGATGGCGCTGGAACGCGTGCCCGCCGATATCCGCGCCCAGGGCGGCGTGTCCCGCATGTCCGATCCCGACATGATCGATCAGATCATCGCGGCCGTCTCCGTGCCCGTCATGGCCAAGGCCCGCATCGGCCACTTCGTCGAGGCGCAGGTCCTGCAGTCCCTCGGGGTGGACTACATCGACGAGTCCGAGGTCCTGACCCCGGCCGACTACACCAACCACATCGACAAGTGGAACTTCACCGTTCCCTTCGTCTGCGGTGCCACCAACCTCGGCGAGGCCCTGCGCCGCATCAACGAGGGCGCGGCCATGATCCGCTCCAAGGGCGAGGCCGGCACCGGTGACGTCTCCAACGCCACCGGGCACATGCGCCAGATCCGCGCCGAGATCAAGAAGCTCGCCGGCATGGCCGAGGACGAGCTGTACGTCGCGGCCAAGGAACTGCAGGCCCCGTACGAACTGGTCAAGGAAGTTGCCGCGACCGGCAAGCTTCCCGTTGTCCTGTTCACCGCCGGCGGCATCGCCACCCCGGCCGACGCGGCGATGATGATGCAGCTCGGCGCCGACGGCGTGTTCGTCGGCTCGGGCATCTTCAAGTCCGGCAACCCGGCCCAGCGCGCCGCCGCCGTCGTGAAGGCCACCACCTTCTTCGATGACCCGGACGAGATCGCCAAGGCCTCCCGCGGCCTGGGCGAGGCCATGGTCGGCATCAACGTCGACGAGATCCCGCAGCCGCACCGCCTCGCCCAGCGCGGCTGGTAGCGTTCGCCTGCTTCTCCACAGACTCGGCGCCGAGGCGCCTCGTCCATGGAGCCTCTGCAGTCTCTCTTATTAAGCCAAGAGAGTCGGGCGGAAATGTCGCCTGAGTATTAACCCCGACGGCGGCCGGTCACCTTCTTAGGTGCCCCTGCTGCGAGCTAGTTGGGCGGAACGGTGGGGTGGGGCGTCAGTCGAGGCCGCGGCGCTTCAGCAGCGGGCCGAGGTTCGCGTCCCGGCCGCGGAAGGCGCGGAATGACTCCAGCGGATCCCGGCTGTTGCCACGGGAAAGCAGCTCGGCCCGGATGAAATCGCCGTTGGCGCGGCTGAGGCCGCCGTTTTCCTTGAACCACTCCACGGTGTCGGCGTCCAGGACTTCGCTCCAGATGTAGGAGTAGTAGCCCGCGGCGTACCAGCCGCCGGCGAAGATGTGCTGGAAGTAGCCTGTCCGGTAGCGCGGCGGGATCAGGCTGTGGGCGATGCCGGCCGCGGCCAGTGCCTTCGCTTCGAACTCGAGGACGTCGTCCGGGACATCGGAACCGTCCAAGACATGCCACGCCAGGTCCAGCAGGGCCGCGCCGAGGTATTCCGTGGTGGCGAAGCCTTCGCCCCAGAGCTGCGCGGCGTTGAGCTTGTCCACGGTTTCCTGCGGCAGGGGCTCGCCGGTTGCATGGTGCCGGGCATAGTTGGCCAGGACCTCGGGCCACATGATCCACATCTCGTTGACCTGAGACGGGTATTCCACGAAGTCCCGCGGCACGTTGGTACCGGAGAACCGCGGATACGTGACGGCGGAAAACAAGCCGTGCAGGGCATGGCCGAACTCGTGGAAGGTGGTGCGGAGCTCGTCCAGCGTCAGCAGGGTGGGCTCGCCTGCAGGCGGCTTGGAGATGTTGAGGTTGTTGATCACCACAGGACGGGTGTTCAGCAGTCCGGACTGCTCCACGAGGGAATTCATCCAAGCGCCGCCGCGCTTCGTGTCACGGGTGTAGTAGTCGCCCAGGAACAGGCCCAGGTCCGTGCCGTCGGAATTCTTCACCTCCCAGACCCGCACGTCCGGGTGGTAGCCGACGAGGTCGGCACGTTCGTGGAAGGTGACGCCGTACAGGGCGTTCGCAGCGAAGAATACGCCGTCGTTCAGCACCCGGTCCAGCTCAAAGTAGGGGCGCAGCGCCTGCTCGTCAACGGCGTACCGCTCCCGCTTGACCTTGGCCGAGTAATACGCCCAGTCCCAGGCCTCGAGGGGGTGGCCGGCGGCCTCGGCAAGCGCCTCCGCCTCGGCGTCGGCGTTGCGGATGGCGGCCGGGGCGAGCCGGCTCATCATGGCCTGGACGGCTTGAAAGTCCGGTGCCGTCTGCCGGTCCACACTGAGTTCCGCGAAGTTCGCGAACCCCAGAAGGCTGGCCTTCTCGGCGCGGAGCCGCACCATGTCTTTGACCAGATCGAGCACATCGAAGCTGCCACCGCCGCTGCCTCGGCCGATCGAGGCCTCGTAGAGACGCCGGCGGATGTCCCGGTTCGCCAGGGCGGCCATGGCGGGCTGGTTGCTGGGCTGGATCAGGGTCAGCAGGAACTTTCCCTCGTGCCCTGCGGTCCGGGCAGCCTCAGCGGCGCTGGCGATGTCGTCGGCGGGCAGCCCGGTGAGGTCGCCGGCGTCGTCCAGCAGCAGTGCAGCGGACTTCATGCCTTCCTTGACGCGCTGGCCGAACTCGGTGCCGAGCCGGGCGAGCTCGGCGTTGACCTCCTTGAGGCGCTCTTGGCCGGCGTCGTCAAGCTGGATGCCCGAGGCCCGGAAGTCCTTGAGGTATTCCTCCACGAGCCGGGCTGACTCCCCGTCCAGGACGTCAGTGTCCAGCGACGCGAAGCGCTCGTAGAGCCCGCGGTTGAGGTAGACGGCGTGCTCGTGGGCGGAGAACAGCGGGGACAGGCGAGTCTCGAGGTCGCGGATGGTGTCCGAGGCATCTGCGGAAACCAGGGTGAAGAACGAGGCGGACGCCCGTTCCAGGAGCCGGCCGGAGCGTTCCATGGCCAGGGCGGTGTTCTCGAAGGACGGCGCCGCCGGGTCGGACACGATGGCCTGGATTTCGGCAAGATGCGCGGCCAGGCCCGCCTCGACGGCCTCGGCGTAGTGCGCGTCTTCGATGTCCGAGAACGGCGGCAGGCCGTAGGGCAGGGTGCTGGGGCTCAGGAGGGGATTGGTCATGAAGCGACTCTTTCATGCAGCACGCGGGTTCTCAATGACCATTTCAGTGTGTTGTGATTGCGCCCACCGTAGGATGGGGCCCGGTGGGAGTGGCCGATCCGCGCGGCCGACGCCGGATGGCGGCCGCCGGGGCGGGGAGCCCATGGCGGCCAGGGCTACTGAATTCCGGGGGACCGCTGATGTAGGAACCATAGGGAGAACATGTGGAAAAGTTGAACGAGCGGCACCGGACGGTCGCCGTGTCCGGTGCGGTGCTGGCCGTGTTCGAGTTTGGCCCGGAACCTGGCCCGGACGTGCCCAGCCTGCTGCTGGTGCACGGCTATCCCGATGACCACCGGGTGTTCCTTCCGGCCATCCGCGAACTCGCACGGACGCATCACGTGGTGGCCTACGACACGCGGAACGCGGGCGCCTCCGCCGTCCAGGGCCCGGGCGGGGACTATTCGCTAAAGGCCCTCGTGGACGATGCCTTCGCCGTGCTCACTGGGGTGGGCGTCCGGGCTGTCCATCTGGTGGGGCACGACTGGGGCTCGATCCAGGGCTGGGCCGCCGTCCAGGACCCCCGGGCGGAAGGCCTCATCGTCCGCTACACGAGTATTTCCGGCCCGGACCTGGGGCACTTCTCCGGCTGGATCCGTGGACGCGTCCGGACACCGGAGGCCTGGCCGCAGTTGGGCGCGCAACTGCTGCGCAGCTGGTATATCGGGGCGTTCCTCGTCCCGGTCCTGCCAGAGGCCGTCTGGCGGCTGTTCCTGACCCGGCGGTACGAAAAGATGGCCAGGCGCGACGTCGGCAACGATCCGCTCCGCGGCTTGGCCCTGTACCGCAGCAACTTCCGCGGCCGGCGGCCCCCGGCCGCCCCGACCCGGGTGACCGTCCCCGTCCACGTCGTGGTGCCGCTGAAGGATCCTTTCCTCACGCCGGCCCTCGTGGAGGGGCTTGAGTCGTGGGTGGACGATGTCACCGTGACGCGCGTCGACAGCGGCCATTGGTGGCCCGCGACCCGGCCGGCCGAATTCGCGGCACTGCTGCGGCAGCCCGTGACAACGCCGTAAGCCGGCGACGTGACAGCGCAGACAGACTGGCGGGATCAGGCACCGCGGACCGGGGAGTTCCGCAACGGGATGGAATACCTGACGTGGGGCCGGGGCACCAAATCCCTGATCTTCGTCCAGGGCGGACCGGGAAGCATTGTGCCCCAAGGGGTGATGCGCGGACTGTTCCGGCGGAGGTTTGCTGCCTACCAGGACGCCGGGTACGCGATCTGGATTGTCACCCGACGGCGGAACATGCCGGCGGCGCACACCAGTGCAGACATGGCGGACGACTACGCGGAGCTGATCGCCGAGGAGTTCGGCGGCCAGGTGGACCTGGTGGTCGCCGAGTCCTTCGGCGGGACGATCGGGCAATACCTGGCCGTCCGCCATCCGCAGTCCTTCGGGCACATTGCCATGGTGGCCACGGCGGCCAAGGTGAGCACGTGGGGAAAGGACATGGACAAACGGATGGCCGCCGCCGTCGCCGCCGGGGACCGGGAACGCGCCGGAACGGTCCTGGCCG
Source organism: Arthrobacter sp. 05L421 (assembly GCF_056397785.1). NCBI lineage: Bacteria > Bacillati > Actinomycetota > Actinomycetes > Micrococcales > Micrococcaceae > Arthrobacter > Arthrobacter sp. 05L421. Next base: position 14,641 of record NZ_JBFTOC010000032.1, read on the forward strand.
AGTCCGTACTCCCAGACCCACGGACCCGCTGGCTGCGGGAACTGCTGGGACCCGTTGTCGGCAGGCGCATGCTGGCCCGCTCGGGATGCCCCGCCGCGGACGTCTTGACAGAGGCGCGGGCCGAGTCGGTGTTCGATGCGCGGGCGGTGCTGCCGCTCATCCGTCCGCCCGTGCTGCTGCTCTGTGGGGGGCGGGACGCGTTCTTCCCGAGGGCGGTGGTGGAGGAGACCGCGCGGTTAATTCCAGACTGCACCCTGATCGTCTACGAGCGGTGGGGCCACTTGCGGGTGGGATCGAGCAGGCGGGTGCCACGTGACGTCCTGGCCTTTGTCCGGTCCCGCTGACGGCACACCTGGCCCAGGGAAGCATTGTTGGCCGCACAGGGTGAGCCGGCCTACTATTGCGAATCGAACCCGTAGGGGGTGTGCATGACGAACCAGCCCAAACCATTCGAAGTCCACGAGTCGGGGGCCCTGTTTCACGGGACGAAGGCGGACCTGGCGGTGGGGGACCTGTTGATGCCCGGACACGGCTCGAACTTTGAAGAAGGAAGGACAGCGAATCACGTGTACGTGACGGCAACCTTGGATGCCGCAACGTGGGCGGCTGAGCTCGCCGCCGGGATCGGTCGTGGACGGATCTACATCGTGGAACCTACGGGCACCCTCGAGGACGACCCCAATGTGACGGATAAGAAGTTCCCCGGCAATCCGACCCGGTCTTACCGGACCCGGGAACCGGTGGAGGTCGTCGGTGAACTCGTGGATTGGATAGGACACTCGCCCGATCAGTTGCAGGCCATGCGAGACGGCCTTGCACAGCTGAAACGCCGGGGTCTCGCGGTCATTGACGACTAGTAGGGTCCTCGAAATCTCTGAGAGCTCTGACTCCTCGACACTTTAGGAATCCAGCAGCGCACCGTGTCGCGGTACTGCTGAAATTCTTCGCCAAACCGTTCCTTGAGGTCAGATTCCTCAATTGGCCTGACGGCGTAGTTCCACACCAGCGAGCCCACGACCGCGTAGGCGATGACAAGCCATGACGACATAATGAGGCCAATCGCCGCGCCCTGGACAATGAAACGCTATGGCCAGGGGAAGCACCGCGAGGAAGAACCCCCAGAAGAAGACAATTTGCCCGAATGTTGAAGCGACGTGGATGGTAGCGGTCGGGCGGGTGACGGCGGGACGGAAAGCGAACGGACCGCGGATGATCCAAGTGATTGGTACGCGACCTAGCAATACGAGGCAGAGGGCGATCAGGGAACCCGCGGTTGCCGCACCCATGCTCAGGACACCCCAGCCCGCTTCGGTCGTGATTGTGGCGTACACCGCCAGCGCAACCGCGACGAAGCTCGTCCAGCCGGTACTAATTACCGCGGCACCCCTGACGCCAAATGCCGCCACGGCCGAGGCCATGACGAACAGTGGAATGTCCAAGATCGCGACCGCGATTGGGTCGAGATTACCGAGGGTCCCCACGCGCACCATTGGCGAAACGAAAACCGCGATCCACCAGCAGAGACCGACGACCGCCTGCATGGCGAAATAAGCCCGACCCAAGGAACCAAGGGCTTCACGGCCTCAACCTGGTCATCAATAGTCCTTGCCTGCTTTTCGATGGAATTCTTTGCGACAGGGGAGTGCTCTGAGAGTATCGCGGTCGGGGACGCTCTAACTGGACAGGGGGCGTGCTGAGGGCGTGGCAGATCGGACCATTCGCAGCTCGGGGAGTTCATGCCACTCGGGCGGCAGCAGGGTGTGTTTCCCGTCGGGATGAAACCCGTGTTTGCCATAAAAGGTTCGAGCCCGCGGGTTTGCCCCAAGGACCCAGAGGTAGGCCGGGGAGTCTCCTAAGGCGGCCGCCATTAGGGCGGCGCCTAGTCCGGTGCCATAGGTGCGGCTCAGGGTGTAGAGGGAGTACAGCTCCAATGCCTGGGGCCGCTCCTCGTCACGCCCCGGGCCGGCATCGGCAAATCCGACGATTTCGTTGTTTGCATCCAGGGCTATGATCCGGGGTTGATCGCTGTCCAGATAAGGTCGGCGTCGTTCCACGCGTGCGGAGATGCTGGCGCGGCGGGCCTCGAAGAATGCCGGAGGCAGGAGGTGGCCGTAGCACTCCTCATGGGCCAGGGTGTGCATCCGGACCACAGCTTCGGCGTCCTCCGCAGAGGCCTGGCGGATCTGGTACTCCATGTCCCCAGCCTAACCTCCGTGGGGATGCGCCAGCGGCCAATATGTTAGCGTCACCTGGAATATGTGGGCAGCGGATAATTGGGGGAAATGACTCTGGACGTTGGTCTCTTGGTAGGTATTGTCTGGGTTCTTGGACAGATAGGGCTGGTTCTGTTGTTGCTCTACGTCGTCGTGCGACTGGCAGTTGCCCACTCGCTCAAGGCTCATCGCAAGAGCGAGATGATCCGATCCGAGGGTCGCGGAAGGTCCTGAATTAGGCCGTCTCAGGGGTCCTGGATCAGATTGTCGTATTCATACCGTCCGTTTGTAGGACCTTAGCGAGCGCCGGAACTCCGCGCTGGCTGGAAGTAATCGGTTAGAAATCCGGCCAGGATACCGGCGAGGATCAGCACAAGACCCGGCAGGAGCGTGATCGGGCCGACGTACTGGCGAATGTCGACCCTGAAGAAGATCGCGAGGAGGACCGCGAAGAGGACATAGGCGATCGCCAATAATCCCCCGATGGCCACGATGGTGCTTCCCCGCGTCCGCCGCTTCTTCCTTGGGAACTGCTTCGCGTACCCCTCGGCCGTGCCGAACTCGGCTTTCGCGGGAGTTCCTGCGGAGGCCTCATGCTCCCGCACCTCGCCGAGTACTTCGCCGATCTCGGCTTCGGACAACCCGCGCATTCTGAGGTTGAAGGTCAGGTTTCGTTTATAACTCATGCGTGTGCTGCTTGTGTGACTTTGGCCCGCCGGCGTGTGACCAGCACGCCACAGAACGCCGTTACGACGAGGACAAACGTTGCGAGAACGGACGCGTTGACGGCGAGCGAGAGTTCCAGTTGGTGAGGTAGGAGCATAGTCTCGTCCCACCCCGCAGAGTCGGCGCGATTGATGAAGTCTTCGTCGATCGGATTCCACAGGATGGCCGCAGTGCTTGTTGCCGCCAATGCGCAGAGGCTGAGGACAAGTTGGATGACGGACGGTACTGTCGGATTTCCCATTCGTTGTGTCGGATGGTTGTTCATTGCTTCCCCAGTTTTGTCTCGATGGTGGCGGTTCCGGCAGCTGTCATGACACTGCCCGTTTGCCCGTGGCCCGGCGCGAAATCAGCCGGGATGCCCGCCTCGATAGGCTTCGAGTGCGTCTTCTCTGATCCACTTTCTGGTCAGGTAAGCGTCCAGAACGTAAGAAACGGCGAAGGTCACCCAAGAAATCCATACGGGTGCGAGGCCCGCAATAACCAATGCCATGACGGCAACCACGAAGCCGGCAGAGACAAAGCCATAGATCCGTCGTGCGGAGGTCGCAAATCGTGCCTCTTGCGTCTCGCGAAAGTAGTTCAGCATTAATCCCCCAAGGTTCGAATCGGAGCCTACAGCAAAGGACACGTTAAATAGCCCCATTAGACGTGAGCCAGATGCCGCCAGCATTCACAGAAAAGCAACCGGAATGTCCCAATAGGGGTGGACGGAACTGGTTTCCGAAATGAAATCCGGTCAAAACATCGGATTGTTGGTTTCGAGCTAGAAACAGGCAAACGGCGGGCAATCCGTGAAGCCCTGGTCCTGGCCTTCAGACGGCACTCCCGGCCCGCCCATGGCAGCCTGGACGAATGGATGCTGCGGCTCCACCCCGGAGTCCACTTCGCAGCCGCGGAGTACGGTGACCTTGCCGGGTCCTGCAAATTCCTGATCTGGGATACCGCGCGGCAAGTACTGCATTCCGGCACGGATGTTTTCTGGACTGGAACCAGTGGAGCCGCGATCGGCGCGCGGTCTGGCGGGAGGGGCTGGATATTCGCCCGGCCTCCGGGCGCTACGCAGTGCCCATGGGCCAGCGGAAAGCTCCCGGGCAGCTACCCGGCGTCGAGCTGGAGGGTCATGAAGACGCTATTGGGATCGAGCTCGTAAGCGGCGAATGGCGGGCATTCAGTGAAGCCATGCCGCTCATACAGCCGCCGCGCGGGCGCGAAAAACTCCTGGCTTCCCGTCTCCAGGTACAACCGACGGTAGCCGCCGTGCCGGGCCTCCGCCAGGACGTGGCGGAGCAGTGCCGAGGCAACGCCGCGCCCGCGGGCTGCATTCGCGGTGCGCATCGACTTGATCTCAGCGTCGCCGGGCGCTAGGTGCTTCAGCGCCGCGCAGCCCAACAGCCGTGAGTCCTCCCGCGCGGTCCAGAAGCTGACGCCGGGTCCGGCCAACGCAGCGGGATCAAGGGTATGGACGCTTTCCGGCGGGGAGGTCGCGTACATGTCGGCGAGGTGTTCGCCCAGAAGCTGCAGGACGTCATCCCGCTCGGGGATGTCACGCCCAATCAGGAGTGTGCCGTCAGGACTGCCTGCCATCTGGGTCAGCGCGGCCGGCGGGCGGCGTGTTCACGCGCCAGCACCGCGTAGGAGTCGTCCGGAGTGCCCGGCGTGAAGCTGCCGTATTTTCGTTCGACGGCGGTCCGGATCAGGAAGTCGGCAAGGGCCGGGTTCTTGGGCAACAGTGAGCCGTGCAGGTAGCTCGCCACGATGTTGCGGTAGCGGGCGCCCTCCTGGCCGTCGGTGCTGTTGTTGCCGGTGCCCTTGGCGGTGGTTCCGAGCGGTTCGACGCCGGGCCCCAGTGTGGTCTGGCCGCTGTGGTTCTCATAGCCCAGGATGTTGCCGAACTCGGGGGAGGAGACGGTGACGTTGCCGATCAAGCGTTCGTCGGTGCCGTGGGTCTCCACGTCCAGGATGCCGATGCCCGGGAGGACCGTGCCGAGCCGGGTCTTGAAGAATTTCCCGAAGAGCTGGTACAGCCCGCAGATTACGAGCATTGGCGTGCCGTCGTCGGCCAGTTGCTTCAGCGCGGACTCGCGCGAAAGGAGGTCGTCCTGGATCACGAGCTGTCCGCTGTCCTGTCCGCCGCCGCCGACAATCAGGTCCACGTCTGCCGGGAACGGGTCACCGACGTTGTATTCGAGCAGCTCCGGCGTGTAGCCGTGCCAGCGCAGGCGCTGCGCGAGGACCAGGGCGTTGCCCCAGTCGCCGTAGATGTTCATGTCCCGCGGGTAGAGCTGCAGCACCCGGATGGTTCCCTTGCTCGGGGCTGCGGAATCTTCGGGCGGAAGTTCGTGCCCAAACGAGAGCTCGTGCGGCGTTTCGGGGTACCGGGGGGTCATGAGACCACCTCCACTGTGGTGATTTTGGACAGCTCGCGGCGGATGGCCAGCATGGCCGTGTAGGTGCAGAAGATCCGCTTCGGCTTGCCCTCGCCGCCGCGGATGAACGCTGCCAGCGCCGGCGCGATCTCCGTGTCAACGGCGCCGATGGCGACGTCGTCGTACTGCAGCCGCAGCGCCATGTCGTAGGCGCGGGAGCCCGTGAGCTGGTCCACGCCGCTGTCGCGGAGGGTGTCGAATTCGACGTCCCAAAGCCAGGACATGTCCCGGCCGTCCGCGTAATTGTCATTGATCGCGATCATCGTGGCGTACCCGGCGGCCGGGAACGATTTCAGGCCCAGCCGGAATCCGCTGGGGTTCTTGACCAGTACCAGCTCCAGCGGCAGGCCGTCGACCACAAGGCTCTCGCCGCGGCCGAACGCCGGCGCCACCTTGGCCAGGGCCGTGAGCAGGGTGGCCTGGTTCGTGCCGGTGCCGCGGGCGCCCGAGATGCCTCGGGCCAGGGTCAGCGCGGCGGCGGCATTGAAGATGTTGTAGACGCCGCGGAGCAGCATCGGCGTGGTGACCGTCGCGCCGTCGTACTCGAAATCGGCGTCGTCGGGTCCCACGCGGCGCAGCACGACGTCGGCAACCGGCCGGGCGGGGGCGGGCGGCACCGGGCTCCCCGGGGCCGCGCGCATCTCGTCGTCGTTGGGGAAGGTGCTGAGCAGGGAATCGTCCAGCCCGAAGTAGAGCACCGCCGGCCCGTCCAGGGTCTGGGCGATCCGGGCCACACGGGGGTCCTCGCGGTTAAGGACTACGGTCCCGGTGGTCTTGGACGCGATGTGCTGGAGCAGCTCGGCGGTCTTGTCGATCTCGCCGAAGCGGTCCAACTGGTCGCGGAGGACGTTCAGCAGGAGGCTGTACCGCGGCGGGACCTTGTTGACGAAGTGCACGGCATGCGCCTCATCCAGTTCCAGGACCGCGACGTCGGCATCGAGCCGGCCACGCCAGTCCACCTCGCCCAAGAGCGCCGCGGCCACGCCGCGGGTGAAGTTGCTGCCGGTGCGGTTCGTGAAAACCTTCAGTCCCTGGCTCTCCAGCAGTTCCACCACCATCTTCGTGGTGGTGGTTTTCCCGTTCGTGCCACTGACGACGGCGACGCCCAGCGGCAGCGTGGACAGTGTCCGCCGCATGAAATCGGGGTCGATTTTTTCGACAACAAGCCCGGGAAGGGCCGAGCCTCCGCCCCTGAGCCGGGAGACCCGGCGGACGAGTTTGCCGAGCGGAACGCTGAAGTAAAGCATGCTCTGTAATATATCCCAGCAGCGGCATGGAACCCGGACGCCCGGGGCTGGTGCATGCGTCCCCGCGCATGCCAGCCCATTATGCTGTGGGGATGACCACCCCCTCTTTTTCCCCTGAATCCCGCGTGGGAACAGGGCTCCGGATCGGCGTCCTGGCGCTGCAGGGCGATTTCCGTGAGCATCTTCACGCCGTGGAAACCGCCGGTGCCACCGGCGTCGGGATCCGCCGCCCCGCCGAGCTTGACGGCCTGGACGGCCTGATCATCCCCGGCGGCGAATCGACCACGATTGACAAGCTCTCCAGGATTTTCGGGCTCCGGGATCCGCTGCGCGAAGCCATCCAGTCCGGCCTTCCCGTCTACGGCTCGTGTGCCGGGATGATCCTGCTGGCGGACGAGATCGCGGACCCCGCGACGGACCTCGCCGGGAACCCACAGCAGACCTTCGGTGGGCTCGACATCACCGTGCGCCGCAACGCCTTTGGCCGGCAGCGCGAGTCCTTCGAGACGGATCTCGACTTCAGGGGGCTCGAGTTCAGCGCCGTCACCGGGGCTGTGGCTCCGGTCCACGCCGTCTTCATCCGCGGGCCCTGGGTGGAGCGCGTCGGCGACGGCGTCGAAGTCCTCGCCCAGGTGGAACCGTCCAAAGCCGGCCACCCCGAATCTCTGGACGGGACGGCTAGAATTGTTGCAGTGCGTTCCGGCAAGCTGCTGGCCACCTCCTTCCACCCGGAAGTGACGGGGGAGAAGCGCGTGCATGAACTGTTTATTCGAATGATCAGAGGGGAAGCGTAAAGCATGTCAGGCCACTCCAAATGGGCGACGACCAAGCATAAGAAGGCCATCCTTGATAGCCGCCGGGCCAAGTCGTTCGCCAAGCTGATCAAGAACATCGAAGTCGCCGCGCGCATGGGCGGCCCTGACCTGTCCGGCAACCCGAGCCTGGAACTGGCCGTGACCAAGGCCAAGAAGACTTCGGTTCCCGCTGACAATATCGACCGCGCCATCAAGCGCGGCGCCGGTCTCACCGGCGAGGTCGTGGACTACACCGAGATCATGTACGAGTGCCGAGGCCCGCAGGGCTCTGCTCTGCTGATCGAGTGCCTCACGGACAACAAGAACCGCGCCGCCTCCGAGGTCCGGCTCGCGATCTCCCGCAACGGCGGCACGATCGCCGATCCCGGGTCGGTCAGCTACCTCTTCAGCCGCAAGGGCGTGGTCTCGCTGCCGAAGAACGGCCTCACCGAGGACGACGTGCTGATGGCAGTCCTCGACGCCGGGGCCGAGGAAGTCAAGGACAACGGCGAGACCTTCGAGATCCATTCCGAGCCGACCGACCTCCAGGCCATCCGCGATGCCCTCAAGGAAGCCGGAATCGAGTACGACACCGATGAGGCGGAGTTCGTGCCGTCGATGCAGGTGCCGCTGGACCTCGAGGCCGCGAAGAAGTTCATGAAGCTCGTGGACGCATTGGAAGAACTCGACGACGTCCAGAACGTCTACAGCAACGCCGACCTCAGCGACGAAGTGCAGGCCGCACTGGAAGCCGAGTGACACGCTCACACAATGATTTTGAGGCCCGGTCTTGACCCTGCGCGTCCTGGGGGTTGACCCGGGCCTCACCCGTTGCGGGATCGGCGTCGTCGACGTCGAAAGGAACCGGAGGGCCACAATGGTGGCCTTCGGTGTGGTGGGAACCTCGCCTGAGGAGAGCCTGGACCAGCGGCTGCTGGTCATCGCCACGTCCATCGACGAGTGGCTGGACAAGTACGAACCGCACGTCCTCGCCGTCGAGCGGGTCTTTTCCCAGCTCAACGTCAGCACGGTCATGGGCGTGGCGCAGGCCTCCGGCGTGGTCATTGCGGCCGCCGCGCGCCGCGGCATCCCGGTGGCGCTTCACACCCCGTCCGAGGTCAAGGCCGCCGTGACGGGAAGCGGAACCTCGAACAAGGACGCCGTCACGAAGCTGGTGACCAAGATCCTCCGGCTGGACGCGCCCCCGCGCCCGGCCGACGCAGCCGACGCCCTGGCACTGGCCATTACCCACGCCTGGCGGGCCGGCAGCGGCGCCGCCGTGGCGACGACGGGGCCGGGCAGCCAGTCCCTCACACCGGCCCAGCGGGCGTGGGCCGACGCGGAGGCAAAAGCGCGCCGTGCGCGCTGAATGTCCGCCTGTCCCTCCATGGAACTTGGTAGGGTATTCGTAGATATGTTCGGATAGCCGGGTTTCCCGGCTTTGGTTTTACTGTTATCCCAGGAGCCCGGCCTTGATCAGTTTTCTTCGCGGAACCGTTGCGCATGTTGGCCTGTCCTCCGCCGTTATCGACCTCAACGGCGCCGGCATGAGCGTCAACGCCACGCCGCAGACCCTCAGCAGCCTGCGGGTGGGGGATGAGGGGAAACTCTTCACGTCCCTGATCGTGCGGGAAGACTCGCTGACCCTGTTCGGTTTCGCCAGCGATGACGAGCGCGAAGTGTTCGACATCCTGCTCAGCGTCAGCGGCGTCGGTCCCCGTCTGGCCTTGGCCGTTCTGGCCGTCCACGAGCCGGAAGCCATCCGGGTGGCCGCCCACTCCGGCGACGGCAAGGCCTTCACGAAGGTCCCCGGAATTGGACCGAAGGTGGCCGGCCGGATCGTGCTGGAACTCGCCGGTAAGCTCGTGCCGCACGGCACCGCCGGCGCGCCGGCCTCCGCAGCGGTTTCCGCGGAATCCGTCTGGAAGCCGCAGGTCGTCGCCGCAATGATCAGCCTGGGCTGGTCCGAAAAGGATGCCACGGCCAGCATCGACAAATCCCTGGCCGATTCCCCTGAACTGGCCGCGAAGGGCAATGTGGCGGAGATCCTCCGCGCGACGCTGCGCTGGCTGGGACAGGACGGCGCCCGCGCCGGAAACCGGGTAGGCGCGCGTGGCTGAGCCATCGATTACCGCCGGGGGAGAGGAACCGGAGGAGCGGGTCATCGAAGCCGCCCTGCGGCCCAAGAACCTGCACGACTTCGTGGGCCAGCACCGGGTCCGCAAGCAACTGTCTCTCGTCCTGGAGGCCTCGCGGATGCGCGGCCGCAGCGCGGACCATGTACTCCTCTCCGGCCCTCCCGGCCTGGGCAAGACCACGCTGTCCATGATCATCGCCGCCGAAATGAACGTCCCGCTGCGGATCAGCAGCGGCCCGGCCATCCAGCACGCGGGCGACCTCGCGGCCATCCTGTCCTCCCTCTCTGAAGGCGAGGTACTGTTCCTGGACGAAATCCACCGGATGTCCCGGCCGGCCGAGGAAATGCTGTATATGGCGATGGAAGATTTCCGCGTCGACATCGTCGTCGGAAAAGGCGCGGGCGCCACTGCCATCCCGCTTGAACTGCCGCCCTTCACTCTGGTGGGCGCCACCACGCGCGCCGGCCTGCTTCCCGGGCCGCTCCGGGACCGCTTCGGTTTCACCGGCCACCTTGAGTTTTACTCCGTCGAAGAGCTGGAACTGGTCCTGCGCCGCTCCGCCGGCCTGCTGGACCTGAAGGTCAACTCGGCCGGTTTCAGCGAGATCGCCGGCCGGTCACGGGGCACACCGCGCATCGCCAACCGGCTCCTGCGCCGGGTCCGGGACTGGGCACTCGTTCACGGCATCGAACAAATTGATGCCCGGGCGGCATCCGCGGCCCTGGACATGTACGAGGTAGACAAGCGTGGCCTGGACCGGCTGGACCGTGCCGTTCTCGAGGCGCTCATTACCAAGTTCGGCGGTGGGCCGGTGGGGCTGTCCACGCTCGCGATCGCCGTCGGCGAGGAAACGGAGACCGTGGAGACGGTCGCCGAACCCTACCTGGTGCGGGAGGGGCTGCTGGGCCGGACCCCGCGCGGCCGCATTGCCTTGGCGCCTGCCTGGACGCACCTGGGATTCGCTGTCCCTGCCGGCGTCTTCGGCCAGGATCCGCTGGAGCTGTTCCAGGCCCAAGAGCTGGCAGACGAGCCTGGCGATGAACCGGGCGAGGGCCCGCAGGGCGAATCCGGCGTGGGCCTTGCTGAAGAAACCGGTCCCCAGCGGATCAGAAATAGCCGCTAGCACCGTACTTTCAGCTTTTCCCTTTAGACTGGTATGACGCTCGGCACGTTCGGGTTTTGTTTCCGTGGGCGGAGAGCAGGTAGCCGCCGGCGGTTTGGGGATGGTCTCTCTGCCAGCTTGCTGCGCAGACCCTTGCCCGCGCCGCCCGGAGCAAACGGACGTTGCTGAAAAACAGCTATGCAAGTACAGAACGGAACAATCTCTGTGTTCGGACTTATTTCTGCCCAGACCCAGCCGCAGGCCGGCGGCGGCATCGACATCATGACGATTCTCCTCTTCGTCCTGCTCGGACTTTTCGTCTTCATGATGTTCCGCCGCAACAAGAAGACCCAGCAGCAGCAGGCCAAGCTTCAGTCCAAGTTTGAGCCCGGTGTGGAGGTTATGACGAGCTTCGGGCTGTTCGGCCGGATCGTCAACATCGATGAGGCTGAGAACAAGGTCACTCTGGAGCTGTCCCCGGGCAACACCGCCACCGTGCACCGCCAGGCTGTCACCAAGATTGTGGAGCCGGTTGTTGCGGCCGAGGAGCCGTCGGTTGTTCCCGATGACGCCTCCTCGCTGACCACTGACAAGCTGGGCGCTGAGGGCACGGACGCCATCGCCCCTGTCCAGGACGCACCGCGCAATGAAACTCCCGAGGAAACCCTGGGCCGCCTCAACGACGAAGGCAAAAAAGACAGCTAGTCTGCCTAACTGAGCTATCCCGCGAAGCAACGGTTGCGGGCATCCGTCGGTGGGGGCCAAGAGCCCGCGCCGGCGGATCCGCCGTAAATAATAGAAAGATCGACAATGGCACGTACTGGCCCCAAATATTCAGCCATCAGGATGCTGGTCTGGCTTGGCGTAATCATCGCCGCCATGACCGCTGTCCTGGCAGGCGGCACGATTGCCGGCCAGGCGGGCTGGGCTCCAAAGCTCGCTCTGGACCTTGAAGGCGGCACCCAGATGATCCTGGCGCCCAAGGTTGAGGGCGGTTCGGGTATTACCGAAGACCAGCTCAACCAGGCCGTGGCGATCATCCGCCAGCGCGTGGACGGCTCGGGCGTCGCGGAAGCGGAAATCAGCACGCAGTCCGGACGCAACGTCGTCGTCAGCCTCCCGGGAACTCCTGCCAAGGAAACCCGTGCGCTGATCCAGGCCTCCGCCGACATGAACTTCCGCCCGGTTATCCAGACGGGGCCCGGCGCAGCCGTGCCTGTGGCGTCCCGGACCCCTGAGGCCCAGCTGCCGAAGCCGACGGCGGCACCCGCCAACAGCAGCGACGAGAACTGGGTTACCCCCGAGATTTACAAGCAGTTTGAGGCGCTCGACTGCGACAAACCCTCCCAGGACAAGCAGCAGCGTTCCGACCCGACCAAGCCGCTGGTGACCTGTGAGCCGGCTTCGGCCAAATCGCCGGCCATCAAGTACATCCTTGGCCCGGTTGAGGTGAAGGGCTCGAACATCAAGTCCTCCTCGTTCCAGTTGCAGCGCGGCGCCCAGGGCGCCGTGACCAACGAATGGGCCGTCAACATCCAGTTCGACGACCAGGGCACCACCAAGTTCAAGGAAGTCACCGAGCGCCTGTACAAGTTCTACGCCGCCGGCGGCGGCCAGACAGGCTCGGATCCGAAGGCCCAGTTCGCAATCGTCCTGGACGACCAGGTCATCTCCGCACCGCGTTCCCTCGCCGTCATCACCGACGGCCGGCCGCAGATCACCGGCGGTTTCACCGAGGAATCGGCCAAGGCCCTCTCCGACCAGCTCCGGTTCGGTGCCCTGCCGATCAGCTTCGAAATTCAGAGCGAGCAGCAGATCTCGGCAACCCTTGGCGGGGAGCAGCTCCGCATGGGGATGCTCGCCGGCGTGATCGGCCTCCTACTGGTGTTTGTCTACTCGCTGTTCCAGTACCGGGCCCTTGGCCTCGTGACCGTGGCCTCCCTCGTGATCGCCGGGGTGCTGACGTTCCTGGCCATCGCCATCCTCGGCTGGACCGAAAACTACCGGCTTTCGCTCGCCGGTGTCGCAGGCCTGATCGTGGCGATCGGCCAGACAGCGGACTCGTTCATCGTCTACTTCGAACGCATCCGTGATGAGCTCCGTGAGGGCCGCGGCCTGGTCTCGGCCGTGGAAAACGGCTGGAAGCGGGCCAAGCGCACCATCCTCGCCTCCAAGGCAGTGAACCTCCTCGCCGCCGTCGTGCTGTTCTTCGTGGCAGTGGGCAACGTCCGCGGCTTCGCATTCACCCTCGGCCTCACCGCGATCGCCGACCTCATCGTCGTCTTCATGTTCACCCATCCCACCCTGCAGCTGCTGGCCCGGACCAAGTTCTTTGGCGAAGGCCACAGGTTCTCGGGTCTGGACCCGAAGCGCCTCGGTGCCGTCCCGCTGTACCGCGGTGCCGGCCGGGTCCGCACCCCGGAAGACAAGCCCGTGGCAGTGGTGCGCGCGAAGAACACCGGCGCCGCCGCCGAGGCAGAACGCCGGATGACCATCGCAGAACGCCGTCTCGCCGAAAAGCAGGACCAGGCACAACAGGCACAGCTCGCCGGTACCTCCAAGAGCGCGTCCAAGGAGGGCAAGTAAATGGTCAACTTCTCAACATTCGGCAATGAGCTCTACACGGGCAAGCGCTCGTACAACTTCGTCGGTTACAGGAAGCTGTGGTTCCTGATTGCAGGGATCGCCGTCGCCCTCTCAATCCTGATCCCGGTGGCCAAGGGTGGTTTCAACCTCGGCATCGAGTTCCGCGGCGGCTCCGAATTCACCGTCTCCAACGTCAAGACAACCGATGCGTCCCTCGGCGAGAAGGCCGTCAAGGACGTCGTGGCGGGATCTGTGCCGCGCGTGGCTAACGTTGCCGGCACCACCATGCGCATCCAGACGGACAAGCTCTCCGACGACGAGACGCTGCAGATCAAGGACGGCCTCACCAAGGCCTACGGCGTGACGGATAACGAGGTCACCTCAACCTTCGTCGGCCCCACCTGGGGTGCGGACGTCACGAAGCAGGCACTGATGGGCCTGGCAATCTTTGTGGGCCTGGCCGCCGTGCTGATGGCGCTCTACTTCCGGACCTGGAAGATGTCGCTCTCGGCACTGGTGGGCATGGCGGTCACGATGTTCATGACCGCCGGTATTTACGGCCTCAGTGACTTCGAGGTGACGCCGTCGGCCATCATCGGCTTCCTCACGGTGCTCAGCTATTCGCTGTACGACACCGTGGTGGTCTTCGACAAGATCCGGGAGAACACCTCGGACTTGCAGGCGTCCACCCGGCGCACCTTCGCCGAAGAGGTCAACCTCGCCATCAACCAGACCTTGGTCCGGTCCATCAACACCATGGTGGTGGCCATCCTGCCGGTCGGCGCGATCCTCTTCATCGGTGCCGGGCTGCTCGGTGCCGGAACGCTGCGGGACCTGTCCTTGGCGCTGTTCGTGGGCATCCTGGTGGGCACAGCCGCGACCATCTTCATTGCGGCGCCGCTGTACGCCGCGTTGCGGCAGGGCGAACCTGAGCTGGTCAAGCAGGCCAAGCGGGTGGAACAGAGGCGCGCAGAAGCGGCAGCCAAAGCCACGTCGACGGCATCGCCCGCTACGGCCTGAGCTCCGCCACTTTCGTAAGCCAGTCCAGCAGACGGGCCGGAGACCGTCCATGTCGACGGCCGCCGGCCCGTCGCCGTACCCCGGCCGGTTACAAAAGTATCCTGCTGCGGGAATACACTTGAATAATTAACCGGTCGCGAGAGGTGTTCCATTGGAAGAACGTTCGACGCCGGTGCCGGAGGCACCTGCGGACAAGGGCCAAGGCCAGGGTTCTCAGACTGACCTGGTGGTTCCCGGACGTCCCGATGTTCCCGTGCCGGTCGACAACTCGCATGCCCGCCCGACGTTTCCTGGCCGGCGCGAACGAACGAGGTCGCGCCTTGCCCGGCTGACTGGCCGCGGTGCCCCCGCGTACTCCCCGATCCTGGAGCCGTTGCTGCGCACGGTCCGTGCCAACAACCCCAAAGAGGACTTCGACCTCATCCAGCGCGCCTTCGTGGTGGCCGAGCGCTGCCACCGAGGCCAAAAGCGCAAGAGCGGCGACCCGTACATTACGCACCCGGTGGCGGTGGCCACCATCCTTGCCGAACTCGGCCTCAGCGGCACCACGCTGGCCGCGGCCCTGCTGCACGACACCGTCGAGGACACCTCCTACACGCTGGCCGACCTGAAGACCGAGTTCGGACCCGAAGTGGCCATGCTGGTGGACGGCGTCACCAAGCTGGACAAGGTCAGCTTCGGTGAGGCGGCCCAGTCCGAGACCGTGCGCAAGATGGTCGTGGCCATGGCCAAGGACATCCGCGTCCTGATGATCAAACTCGCCGACCGGCTCCACAACGCCCGCACATGGCGCTTCGTCTCCGCTGAGTCCTCGGCCCGCAAGGCGCGCGAAACCCTGGAAATCTTCGCGCCCCTGGCCCACCGGCTCGGCATGAACACCATCAAATGGGAGCTGGAGGACCTGTCCTTCGCTGCGCTGTATCCCAAGGTGTACGAGGAAATCGTGCGGATGGTAGGGGACCGGACCCCGGAGCGGGAAAAGAACCTGTCGGTCATCCGCAACCAGATCACCGAGGACCTCCGGGCGGCGAAGATCAAGGCCACGATTACCGGACGGCCAAAGCACTACTACTCGATCTACCAGAAGATGATCGTCCGCGACAAAGACTTTGATGACATCAACGACCTCATGGGCGTCCGCGTCCTGGTCGATTCAGTCCGGGACTGTTATGCCGCCCTGGGCGCGATGCACTCGCGCTGGAACCCCCTGCCCGGGCGGTTCAAGGACTACATCGCGATGCCCAAGTTCAACATGTACCAGTCGCTGCACACGACCGTGATCGGTCCCGGCGGCAAGCCGGTGGAAATCCAGATCCGCACCCATGAAATGCACCGGCGGGCCGAGTACGGCGTCGCCGCGCACTGGAAGTACAAGGACCAGCCGAACCGGACGGCCGCCGGCCCCGGCAGCCCGCGCGACGGCGACATGGGCTGGCTGCGCTCCCTCGTGGACTGGCAGCAGGAGACGTCGGACCCCGGCGAGTTCCTCGACTCCCTGCGCTTTGAAATCAACGCCCGCGAAGTGTTCGTCTTCACCCCCAAGGGCGAGGTCATGGCCCTGCCTGCCGGGTCCACTCCCGTAGACTTCGCCTATGCCGTGCACACCGAGGTGGGCCACCGGACCATCGGCGCGCGCGTCAACGGCAAGCTCGTTCCGCTCAACAGCGAACTGAACCACGGCGACTGGGTGGAGATCTTCACCTCCAAAGCTGAAGGCGCCGGTCCCAGCCAGGACTGGCAGCACTTCGTCAAGAGCGCCCGGGCCCGGAACAAGATCAGGCAATGGTTCAGCAAGGAACGCCGCGAGGAAGCGATTGACCGCGGCAAGGACCTGCTGACCAAGGCGATGCGGAAGCAAAACCTCCCGCTGCAGCGGCTCATGACCCACGACGCCCTCGCTGCGATCGCGGAGGACTTCAAATATGCCGACATCTCCGGGCTCTACGCCGGCGTGGGCGACGGCCATACTTCTGCGCAGTCCGTTATGGAACGCCTGGTGGAGAGCCTCGGCGGAAGCGAGCACCCGGACGACGCCCTCACCGAAGTCTCCATTCCCACCCAGGTCAGCAAAGCGCGCTTCTCCGATTCCGGCGTTGTTGTGCGCGGCGTGGACGACGTCTGGGTGAAGCTGGCCCGGTGCTGCACGCCGGTGCCGCCGGACCCGATCCTTGGCTTCGTCACACGCGGCTCCGGCGTCTCCGTGCACCGGACCGACTGCACGAACGTGAGCGGTCTGATGGGTCAGCCGGACAGGATCGTGGAAGTGGACTGGGCGCCCACACAGGCGAGCGTGTTCCTCGTGGAGATCCAGGTCGAAGCCCTCGACCGCAAATCGTTGCTTTCCGACGTCACCCGCATACTGTCGGAAAACCACGTCAACATCCTGGCGGCGAGCGTCCACACGTCCACGGACCGCGTGGCGATCTCGAAGTTTGCGTTCGAGATGGGCGATCCCAAGTACCTCAGCCATGTGCTCAGCGCGGTCCGCAGGATCGACGGAGTCTTCGACGTTTACCGCACCACAGGGAACCGCCGCCGCAGCTAGCCGGCGGCATCGGGCGGCGACGGCTGTGCAGCGAGGGCGGCGAGCTTCGCCAGCGCCGCCCGTTTGTGCGGGACGCGCGGGCTTGCTTCGACGGCAACCCTGATCAGCCGAAGACGCACGCCCAGCTCGGGACGGGCCAGTAGCGCCCTCAGAGCCGGCACCGCCCGGTCCGCTTCCACGTGCAACGCCACGTCCACAGCCGTGCGCAGCGGGCTGGACACCATCAGGCCTCCCATGCTCACGACGTCGAACGGCCCCAGCCGAACTTCGTGGAAGGTGCAGCCGCGCACGGATCTCAAACTGGAAATCCGCCGGTTCGCGTCAACCAGCAGCGCCAGGCGGTCCGGCTCGGCGGCGCAACCGTAGATCCAGGCTGCGGTCATTCGCCCCGCCACGACCCGCTGCCGGATCGCCGGCGCCACAGCCAGGGATGCGGCACGGGCCCGCAGCTGCGGACTGGCATGGGCGCCGGGTGGCAGGTAACCCCGCTGATACAGCTGCGTCAGCACGCCGTCGGCCGCCATCGACTGCAGCTCCGGCCAGGAGAACAATGCGCCAGGGGAGTAGAGCTCACAGTGCTCTGGGCCCGGTGCCGGCCCCGGAGCGCGCTGGCCCGAAGCAGTCTGGCCCGAACCAGGCGGCCCTGAAGGTGCGGCGGGAGCGCGGGGCATGTGTACCATTCCGCCATCGTTCCCGGTTCCCCGGACATGGAACAGGCCCCGTTCCGGTCATGTGGATAACCGGAACGGGGCCTGGACTGACTTCCTGGTGTGCCGCGTGCCTAGGAGAGCTCGCTCGCCGAGCGCTCGAGCTGCTCGAGCCAGGCCTGGCGTGCCTCAAGGGCCTCCCGGGCTGCCTTGATCTTGCGTTCGTCGCCGGCCTTCTCCGCCTTGGCCAGGTCTTCCTTAAGACCGGAAATGGCGGCTTCGAGCTGGGTCAGGGCGCTGTTGGTGCGCGCCTTCGTCTCAGGGTTGGAGCGCTTCCAGTTTTCGTCCTCGGCCTGGCGTACGGCGTCCTCTACCTTCCGCAGGCCAGCTTCGACACGGCCCATGTCGGCGCGCGGAACCTTACCGGCTTCTTCCCAGCGGTCCCGGATGGACTGCAGCGCCTTCTTGGCCGCCGAAAGATCCTTGATCGGCAGGAGCTCGTTGGCCTCCACCAGGAGCGCTTCCTTCACCACCAGGTTCGCACCGTATTCCTGGTCGATCTCGTCGTTGGCTGCCTGCCGGTTGGTGAAGAAGACGTCCTGGGCGGCGCGGAAGCGGGCCCACAGAGCGTCATCGTCCTTGCGGCTGGCGCGCGGGGAAGCCTTCCACTCATCCATCAGGCGGCGGTACTCGCCAGCGGCAAAACCCCAGTCCGTTGAGGAGGAAAGGGCCTCGGCTTCGGCGATCAGCTTCTCTTTTGCTGCCTTGGCTGCCGAATTGGTGCTGTCCAGCTGGGAGAAGTAGGCGCGGCGGTGCCGGTCAAAAACGGTGCGGGCGGCGCGGAACCGCTTCCACAGCGCGTCCTCGTTGCTGCGGCCCAGCCGTACGCCACTCTTCTGTGCGGTCTTCCAGCTCTCGAACAGTTCGTTCATCCGTGCGCTGGAGGTCTTCCACTGGATCTGCGCGGGATCGTGGCCAGCGATTTCCTCGGCTTCGGCCACGATGGCCTCGCGGGCGGCAAGCTCGGCGGCGCGAACGGCGTCGTGCTCGGCCTTCTCGGCCTTTTCGAGCTCGCCGATCTGTGTCACCAGCACGTCCAGCCGGGCCTCGGCGGAGCGGAAGTCGCCCACCATGTTCCGCTCGGCGAGCTGCTCGCGCAGGTGGGTGACGGTCTTCTGCATGTCCGCAGTGGGGGCCTTGGAGCTCACGCGCTGTTCCAGCAGGACGATCTGGGCCACGACGTCGTCGAACTTCCGGGCAAAGTAGCCCAGGGCCTCGTCGGCGCTGACTCCCGGGTACTGCCCGACGGGGTATTCCGTGCCGTCAACGGTCAGGAAGACATGGCCGTCGCCTTCAACACGGCCCCAGCGGGATGCTTCCGCCAGTGAGGCTGCGGAGGACACTGCCACCGGAGCGGGAGCCGGGGCGGCCGGAGACGGTTTGGCCTTCGGCCGGGCAGCGAACGCTGCCGGGCTCGGCGCGGGACGCGCGGGCGGCGAGGGGGCCGGGGCCGGAGCAGCAGTGGCCCCGGCTTCAGCAACAGGCTCGGCGGCCGGTTCAGCCGGCGTCTCCGCCGCGGCGGGCTCTGCAGGTTCCGCAGCCGCGGCGGGCTCTGCTACTGCTGACTCGGTGGGCTCTGCGGGTTCCGCCGCTTCTGCGGGCTCGTCTGCTGCGGCCGGGGCTGCGGTTGCCGCAGTCTCGCCGGCAGCGTCTACCGCAGCGCCTGCATTCTCGGCAGGGGTTGCCTCGGCTTCGGTTTCGTTGGCAGCTGCTGTTGCCAATGTTTCGTCGGATTTCTGACTGTCTGTCACCGCTAGAAGTCTTTCGCTTGGAGGGAAATACCGGGACCACGGCCGTGTGGGCCGCAGCTGGTTACTTCAGTGAGAACGAGTCTATCGTGACTGGTTCCGCAGGTGCGCCGTCGGTGGCGCTAGCGCCGGGCTTCAGTCCGGCGGCGGCAATCCCGCTTACCACGTCGAGCCCCGAGGTCACCTTGCCCACCACCGTGTAGCCGCCGGCGGCATCCGCCGGAATGACGGTGTCCTTGTACACAACGAAGAACTGGGTGCCGTTGCTGTTCGCGTTTCCGCCGGTCCGGGCCACGGCGATCGTTCCGGCAGGGTACTTGTTGTCCTGCGGGGTGTTTTCCAGTGGGCCCCACATATAGCTAGGGTCGCTGCTGCCGTCTCCAGCCTTGGAACCGCACTGCAGGACGCCAAAGTTCGGCGCCGTGGTTAGCCGGTGGCAGCTGAGGCCCTTGTAGAAGTTTTGGTCGGCGAGGGATTTGAAGACCGCCGCCGCCTGCGGGGCTTTTGTGCCATCAAGCTCGACGCCGAGCGAGCCCCGGTTCAGCTTGAGCTCGCCCTTGAAGGTCTTGCCTGCTGCGGTTTCCGGCTTGGGGATGTTCGCGGCATTGGTGGGGGCAGCCGTCGGCGTGGCGGACGCTGACGGGCTCTGGAGCCCCTCCTGCACGGCCGCGAACTCTTCCTCGGTGGGGTTGGAGGCGAAGACGGTGAGTTGCAGGACCAGGGCCAGGCCGATCGCCGCTGTGCCGACGCTGATGGCCAGGACGTTGTCGCGCCTGCGGCGCTTGTCCTGGTCCCGGCGGAGGCCGCGCCTGGCCTCCATCTGCTGGACGCGCCGCTTCGCCTCGCGTGCGCTGCGTGAACTGGCCGCCAAAGGTCCTCCTGATTGTATGGCCGCTACCGTGCAGGGCCGTAGGCGCCGTCGCGGTAGCAGCAGCAAGCTGCCGGCAGCCCGCCGGGGCCGGCTCCGTTGGAAGAAGCGGGCGCCGAACGCATAAACTGACTGCCGCACACAGTTTATGCACGACTGGCCGGTCTGCCGCTTATCTTCGTTACGTTTCGACAGATGAATACCGCGTGAGGACCGCGCCCGAAGATACTGCAGTAGCAACGAGATACCGCAGTGGTAACCAGAGGAGAAAATTTCACCATGGCACGCACAGCCTCCCTGTCAGGATTCCCCGAGTGGCTTCCCGAGGAGCGGCTGGTGGAACTCCATGTGCTGGACACCCTGCGCCGGACATTCGAGCTCCATGGTTTCTCCTCGATCGAGACCCGCGCCGTGGAAACGGTGGGCCAGTTGCTGCGCAAGGGCGAAATCGATAAAGAGGTCTACGGCCTGAGCCGGCTCCAGGACGAGGAAGCGGACACGGTGCCCCGGACCGACCCGCATGCACTTGCACTGCACTTCGACCTCACCGTGCCCTTCGCCCGGTACGTCGTGGAAAACGCCGGCTACCTGGCCTTCCCGTTCCGCCGCTACCAGATCCAGAAGGTCTGGCGCGGCGAACGTCCCCAGGAGGGCCGGGCCCGGGAGTTCACCCAGGCGGACATCGACGTCGTCGGCGACGGCGAGCTGCCGTTCCGCTATGACGTTGAAATCGCGCTCGTGATCGCCGAGGCGCTCAATGCGCTGCCCATCCCCGACTTCCTGCTGCGGATCAACAACCGCAAACTGGCCGAGGGCTTCTACACCGGGATCGGACTCACGGACACCCCGGGCGTTCTCCGCAGCATCGACAAACTCGAGAAGGTCGGTCCCGCAAAGGTGGCCGAATTGCTCAAGGAGGAACTCGGCGCCACTGACGATCAGGCGCAGGCCGCCCTGAAGCTCGCCAGCATCCGCACCCAGGACACGTCCTTCGTGGAGCAGGTCCGGGCGTTGGGCGTCACTAATGAGCTGCTGGAGGAAGGCCTGAACGAGCTGGAGCAGGTCATTGCGGCGGCCGTCCAGCACGCCCCGGGACGAGTGGTAGCCGATCTCAGCATCGCCCGCGGCCTGGACTATTACACGGGCACCGTGGTGGAAACCGTCCTGGTAGGACACGAGCAGCTGGGATCGATCTGCTCCGGCGGCCGCTACGACGCGCTGGCCAGCAAGGGCAACCGCAAATTCCCCGGCGTCGGCCTCTCAATCGGCGTGACGCGCCTGGTGTCGCGGATCCTCAGCCAGGACCTGGCCAAGGCCACGCGCTCCGTGCCGACCGCCGTGCTGGTGACGCTCAACAACGACGACAGCTGGGGTGCGGCGCAGGATGTCGCGGCGCAGCTGCGCGGCCGGGGCATCGCCACGGAGGTCGCCGCGAAGGCCGAGAAGTTCGGCAAGCAGATCAAGTTCGCCGACCGTCGCGGCATTCCGTTTGTCTGGTTCACGGACGATGACGGCAAGCACCAGGTTAAGGACATCCGCACGGGCGAGCAGTACGACGCCGACCCGGCAGCGTGGATACCCTCCGCGGAGGACCTGCACGTGCGCGTAACCGCCGCACGCTAGTTATTCCCGGGAGTCCTGCCCATTCGGGAAGGCCTGGTGTTTTCTCGGGTCCTGCGCACCCGCACGACGAGGAACCGCCCGGCCAGCCCGGCGGCCAGCACCGCCGCCATGACCACCATGGAGGCCGGCGGCAGGGTGACGGCCAGGACCAGGCAGCCGAGGAAGCCCAGCACATTGAGCCAGCGCGGCGCATGCCAGGGCCGTCCGGAGAGGGTGAAGGCCGCGGCGTTGGTCACGGCGTAATAGATCAGCACCCCGAAGCTGGAAAATCCGACGACGGTCATCACGTCGGTGCTCAGCAGCAGGACGACGACGGCGGCGGCGACGGCCAGTTCCGCGACCACCGGGACGGTGTGGGTGCCGCCCAGCCTGGCCAACGGGGCGGGCAGGTCACGTTCCCGGGCCATCGCCAGGGTAGTCCTGCCGACCCCGGTGATCAGGGCCAGCAGAGCGCCCAGGCAGCCGGCCGCGGCCCCGGCCTGGACGAAGGGAACACCGGCTCTGAGCTGCGAGACCGCTACCGCGTCCAGCAGCGGCGCCGTCGAACCCGCCAGTTGCTGCGGCGGCAGGTGCCACTGCAGGAGGGCGGCCAGACCAATGTAGATCATGAACGCGCCGGCCAGCGCGGCCAGGATGGCGCGCGGGATGGTGCGCGCGGGGTCCTTGACCTCCTCACCCAGGGTGGCGATCCGCGCATAGCCCGCGAAGGCGAAGAACATCAGCCCGGCCGCGGAAAGGACGCCCCAGCCGCCGGCGGCCGCAGCAGGGTAGGCCGGTGCCGCCGACACCGCGGGGGCGCCCTCCGGGTGCGGACCCAGCAGCGACGCCACAGCGACGAAGACGAGAGTGGCCAGCACCACGGCCAGCAGGACCCTGGTCAGCAGCGCGGTCCGGGTGATCCCGAGGAGGTTCACCCCTGTGAGCACCACGACGGCGGCCACCGCCAGCGGCGTGGCGTAGGCCGGCGCGACGTAGTGCCCGAACGTCAGCGCCATCGCCGCGCAGGACGCGGTTTTTCCCGTCACAAATCCCCAGCCCGCAATGAAGCCGGGCCACTCGCCGAGCTGCCGGCGCCCATACACATAAGTGCCGCCGCTGGCCGGGTATTTGGCCGCCAGTTGGGCCGACGCGATGGCGTTGCAGTAGGCGATGACGCCGGCGACCGCCACGGCGAGGGTCAGCAGCTGCCCGGCCAGGGCGGCGGCGGGGGAGAACACGACGAACACGCCGGCGCCGAGCATGGAACCCAGGCCGATTGCCGTGGAATCGAACACGCCGAGCCGGCGCTGCAGCCGCTGGTGCGGCAGCTGCGGGGCGGACGGGTCACCGGGCTGGTCGCCGTGCTGGGTTGCCATGGCGGGAGGGACCTTTCCAACGGGTAAACTCGAACGGGATCGTTACTGAAGCGATCCTATTGAGTTTTGAACATCGCTTTTTTGAATCCGGTTTCTTTGACATCGTTTTCAACGTCACTTTTGATTTTCCGCTGAAAGGAATGCTGTGCTGCGCACACATGACCTCGGATCGCTTCGCTCCGAGCACATTGGACAAACCGTAACCCTCGCCGGCTGGGTCGGCCGGCGTCGTGACCACGGTGGTGTCGCATTCGTTGACCTGCGCGACGCGTCCGGCGTCGCCCAGGTTGTGGTCCGCGAAGAAGAGGTCTTCCACGGCCTGCGCAACGAGTACGTGCTGCAGATTGTCGGCACGGTCTCCCAGCGCCCCGCGGGCAACGAGAACCCCGCGCTTCCCACCGGTGAGATCGAGGTCATGGCCGAGAAGGTCACCATCCTCAACACCTCCGATCCGCTGCCGTTCCAGATCGACGAGCACGTTGAGGTGGGTGAGGAAGCGCGCCTGAAGCACCGTTACTTGGACCTGCGCCGCCCCGGCCCCGCCCGCAACCTGCGCCTGCGTTCGGAAGCCAACCGCGTGGCCCGCGAGCTGCTCCACCAGGACGGCTACGTGGAGATCGAAACCCCCACACTGACCCGTTCGACGCCCGAGGGCGCCCGCGACTTTGTGGTCCCCGCACGCCTCGCCCCCGGTTCCTGGTACGCGCTGCCGCAGTCCCCGCAGCTGTTCAAGCAGCTCCTGCAGGTGGGCGGCTTCGAAAAGTACTACCAGATTGCCCGCTGCTACCGCGATGAGGACTTCCGCGCGGACCGCCAGCCGGAATTCACGCAGCTGGACATCGAGGCCAGCTTCGTGGATCAGGACGACATCATCAGCCTGGGCGAGAACATCGTCAAGGCACTGTGGAAGCTGATCGACGTCGAGATTCCGACGCCGATCCAGCGCATCACCTACCACGACGCTATGGCCCGCTACGGCTCGGACAAGCCGGACCTGCGCTTCGGCCAGGAGCTCACCGAGCTGACCGAATTCTTCAAGGACACCAACTTCGGTGTCTTCAAGGCGCCCTACGTAGGTGCCGTCGTCATGCCCGGCGGCGCCTCCCAGGCCCGCCGAGCCCTCGACGCCTGGCAGGAATGGGCCAAGCAGCGCGGCGCCAAGGGCCTGGCGTACGTCCTGTACAAGGAAGATGGCGAGCTCGCCGGTCCTGTCGCCAAGAACCTCACCGACACCGAGCGCGCGGGCCTCGCCGACGCCGTCGGAGCCAAGCCCGGTGACTGCATCTTCTTCGCAGCTGGCGAGAAGACCCCGTCCCGTGCGCTGCTCGGCGCTGCTCGCGTGGAGATCGGCCACCGGACCGGCCTCATCAACCCGGCTGACTGGGCCTTCTGCTGGGTCGTTGACGCGCCGATGTTCGAACCGGCCGCCGCGGCGGTCGCCTCCGGCGACGTCGCCGTCGGCGCCGGGCAGTGGACCGCCGTGCACCACGCGTTCACGTCGCCCAAGCCCGAGTTCATGGACTCCTTCGACACGGATCCCGAGTCGGCACTGTCCTATGCCTACGACATCGTCTGCAACGGCAACGAAATCGGCGGCGGCTCGATCCGTATCCACGAGCGTGACGTCCAGGAACGCGTCTTCGAGCTCATGGGCCTGGACAAGGCAGACGCGCAGACCAAGTTTGGTTTCCTCCTGGAGGGCTTCAAGTTTGGCGCCCCTCCGCACGGCGGCATCGCGTTCGGCTGGGACCGTGTGGTTGCCCTGCTGGCCGGCGTGGATTCCATCCGCGACGTCATCGCGTTCCCGAAGTCCGGCGGCGGCTACGACCCCCTGACCCAGGCTCCCGCTCCCATCACGGCGCAGCAGCGCAAGGAGGCCGGCGTCGATTTCAAGCCGGAGACTGCCAAGAAGAAGCCCGAGGACGGCAAAAACTAAGCCAGCAGCATCAGCATGAGCAGCAGGGGCTCTCCGGGCAACCGGAGAGCCCCTGCTGCTTTCATCATTGGCGGCATTTGTTCGGATGGAGAGAACCTCGATGGCACTGACCCCGCACCCCGCAACAGACGCCGAATCGAGCCCTGACGTTAGTGCCGAAGCGAGTCCGGAAGCCGACGCCGAAACCATCCCGGGGCTGGAGGCCCTGATGGACGCCGCCTGGCCGGCCGCGGAACGGGAGGAGTCCGGCGGCTGGGTGTTCCGCGCGGCCTCCGGCGTGACACAGCGGGCAAACTCGGTCTGGCCGCGGGATCTTGGCAGTGACGACCCGCACCGGCAGCTCGCCGCACTCCGGGAGGCGCGGGTTTGGTACCGGAAGCGCCGGCTTCCGCTGATCTTCCAGATCTTTGACGGCCCGCGCCAGGCGGCCTTGCAGGCGGTGCTCGATGACGAGGGCTTCACCCGGCAGTCCGAAACCCTGGTCCTGGTCCGTGAGTCTTGGGCGGAGCCCTTGGCAGATTCCGGCGCAGATTCCAACGCTGCTTCCGGGGCTGATTACGGTGTCCCGGACGCAGCCGTGGAAATCTCCTCCGAGCCGTCGGCGGAATGGCTGGACCTATGGTGGAGCATCGACGGGCGCGGGGGAGTCGACGAGCTCGCTGTGGCGCGCCGTATCCTGGCCGCGTGCCCGGCCCTTTACGCCCTGGTGCGGGACGACGGCGGTGCCCCCGCCGCCGTCGCGCGGCTCGCTTTGCCCGGCACCGGGCCCGCTGGACCAACGGGGCCGACATGGGGTGGCCTGTACTGCATGGCCACGCGTCCGGATGCGCGGCGGCTGGGCTATGGCGGCCGGATTGTCCGGGCACTGCTGCGTGAGGGCGGGGCCCGCGGCGTGGCCGGGTACTGGCTTTTGGTGATGGCATCCAACGCCGGTGCGCGGAGCTTGTACGCCCACGCCGGTTTCCGCGAAGCCGGCCGGTACCTCTACCGGCAGGAAAGACCGAAGCGGCACCTGACCGGCTGCTAGCCTGTCCGTCCGGAAGGCGTCACGTTCCCGGGCCACACGGTGCCCAGCGGCGGCTACACCGTTCTCGAGCTGCCCTCGCAGGCGGCGGCACTTGAGTGGGCCGCGAAGATCGCCGTCGCCTGCCGCTGCTTGCAAGAGGTCCGGCAGTTCCAGTATGACCCGGCCAGCTGACCGGGGCGACGTCAGTGAGCGTAGGTCGTGCGTCGCGGGCACAACATGAAAGGCCGACCAGGCCTTCACCCTCTAGTGTGAAGAGCCGGTAAACACCTCTCAGCCGTGGGTGAGGACGGCGTTCTGAAGTCAGGGCCGGCATCGCGCTGCACCGCGTCCGTTCCGCCAATATTGTCGGTGCCTCGTGATTTGCTGGGGGTATGGAAAGCCGGGCGGGGTGGAGTGCGGAATGCAGGGAGGCCGTGGAGGCCGTCGCCGCGTCCGCTGCTGCACTTGTTGCTTTAATGGGCGGCGGCGCGGACTGTTCCGATCTGCCCGGGGCCGATCCGCTCCAAGACGCGGATCCGCTGCGGAGCATGGCGGATGGGTGCCTGGACGGGCTCGCCGTGGTCGCCCGGCTCGAGGCCCGGACCGCCGCGGCCAAGGTGCGGCTGGCCGCCGGCTACGCGCGGGCGACCGTGGCCCTGGCGCCGCCGGCGGCGTCCCCGCAGGACCGCACCGCCCAGGGAATGGCGCTGGTCGCCGAGGTCGGGTGTGTGCTGACTGTCAGCGAACGAACCGCCGGCGCCCTCCTGTCCGATTCCCGGGCACTGACCACGGCGCTGCCGCTGACCCTGGCCGCCCTGCAGGCCGGAACGATCTCCTGGCAGCACGCCCGGATCATCATCGACGAAACCAGCGAATTGGATCCCGCCGGAGCGGCCGGCCTCGAAGCGCACTTCCTGGACCCCGAAGCGCCCAACCCGGCCCGCGGCTGCCCGGCCGGGGACCTCGTGCCGTCCCGGTTCCGGGACAAGGCCCGCGCCTGGCGCGAACGCCACCACCCGGTCAGCATCGAAGAACGCCACACCAAAAGCGCCGCAGACCGGCGGGTCGACTACGCCCCGGACCGGGACGGCATGGCCTGGCTCTCCGCCTACCTCCCGGCCGACACCGCCGCGGGGATCTGGGAACGGACCACCACCGCCGCCCGCGCCCTCCAGGGCCCGGAGGAGGCCCGGACCCTGACCCAGCTCCGCGCCGACGTCGCCGCCACCTGGCTGCTCACCGGCCACAGCCCCGGCCCCGGCAGTGGCGGCACCGCCGGCCCCGGCGGTGGCGGCACCGCCGTCGGCGGAATGGCCAGTTGCGGAACGGCCTGCGGAGCGGCCGATGGCGGTATGGCCGACGGGGGCACCGGCGGAGCGGCCGATGGCGGTGTGGCCGGCTGTGGAACGGCCTGCGGCGGTGTGGCCGGGGGTGTCCCGTCGCCGCGGGCGCAGGTCCTGATCACCGTCCCGGTCCTGTCGCTGCTGGGCGCCACCGACGAACCGGCCGTCCTGGACGGCTACGGGCCGATCCCGCCGTCCATGGCCCGCCGCCTGGTCACCGACGGCGCCGGGTCCTTCTACCGGGTCCTGACCGACCCCCGGGACGGTGCCCCGCTGGAAATCGGCCGGACCAGCTACCGTCTCACGAGAGCCCAGCGGCACTTGCTCCGGCTCCGCGACGGCAGGTGCCCGTTCCCCGGCTGCAGCAACCACTCCCTGGACAACGACGCAGACCACCTCCTGGCCTGGGCCGACGGCGGCACCACCGGCATCTCCAACCTCGGCCAGCCCTGCCCCAAACACCACCGCCTCAAACACGGCTCCGCCTGGACACCGGCCGG
>NZ_JBFTOC010000033.1:0-27102 GCF_056397785.1 Arthrobacter sp. 05L421
GCAGGATCACAACGATGTACACGTCGCTGGCCGGGCTCTACAAGCGTGACCCCGACAGCGGCTACGTGTACGTGCGTGACTCATTCAGCCCCGAAGACTTCGGCCAACGGGGTTTGGAACAGGGCGACCGCTGGCACGACCTGGTCGAAAATGTCATTCGCAGGGGCCAGGACGCCGGCGTACTCCGACCGTCGCCGCCGCGCCTTACTGCACTGAACGTCCACGCGATCTATGTTCACGAAGTGCTCGCCACACACGCCCGCCGCCGCGACCCCAAAACAATAGACCAGCGATTGGCGGCGCGCATCTCCGACCTGGCTGGCCCGCTGAAGATCTAAAACTCCATAGGTGGACCAGCTACCTCGCAGGAGTTTACCTCTTCCGATGCGGGGCCAGTTCCGCGGCGTTTCTCGCCGGAATCACCCTCCCAGCCCTTGTGCATCTGGCCTGCAAATGCTTTAATGAAAGTGCACTCCGAACAAAGTTCGCTTTCATAAAGTTTAGGCGTCTCCCACGCCCGTCGAAAGGAAAGTCATGACTGTCATGAACATCTCCGAGTCTCTGGACATCCGCCAAGCCTTTTCCAACTTCCCCTCGGGCGTGGCCGCAATTTGTGCGGTAGTGGACGGAGTGCCTAAAGGTCTCGCTGCTTCCTCGTTCACTGTCGGGGTTTCGCTGGAACCGCCGCTGGTCTCCGTCGCTGTGCAGAACAGTTCAACCACCTGGCCCTTTCTGAAGAGGGCCGAGAGAATTGGAGTGTCCATTCTTGGTACAAGTCAAGAGGCAACTTGCCGCCAACTTGCATCAAAGAACCCGGACAAGTTTGACGAAATCTTCTACACGTCGACGGATGGGGGGGCCGTACTCATCCCCGGCTGCTCGCTCTGGCTTGATTGCTCCCTATTTGCCGAATATCCCGCCGGCGACCACGTCGTAGCGCTCCTGGAAGTACACAGCGCCGATGTCCACCTTCACGAGAGTCCAATCATCTTCCACAATTCCAAGTTCAAGACCCTCGACCTCGCCCGTTCCAACTGAGCGGGCAACGCCCGATTACTACTTGCTTTCAGCGAGTTTGGGGGACCGGCCCGCTTCACTTCTTGGCTTCCGGGGAAAAGGACCAGACATGACTTCGGACTGGCTGCGGAATCAACCCCATATCGGACAGACCGCACGGATGTCGCGCAGGATATCTGAAGATGACATTTCGCTTTTCACTGAGATCAGTGGAGACCGAAATCCGCTGCATTACGATCCCAGCGTGGCAAAGGCCTCCCCGTTTGGTGAAATCGTCGTTCAAGGAGGCGTGACCAGCGCCATCCTCAACGCCGTGGTCGCCGAGGAACTGCCCGGACCGGGCACCGTCTTCCTCAACGTTAACTGGAACTTCAAGGCCCCTGTACGGCCCGGTGATGTTATTACCGGGAACGTGGAAGTAACCCATGTCCGTGATGACAAGCCGATTACCACTCTCAACACCACGGTGGTGCGAGGAGATGGGAAAGTAGTACTAGAAGGAACAGCCGTCTGCTACACAATGCCGATAGATCAGGTCCACTGAGGACAGGCTGGGGGCGATGGATACGCCAACGGATACAAGGGCAGACTTAGAACCGGCATTGTTGGTGAGACGGCGCCTGTTCAGCGGAGATCAGCAACCCGTGCCGGATGTCCTCCCTGCGACTGCTGCTCATGGATTCGGGGTGTCGCTCAGCACCCCCGGCGCCGGCGGGGAGCCTCCGACCCTTCCGCCGATTTCCTCTTGCGATTGGGTCAGGCGCCCCGTCCGTCATCGACGAGCACACCAAAGGCTAATCATCGGTAGCCTGGTCGGCTTTTATTCGAACAATCTCCGCCACTAAGGCTCGCGAGTCGCCAGGCATTGAGCGGCACCGTGGGCATTACACGAAGCCCAGACGGCTTGACTGTGACACTGGACGGCCCCTCCGCGCAGTAAATACACCACCTCCTTCCCGCCATGCTCTTCAACGAGCCGGTACGGGATTGTGGGCGAGGTGGCGCCGCCTGGTTTGCGTTGGGGGAAACAGCTGATTCCTAAACCTGCCTTACCGACCTTTGGTGACCCAGGCCGGGCCGCCTCGCATCAACGGCCGGCCTCGGATGTCCAACAGGAGATCTGCCTACTCCCGCACCAAGCAGGAACCACAAGAACCTCGACCGGCCAATTGCACTTTGGTGTTTTGCGCGCAGATACTCATTACGCCTGCAAGCCAAGACGCATAGTTCCCCAGAACTCCTTGGCTTTCCAGTCTTCGAAAGGTCACCAATGCTTCAGCCCATAACCCAAGCGCACTCCGATTTCCGCCTGGAGATTGTTGTCGAAGATCCTAAGGATCTAAGTCAGCTCTTAGATCATGCAGTACAGCAATTGATTCCCGCAGCTCTGGAACGCAGACAGGGCATACTGGTGACCCACGCTTCCCCCGACAAGTACATCGTTGAAGTCAACGACGGCGTTCTATGTGGGGTCATCCAGGAAAGGAGAATCGACCCAAACGGGCACAAGCTTTGGTCGCTTGGGCGGCTTTGACGAAATCGGCATCATGAAACGACCGTGTGTCCGCCCATACAAGTCCTGGAAGAGCTCAGCCGCCAAGCCGCACTGACTTCAGCTGCAGCGGACGCTTTCGCGCCGTAAACCGGGGCACGGCTTATTGCAGAGTTCCGAGTTTGAATCGCGCATCGAAGTGGCGCCTGTAGTTCGTCGGCGTGGTGGAAAAGGCCGCCGCGAAATTCTGCCGAAGAGTTACGGCGCTGCCGAAGCCGCAGTCAGCGGCAACCTGGTCGATGGACAGGTCCGTGGTTTCCAGCAGGCGCCGGGCGGCGTCGAGCCTTCGGCTCCGGATCCAGGCCGACGGCGTGGTCCCGCTAATTGCCCGGAAAGCCCGGACGAAGGTCCGCCGGCTCATGTGTGCCTGCGCGGCGAGGCGGTCAACACTGAGCGGCTCGCCAAGGCGGCCCAAAGCCCATTCAAGCAGGCGGGCGATCGGGTCTTCGGAGGAGCGTGGCGGCAGGGGATGTTCGATGTACTGGGCTTGGCCTCCTTCGCGGTGTGGGGCGATGACCAGGCTGCGGGCCACCTGGTTTGCGGCATCAGCTCCGAGGCGGGTCCGCACGAGATGCAGGCAGGCGTCGAGCCCGGATGCTGTGCCGGCCGAGGTCAACACGTCGCCGTGGTCGATGTAGAGCACCGTCTGGTCGAGGACAACGTCAGGGTGCCGGACGGCCAGGGAATTGAAGGCCTGCCAGTGTGTGACCGCCGTGCGGCCGGACAGCAGGCCGGCGTCCGCCACCGGGATCGCACCCAGGCAAAGCCCCATGATGGTCACATCCCGCTCGTGCGCCCGCTGGAGGACCCGGCGCAGTGACTCGGAAGGTGCACGGCCGTCGTCGAACCATGAAGGAACCACGACGACGTCCGCCTGGTCCGCCGCCTCGGGGCCCTGAATGCCGCCCAGCTGGTAACCCTCTGTGGTCCGGACCTGTCCTGCGCCGTCGGAGAACAGGACGGTTTTCCAGTCCCCGAGTCCCTGCCTGGCCACCTCGTCGAAGACCATCTGGGGGACTGCGAGGTGGAACATCGTGACGTCGTCGAAGGCATACACGACAATCCGCATGAGGCCCTCCTTTTCATTCTGGCCTGAATCCATCGTATATGGGCGTACATGCCACTGGTGGCCGCAGGTGAGAGCACAGAGGATGGAAAGGTACCCACCAACCGCTATCCGGGAGAACATTCATGAGCACCCCTCGCCGCGCCCTTATCCTCATCGACGTCCAGCAGCAGTACTTCGGCGGACCCCTGGAGATCCAGTACCCGCCGCATCAGGAGTCCCTGCCGGTGATCGCGCAGGCCATCGATGCGGCTGCCGCTGCAGGCCTCCCCGTCGTGGCCGTCCAGCACACCGCCGGCGAAGGCGCACCGGTCTTTGCGCCCGGTACGCCCGAATTCGAGCTGCACCCCGAGATCGAACGCCGCAGGACCGGTGACTGGAAGACCCTCGTCAAGAGCTACGGCTCCGTCTACGCCGGTACGGACCTGGCCGCTTGGCTACGTGAGCGGGAGATTGATACCGTGACCCTGGTCGGCTACATGACCAACAACTGCATCCTGGCCTCGGCAGTTGAAGCGGAGTTCCTAGGCTTCAACACCGAAGTCCTCTCGGATGCCACCGGCGCCATCAACCTCACCAACGATGCCGGGTCCGCCGATGCCAGGACAGTGCACAGCACCCTGCTGGCACTGCTGCACTCGAACTGGGCCGCCGTCAGCACTACCGGGGCCTGGGCCGCAGCCGTTAAGGACGGGCAGGCGCTGGCCAAGAGCGATCTTGGCAGCTCCGCCGTAGCAGGAGCGGCAGAGTTGGCGCAGGCCTGAGCGGCTGCCCGGCACCTCGGGATGGGAGCGCGGGACTGACCGAGAGCGGGGGGGTCCCATGGCGGGTGACGTTGATCAGCAAGAGTTAGCGCAGCAGCTCCTGGCCTACAACTTGGAACAATTTTCACTGGCTGACTACCGCTACTGCTGCGGGCTTCTCCTTGGACCGCAACACGGCCGGTCTCAGCGGGCAGATCATCGAGTCCCAACAAAGCCGCCGCTCTGGGGAGGCTGGGGGACGCCTTCCATGTGGAGCGGTTCGGTCTGCTGGGACGTCTTAAAACCCCGTATCCAAATTGAGTTCCTTAGCAGAGATCCGCCAGCCCTCAGATGTTCGAGTGACCGTGTCCGTGTAGGTTCCCACGGTTTTGAAGGTGAGCTCCTGGTCTGCGACCGCGGAAACGATGACGTAAGACAGCACTGTCGCTGTGTTCGAGTCTTGGGGTAAGACTTGAATGTTCGAGATATGATGCCTGCGCTTGTCGCTTTGCGAGCCTTTGAAAATCTGGATCTGGTCCACTATTTCGTCGACACCGACACGGGGGCCATAGGTGGGGCCACCGGCAACCCGCATGACGTACGTTGCATCAGACGTAAAGCACCGGCGTAACGAATTGAAGTCGCGGAGGTCGTGGTGCACCCCGTAAGCGGTGGTTAGTTCATGAATTTCGATTCGGTCGGCCGCAGAAAGTACCTCTGTTTGAGAAATTGCGGACATCATCATCCCTTCTAGCTGGCTATAGCAGGAGAACCGCGGCGCAGCTCTGCTGAGGTCTTTCATGTTGGCGGCTTGGAGGACAGTAGCACCAAGCCTCCCAAGGAGGTGAAGCGGCAGTCGCCCAAGTCATCTGATACTATAGCGGAGTATACTCCGATTTATAGTGCAATCCGCTAGGTGGGCGGGCCACTGCATGGAGAACATCGTAGTTCTAGTGGAGGAATAAAAATGTCCCTTATCGAGACTGACTATCTGGTGGTCGGGGCGGGAGCCTCGGGCATGGCCTTTGTCGATAGCCTTATACAGCACTCTGACGCCGACGTCGTGATGGTTGATCGGCGCGATTTACCTGGGGGCCACTGGCATGACGCTTACCCCTTCGTCCGGCTTCATCAGGCTGCAGCTTGCTACGGCGTTTCATCGACTGATCTCGGCAAGGATCGCCTTGATGGGTCGGGGCATAACGCCGGCATGTATGAGTTGTCATCGGCACCTGAAATTTGCGCCTATTTTTCGCAGGTCCTAAACCAGGTACTACTCCCCTCCGGTCAGGTTCGATTTCTCGGTATGACCGAGTTCCACGAGGACCGGCCGGGAGAGTACCGGCTCGTTTCCCTGCTCACCGGGAAGGAAACCACCGTCCGCGTGCGTCGTCGCCTCGTCGATGCCACCTATATCGAACCCGACATCCCATCACGGCGGAAACCAGCGTACGAAGTCGACCAGGGCGTCACTCTCGTAACGCCGAATGAGTTGGTCAACCTAGGCAGTGTGCCTTCCGGCTTCACTGTTATCGGGGCAGGCAAAACGGCGATGGACGTCTGCACTTGGCTGCTCGAGCGCGGTGTCGACTCTAACTCGATTTCATGGGTACGCTCGCGTGACGGTTGGTACATTGATCGATCATGGACTCAGCCCCTCGATTTAGTGCACACCCGGCTTCACTATCAGAGCACCCTGGCGCAGGCAGCAGCAAATGTCACGACTGGCCGGGAGCTTGCACGCCATATGGAAGACGCCGGCCTCTTTCTGCGTCTTGACCGATCTGTTGAACCGACTCAGTTCCGCGGAGCAACCATCAGCAAGTCAGAGTTCGACCTTTTGGCCTCCATCGAACGCGTGTCTCGCAGTGGCCGCGTCCAGCGCATCAGGACCAGCGGCATCGACTTTGAACGTGGTCACGAAACCCGGCCCCCAGGCGAGATCTATGTCGATTGCACCGCAACCGGGCTAAGGACGATAGAGCCGAAACCTGTTTTCGAAACAGGGCGGATGGCATTGCAGTACGTCACCCCTGGATACGCCTGCTGGAGCGCGGCGACTCTGGCTGTCGTAGAAGCAACTCGAAGTAATGACGAGGAGAAGAATCACCTCTCGTTGCCTGTGGTTTACACCGGCCACGTAGACGATCTTCTTACGCTCACCAGCGCCAGCATCAACAGCGCCTCCAGGCGTGAAGCGCAGGCAGATATTGCCGCTTGGTCAAGCAATACCAGATTGAATCCCGCCCGTGGTGTGAACGAGCGAAAGCACCTGCCTGAGGTAATCGCTGAATTAGCTCGCCTTAACCAATGGCGGGAGCCAGCCCTGAGCAACCTCGCAAACTGCATCGGTACTCCCCAAACCGCTGACACTAAAGACGGTTTACGGGTCCTTGCTTAGGCTGTTGTTCGCAAAGCCTGCCTGGCTTCTCTGCGTGTCAAGGGAGGAACTGCTTCTAGCTAAGCAGCGCAACACTGTATCCGCGGGGGCCTGGAGACTCAGAAAGACCAAAGGACACAGGTGCATACGGCGATGGGTCCCTACGTGATCGGGCTACACTCCAAACGGATTTCCCCCCGCGTTCGAAAGGATCACCGATGACCGCCTCGTCCACCGCCTCAGCCCTGCGAGGTGTCGGCGGTTTCGCCGTCGCTGCCGGGACCCTATTAGTGGCCGCCGGGGCGGGGGCCTGGGTCGCGGTCACAAAGCAGCTCCAGGCGGAGAAGATTGACGTGCCAGGTGATGCCCCGATGCTCGCTGGGAAGCGCGTGCAGGGTCCGGCGACGGCCTACGTCGAGGCGCTCGTCATTAAACGCCATGCCGAGCGTGGGGCGGGCGGCCGCACCTTCGCCGACATCAGCAACGCTCTTCGCGGAATAGACGGCGGCAGTGACGAGGCCGCCGAGCTGCGCAAGCAGAGCGTCGCCCTCTCGACGGCGGCCTCGCTGCGCACCTCCCTCATGACCTCCGTGCTCGCCTACGGCGTCAGCGCATTCGCCGCCGGCCTCGGCGCCTTCTTCCTCCTCGCCGGCTCCTTCCTGCGCCGCTCCGGCGGGTGACTGGCAATGGAGATGAAACGCCGATAATGGAGATTCCGTCAACCTGTCGCAGGTCCTGCTATGGCGCAACGCTTGTGCCGGCGGGGGATGCTTCACTCCAGCTTGGCCTGGCGCAAGTACTGGTAGACCGTCTCCCTGCTGATCCCGTAGTCGTGGGCCAGGAGGGCCTTCGGTACACCACTGCCGGCGCGCTCGACCAGTTCGGCTGCCCGTTCCGGTGTGAGGGTCTTTTTCCTCCCTTTGTAGGCGCCGCGCTGCTTCGCCAGCGCGATGCCTTCTCGCTGCCGCTCCCTGATCAGGGAGCGTTCGAACTCGGCAAAGGCACCCATCACGGAGAGCATGAGGTTGGCCAGGGGGGAGTCCTCCCCGGTGAAGACCAAGTGTTCCTTGACGAACTCCACCCGCACGCCTTTGCGTGTGAGGCCCTGGACGAGAGCGCGCAGGTCATCGAGGTTGCGGGCCAACCGGTCCATGCTGTGCACCACGATGGTGTCCCCGTCCCGGGTGAACCGCAGCAGTTCCGTGAGCTGAGGCCTAGTCGTGTCCCTACCCGAGGCCTTGTCCGTGAAGACCCGGTCCAGAACCTGGCCTTCGAGCTGGCGTTTCTCGTTCTGGTCCAGCGTGCTCACACGCACGTACCCGATCCGCTGTCCGGCCACCGCTGCCTCCAACCCTCGTTCTGTCAGGTTGAGTTCTAGGCTTGTCCCAGCAGAAAGTCAAGACAAGGGGGCGCGATCTTCAGGTTGGGGTGTACTTCAATCGGTCACATCGCGCATGCCTCAACCCACTCACGGGTTAAGCAGTTTCCACAGGTGAACAATGACGCTGTTAGATCCAACATCTGAGACGACAACTGTGCCAATGGCAACGATCAGGGACGCGACAGCAACCCAAAGAGCGAGGCGGCTAACCTTGTAGCTGTCTGCGGAGGCTCCTAGAGAGGCGACAGTGGAAAGGATGTCTCGGTAGTCGCGGTCAGCTTCGACGAGCTCAGCGAACTCCTTTTCATGATTCTTCCTGAGGAGTTCGTTGAAGCTCTGTGGTTCTTTCTTCGGACCGTCG
Organism: Arthrobacter sp. 05L421; assembly: GCF_056397785.1. Taxonomy (NCBI): domain Bacteria; kingdom Bacillati; phylum Actinomycetota; class Actinomycetes; order Micrococcales; family Micrococcaceae; genus Arthrobacter; species Arthrobacter sp. 05L421. Next base: position 8,501 of record NZ_JBFTOC010000033.1, read on the forward strand.
TCTTGGCCGACTTCCCGCTTTTCACTGGGAGTCCGATGATAGCGAAACTCAGCATCTCCCTCCCAACGCCAAGACCGCTTCCAAAACGACATTGTGTCACGGTGGACACTCGTCAGATTGAGACTGTGCCGGAGGAAGTTTTCGCGAAGGTGCTTTAGGGACTTCGGGTTGAATTTTCCGTGGCGTTTGCTCGCTTGGTCTCGGATGGACGCATATTTTGCTTCGGTCACTGTAAGAAACCGCGAAACGGCAACCATCACGAAAAGATTGAACATGTTGTCGACTAAGCGGGAAGCTATCGCACGGTTTTGGTCGTTGCCACCATAGCCGCGCAGCCTATCTTCCCCGAGCGCTTCAACGACGGCAGGACGACTTCCCCAAAGAGTCCAGGTCGGGTCATTGCCAAGTCCCCCGTGCATTTGCCCATCGAGCGGGCTCAGTACGAGTTTGGGTAGATCGGGCGAAAGCAGTTGGTGGAAGACTGGTTCACTGACGCCAAGGGCTCGCAGCGCGTCATGGGTCTTGAGATTCGTTTCGTGATCCTGGTTGTCCCGAGACATGACTGTCGGGTCAATGGAGTCGAAGAGCAGCAGGTCAAGCAGCGGCTGTGATTCGTTGTTGAGAGCGAAGAATCCAGGAAGTCGCATAGCAAGCCAGTCCCTTGCCACAGTGTGCAGGCGCTTCCGTTCAGACTGGATTTCCCAGAAAGCGGCCCATTGGCGGTCGAGCGGTCTCCGTCGCCCCTGGCTCTTGAGGAGGATGGGCTCGTGCGGGCGGTGCCACTCGCTATCGAGTGATTTCGCCGCGGCGTCACTGAGATGAACGTCTGCCACGACGGCAGTGAGTCCAGCACCGACTTGGATGGCCCTGAGCGCAACGTACTCGAATTCCTCTGGGAGGTCAGCCCTGACTCCATCCGGAACAAACCATTTGGAGTCGCGACGCACGACGTCAACAAGCCTCCACCAATATGCTCCACTACCGGACCGGGCCTTCTGTAAGGCCTCGCGGTTGCCGTCCTCCTGAGGCGCGTACGGTCGAGGACGATCCCATCCGTTTCGTGCGAGTGCGGCTTCTAGTTCTGGCAGTTCAGTTGGCGGAAACAACTCGACTAACCAGATGCCAGCAACATTGACGTGTTCGTTGTCAGGAACGAACACGTTGTGCTGCAGGCTTTCGAGTGGCCAGGCTTTGTTTCGGTCGTGCTCGTTGAAGGGGCGAAGGGAGTTGATTCCTTTAAAGATCCATCTGCGTACAGAAGTTGGAAGAATCCTGCACGGCCAACCGCCGACAATCCATGAAAGCAAACGGTAAGGATAGTCGTACCACCGATATCCGTTTCCTATCTCTGGTACGAGATCGTAGGACTCATACACCTCGCGTGAGATTGGGTCGCTATCAGGGGCGATTTCAGGTCGAGGTGTTCTGCTCTTTTGACGGTACTTCTCCCGGTCTCCGAAGTCAGGCAAGGTTGGAGTTTCCTTTCGGACGCAGCCTGGTAGCCACTGAGGGCCATGGGCTGAAAATCGAAGACCTTCGACATCCAAGCTGAAACGAGCAGTCAGAGCTTGCCGGTAGCATGGGCACGATTCCCCTCAGTGAGTTTCGGGAAGGCCTGAGGGAGCCGCTTGGTGACATCGGTGCCAACTGAGGGCTTGTGGTCAGGTTCCATACCCACACGGTAATGCCCACCATCAGCATCGTCCGATGTTTGGGAATCTGACATATCGGCCGTCGCCCCTCCGCGCGGGAGAGAGGCGCTAAAGGCTAGCTGTTGGTGCGGTTAACGGGTTACGTTGTCATCGAGCTGAAGACCGGCAAGTTCCAGCCCGAATTCGCCGGGAAACTCAAGTTCTACGTCGCCCTCGTCGACGAAATGCTCCGGCGCCAGCACCATAACGAAACCATCGGCATCCTCATCTGCGGCACCAAGAACGACCGCAGCGTCCGGTACAGCCTGGGACGCTCCACCTCACCATGGCCGCGTACAGATATGGCAAACTCCCCGAGGCCGAGCAACAGCTCCTCCCCGACGAAGGCACTTAGTGGCAGCCCTGGAATGGGCTGAGCCGGCTCCGGCGGGAGGCGAGGCCGCGGCCGGATCCTCCGCTACGGGCGGATGCGACCGACACGCAGCTTAGTTAGATGCTTACCGGCCACTGGCATCAGGGGTCATCTAGCAGCAGTTCGCCGAGTTCGCGGAGGGGGGGGCCGCCTACAAGACCAGCGACGCTAAAGTTCTAGCTCGAGCGCGATTTGCCCACGGATAGACGACGGCGGTTCCGAAGCGGAGCGCGAACCGGGGCCGCCCACAGTGCTCGGTGTTGGAGAGATGGGCTCAGCCAACAGGTATGCCCGGGCCTCAGAGCGGAATCCGGAATTCAACTCCGCTGCGGCTACAAGGAAGCCACAGACATCTGCCACAAGCTTGGCCGCCACTGGGTCAAATCCCTGACCGAAGGCATCCCTGAGCGTAACTCGGTGCCTGGCCGCCATAAGTGAAGATGAGGCCTCGGCATACCGGAGCGCTGTTTGCATCTCGTTCGGACGCCGCAATAACCGGGTGACCAACTCGCGGAGGTTGTTGTAGTACGGGGGCAAATGGCTCAGGGCGGGGGTACCAGGGGGAGCGACGGTTTGTAGTAAGGCGGCAGTTTCTTCCTTCTCACGGAGTCCGATTGCCCCGCCAAAGAGGTACTCTTGGAGCCCTCTGTCGGGGTCGCCCAGAAATGCGCCACGCAAGTGCTCAGTCGCGCGAATCAGAGTCAGGATGTAGAGCCAAGACATGTCGAGAAACAGCGCAAGGTGAATTGGGTTACGAGGATCCAATGTTTTGGCTGAATCCTTCAGATGCGCAACGAGTTGGATGGGGTTGCGGTAGTCCTGATATATCCAATAATCGAACTGGCGGTATTCAACGAGTGGATTCAACTTTTTGTCTAGGCCGTTGAACGCTGCCAAGGCATCGGACACTGAATTTTTATCGAAGAGCACGCTTAGAGGGCCCGAATAATCAATCGTTGAGTGCAGATTCTGCATCTTCAGGAGATCTGAGGCCGTAAGGACGGTTATCCCGAGTCGACTCGAGAGTTGACGCGTTGCGTCGTTGACCTCGTGCTCGCGGACTAGCATGACTTGCTCCGCACCAAATAGGTCGGCTACTCCTCTGGCCCAGAACATCCTGGCAGTGGGCTTGTCTCTGCGCCCCGATTTGCAGTCAGCGATGGTGGTAGTCAAACGGTAACCAGATGTAAGAAGGACGCCAAGCACGTCCAGATCCGTGAATGTTTCGGGCCCACTCGCCTGCTTCGTAGGGTTGACACGTGCTGGGTCGCCTCTAAGCTCAACGTCCAAGCGGGTGCTTTGCCCCATGCTCCATAACAACTTCCGCACGCCCACCTTTAGGCCGAGGTCGAGTTCAGTCACAGTGCGCTCCTTCCCATGGCTTTCTCAAAGATCTTTTCGAAGTGCTTTGGCGAGGGTTGCGCGTACTGGCGCATTCTGTGGCTGGTTTGCATAGGTGCGGCGTAGTCCTTACCAGATGCGAGGGCTGTACGAGCAACGGCATCATCGACCCGACGTTCGACGAGCTCCCCATGCACTATCAAGTCACGGGCGAGCAGAAGCGCCTCTCGGTTGTCTTGGGTATCCACGAATCGAGGTGTGACCCAGCTACCGCCAGGCTTCGAGTCCGGGCCGAACACGAGCAGGCCAGAATTTCGCATAAGCTCATATTGCCGACGGTGAGCGCTATTGGGCGCTAGGAAACCTCGGTTAGGGTCGAGGAGTTTGTCGATTACGTTCACGAGCCCGGCAGGCGAGAGAGTGTTGTATTCGCCGTGTGTTTCCGCGCATCGTAAACAAGCCAACACTGCCAGCGCTTTATCCAGGACTGGCTTTCGCGTTGTCAGGAGGTGAGGGTCCGACACGTAGGGCATGGCGGCAAACGCCTGCATCGAGCCGTCAGGCAACCGAACGGAGGCCGCCATAACGAGGCCCCCGGCAACAGCCCCAGTTAGCAGAGGGTACTGCTCGGGATTCATTTCGAGACCTTGCCTGGCCCGGACGGCTGCGAACTCACTGACTAGCTGATCGGTGCCATGATCAACGACCAGGGCCTCGAGCAACTGTGGATTCTCGAAGCCGAAGAACGGGGAGTATGCGACGTCGCCGTCAATTGTCCTCAATGTCTGAATGAGCCCCGCGCCTGTAGCAACTTCGATCAGTTCGGGGACCGCCTCGTGGTCGAGGTCAAAAGCAGACTCGAGATCTTCTAGCGGGACGGGGCTCTTCGCTAGGCCATCAATCACAAGCAAGAGCTGCTGTTCGACTTCTGTAGGAGATCGCTCCCTCCAAGTCTCGCCCAGGGTGGCGTATAAGTCGTCGTAATAGGGAACAGTTTCTGTGAATGTGGTGATTTTGCCGCCTCGCCGCTGGACACCCTGGACGAAGCCGGCATCCTCAAGGACGCGAATAACTTCGCCGAACGAGAGCATGTTCACGTCGAGCTGATGGGCGGCCACCTGCATAAGAGCTTGGGCGTCTTCGATGACGTCATGACCCCTGATAAGGCCACCGAGAGTCGCCGCCATTCCTACAACACGCGTGTCGTTTAGGGGACCCAACAATGGGGCGTTGGGGTCGAGATTACGCAGACCGGAGTGGACATCCTGACAGCGCAGTCCTTCATCGAATTCTTTCACGACACCCCAACTTTTGTTCGCGAGCGATTGAGGTGCTCGACGATTCCGAATCCTTAACTTGGAGTGTAACCGTTTGTTAGTAATGCGTTCAGCGCTGAACAAGCTGGGGCTACACCTCCGTTGGTTAGCGTCATTGAGAGGGCTCGCGAGTGTCAACTGTTGACCTCGGCGCCTGGCTCGGTGTCATGGCCAACCGTCAATGAGCCCGTTCACCGGTGCAAGGTAGTCTCATTCCGTGCCAGTTCGCGCTCACCAAGCGCCGTATTGAAGGAATAAATTATGGTTGATCGTGCCACCAGTCTCTTACGCGACATCCAAAAGGGAGCGCTCGACAGCTCAACATCAGTCTCCGACTTATTGAGGAAATGCGTCGCTCTCGGCGGCGCGTCCGGTTCCCGTCGTTTACTGGATTGGTCCTCGTCTGAACTCAGCGGCTATCAGGACAAGAGTGATTTGCCTGCCTACCGGACAGTCGCCGCTCCACTCCAAATTGACGGATTGGTCGGTTGGACGCAATTTAAGAGCAAAAATATCCCGCCCAGTGCATTGCCCGAGTTCGTACGCGACAGCATCAAGGAGGAAGTTCAATTCGGTCAAGGCGTAGGCACGCTCGAAGAGTTCGCTGCATCCGCGAATGATGCCGTATTAATTTCTCCACCTGGATCATCCGAACTGGTTCGGTACTGGAACGACGAAGTAGACAGTGATACTCAAGAAATCCATAGATTGTATTGGTCGGTTTCGAAGAGTGAGGTAGCGGGTATACTGCATCAAATTCGGAATCAACTCGTAAAACTCATCGCCGAGTTTGAAATCGAGTACGAAGTGGCACAGTCAACTGCCGAGGCGGTTGACCGTGCTGTCAAGATAACTATGGGAGATGGGGGAAACATAGCCGTCGTTACCTCAGGTCGTAATTCGACCAACGAGTTGGATTTGAGTAGAGCTGCCAGCCCGCTAGATGAAACTAAATGGACCCTCGGGCGAAAAATATGGGCAGCGGCAGTAGGGAGCGCGGGCATAGCCGGCGCGGTATTTGCGTACATGGCTCTTCCGCGGTGATGCGGAGGCCGGCCAACAGACCTCGTCGCATTATCAAGCAAGACCTTCGCCTCACGACCTGGCGGCAATTTCGCTGCGGTAGGGCATCATAAAGTCAACCTTGGCCATCTTCTCGAGTATTCGTCCGCGGCCGCGCGAGTCTGCATTGCGCCACTCATCGATCCAGACACACAAGGTTTCTAGCCAGGCAGCTTCTGATCCGGAATCCGTCCGCATCTTCCGAAGATTGATTCCACCCTCTTGCACGTCCTTCGAGAGATTGGAAACAAAGGCTCTCGCCACCTCGAGCATTTCTCGCTCTTGAACCTGCCGTGCTTCTAGACGAGCGGCAGCAATTAAGACAAGCACGGACGAGGGATCCGGGCGCATCGGAGCAATTCGTAGTCCTTCGTCAGACCTCAGTGCACGTTCGAATTCACCGGGGTGGGCAAGGACAGCAGATATACGGTTTGAGATCCCCACGAACAGGTCACGCAAAGCGGAATCCAGTCGCTGTTCTTGCTCGTATCTCACTCGATCCGTTTCCGCTTTTACTCGGGCCAATTCCGAATCTTCGGCTATTTTTCGAGCTTTCCATGCAATAAATACCGAAACGGTCGCAACAAAGACCGAGGCGACGGCCGCAGCAGAGGGAATGACGATGCCGGTCCACGCAAGAAAGACGTCATCGTCAGACAACTTCGCCGGGACGCCGATCGAAACATGAACCAAGGGAATCAGTGGATGCATGAAGTGACCATACCCAGAGCGCCCGACACCCTGCAGAAGAGCCACGATCCGGTGACCGACGCTTCCCGTTAACTTACGGACTGCGACGACGGTGCGAATATTGAAACAATAGTGCGAGTGCAACTATCAGCCTGCTTACTTTACGTAACGTCCGTTATCGGCGTTCGGTCATCCGAAGGGGAGAGGCTTGGAGTGCCCCTTACAAGGGATGAACTGAGCGTCGTTCTGGACAGCCCACCGGCCTATTGCCGCAGCGGCTCCAACAGTGGCCCACAGATGCCAGGCAGCCCGGGATCCCAGCTCAGTCCCAGCGCTCCAGCCGTGGCCCAAAACGCTACGGTGGGCACCACGAAGAACGCTGCGACCTGAATTCAGGGCCTTCGGACGGGACGCGGCAGTGTGGCGGCGCAGCAATACCGCTCGGGACTGAGGACAGCTAGACATACAGGTCGGAACGGAGCGGCCTGGCCAAATCAGTTCATTCTGCCTTGCCCCTTGAGACATTCTGGGCAGCTGCCGCATACAAACCGGTCGCCCTCAGTGCTGTTCGTTGGCTTAAAGGCGCTGCGGGATTTAGGCCGTGGTCTCGGCGGCCAAACTAAGAAGGTCCACGCCGTGCATGGCGTCCGCCGCCCGGACGAGTGCCAGGTGTGAGAACGCTTGCGGAAAATTGCCGACCATCCGCATCTCCTTCGCGGCATATTCCTCACTTAGCAGGCCGAGTTCGTTCGCGAATCCCACCAATTTGTCCATGAGGGTCTTCGCCTCGAGCATGCGGCCTGTGCGCGCGTACTGTTCAACGAGCCAAAAGGAACAGGCAAGGAAGGGATGCTCCCCTGGGTCCAGCCCGTCAACGCCGGTCTCGGTGCGGTAGCGCAACAACAGGCCGTCGTCGGTGAGGAGCTCTTCCTCCAGCCGCGCAACGGTTCCCAGCATGCGGGTATCGGTGTAGGGAAGAAAGCCAACTTGGGGTATCACGAGCAAGGCCGCGTCGGTGTGCCCTCCGCCGTATGTCTGCGTAAAGGAATTGAGTTTCACGTCGAATCCATCCCGCATGACTTCCTCGCGTAGCCGCTCGCGAAGGTGTTCCCAGTGGTCAACGGGTCCTGCCAAGCCATGGTCCCGCACCGCCCGGATCCCACAGTCAAAAGCGGCCCACATCATGACTCTTGAATGTGTAAAGAACTGGGGGTCGCCGCGCATTTCCCATAACCCGAAGTCCTTATCGTCGATGTGTTTCTCTACGAAGCCCAGGAGGATCTGCTGCAGCGCCCACGAGAAACGATCTTCCTTGCCCCCAGCCAGTCGCAACCTTTCCAGCGCTACCATGACTTCACCGACGACGTCGGCCTGGAACTGGGCGACCGCAGCATTTCCGACGCGCACCGGTCGTGAATTCCGATAACCGGGTAAATGGTCAAGGACGCGCTCCGGCAGGTCCCGTTCACCGCCGATGCCATACATGATCTGCAGATCCTCGGGCTGGCCGGCCAGAGCACGGAGCAACCAGTCACGCCACTGCAGTGCCTCTGTTTCATAACCGTGGGTAAGCATAGCTTCAAGCGTCAAAGCGGCGTCGCGAAGCCAGCAGTACCGGTAGTCCCAGTTTCGTGGTCCGCCGAACTCCTCCGGCAATGAGGCGGTGGGGGCTGCAACGATCCCACCGGTCTCATAATTCGTAAGCGCCCTCAGCACCAACAGCGAACGCTTCACCGGTTCTCCGTAGGCACCCTCCGAACGGCAGTGGCTGCCCCAGCGCATCCAATAGCCGATGGACTGTTCGAGGGCAGCGTCGACGTCGACTGCTGGAGGAACAGGCCGGTGGGAGGGGAACCAGGTCAGTTCAAAGTCGACGACCTCCCCTCTGCCTACAGCGAATTCACCCGAGTGCCCGTGCGCGTGTGCCTCCGGTAGATGCGGTCCTCGCAGCGAAACTGCATCCGGGCCGGCCATAGCCAAGAGCACCATTCGACCCCGCCCTGAGCCGTCCTGGATTCGCCTGGTCCAAGGCACCACCGTGCCGTACCGGGGACGGATAATGAGTTCCTGGTGCATCTGGACGCTCCCAGCCATTCCGGTGACTCGGCGCAGAATCGACGAACCAGTGTGACCGACGGGCATGAAGTCCGTGGCGCGGATGAGGCCCGTGGGGGTCTCCCAGATGGTCTCCAGCACAAATGTTGAATCGACGTAACGCCGTTCGGCCAACACGGCTTCCGGTCCACTCGGGGCGAGCAGCCACCGGCCGTGGTCCTCACTTCCGAGAAGTGAACTAAATAACGAAGGGGAGTCGAAACGGGGGAAACAAAGCCAATCCACACTGCCGGTCCGGGAGATGAGGGGCCCGGTTTGAAGATCCGACAGGAGCGCATAGTCCTCGATGGGCACAGCCATGGCTTTACTAAAGCACAACTCGCCCCCTCATATGAGGGGCCCAGCACAAAAATCTCCACTGACAGACGTCAAATCACACAGGGAGCGTTCGTCAGCCCTTGGATGCCCCCGACTGCGCACATTTTCTGCAAAAGGCGGCCCGCCACGGTTCGGACGGCTGCCGCAATTCATCGCCAGGGAAGCTCTTTGGAGCACTTTCGCCGGATCCCCGATGAAGACGCGGAAATTCCCCCGACGGACAGTCCGCTCCACCCGACGCCGTGCCGGAGCCAGCTTGGAGGTTACCGGCACGGAGCACGAAAGGAGCCGGCGACGGATTAGCGGGACGAATCAGCGGCATTCTCTCCGGTGCTTACACCCAGGCAGAGACTCCAGGGTACTGATGGGAGAGCGATTCTCCGTTCAGCCTGATGGGATCCGGCGAGGAGTGCACCGACGAGGCTGGCCGTGTTGGTGGCGATAACGACTTCGTTCTGGTCCACGATGCACGTGTTTGGCGGCAGGGGCCGGAGGAACGGGTCGAATTCAGTCTGGAGGCGGCTGACGAGGATGTCGGCGGCAGCGACGCCTGCCATTTTGCCCGCCCTGGTGACACGTTTGGTGAAAGTGATGACGTGCTGGTTGGTTCCGAGGGCGTCGATGTAGGCGTAGCTGGCGTGGACCTTGTCATCAGCGTCGTGTGCGGGCCACCACGGTGCTGTCGAGTAGTCATAGAACTCCGAATCCAGTTCGAGCCGCTGGGGCGATTCCGGGTCCGACGGGAGGTAGCACCAGATGGAGCCCGCTTCGCCGAAGTAGGACGGAGCGGCTATGAATCCCGTCCCGTACAGCGCCGGCACGGCCTGCGCCAGATTCTGGCGCGCCACGTCATAGACATTCTCCAACTCATCCAGCCTACCGCTCTTTGCGCGGTCGAGCTCGGCCTGGACGGCTCCTTCGACGGCCTGGATCGACGCGGCCGCGGTCCCTTCCAAGCCCGCAGCGAGCGATTCGACGGCGGAAACTGCGCCATCGATGCCTTCGATCCCGGGCGGCGAGCCTGGTGGCGGAGGTTCCATGGGCATCCGCAGATCGATGAGGCGGTTCATGTCCCGGCGCACATGGTCTTCGGCGAGGGCCCGTGCCTGAATGGCGTTCCCGGCCCGTATTGCGTCCACGATCATCGTGTGCTCTTCGGCCGCCGCGCGCCGGCGGTCAGAAGCGCCGGCCCACACCAATGCCCCGACCTCGGCCTGCATCGCCATTTCCTGGCGGGTGAAGAGGACGGATCCCGATGTGGCCGCGAGCTCTATGTGGAACCGGCTGTCCGCCCGCGTCATTTCAGCAGGTGTCTGCGCCGTCTCGATCATCGCCGCCATCGAAGCGAGGCGCCCGATGGAGACCTGCTGCGATCGGCCGGCGGCCGCCGTGGCGGCCGAACCTGCCAGGAAGGCCCGGTATTCCCGGATGTCGCGCAGATCCTCCAGGGAGTACGCGGCAAGGGTGTCCCGCTGGGCCTTGGCGATGTCTCCGGTGTTCGCGCGCACGAAGCTTCCGCCGCCTTTGCCGCGTCGTGTTTCCAGAAGTCCCAGGTGACGGAGCTCGGCGAGGGCGGTGCGCAGCGTCATGGTGGAGACGCGCATCCTTGCCGCCAGGTCACTTTCGCTAGGGAGCTGGGCTCCGTCTTCGAGTACGCCCAGCTCGATCGAATGACGGAGTCGAAGGGCGATCTCTTCGCCACGCTCGGCAGTCTCCAATGGCGCGAAGGCGAGTTGCTCTCTCCAGCTGGACATGGCCCACCCCTCCTGAAACGGTGTACTTGATGATCAAAAACTTTGACATCTAATCTTCGATGTCTATTGACATCTAACATTGCAGGTCTAAAGTTAAGTGTATCAGAACAAGGAGCTGGGACCCTGACCGCTTCGATCATCAGCTAAGGAGTCACCGGTCATGTTGGATAGCACGGATGTCGTCCATATCTGGCGCCGGGCCGGGAACCCCACACCCGTGGAGCGCCTCAGCCTCTACGCGCAGGCGCTTACGGCGGATTGCCCGATCGGCGCCTACCTGACATTGAACGATGCGCAGGAAGACAGGGCGATCCTCGCCCTGTTCCGCGTAGACCGTCCCCACGCGACCATTCCCTCCCTCCACCAGATGCCGCCCTTGGCGCTGTCCGGCTACCACCAGTTGCTCCACGACCTCGCCCACGAAGGACTCGGCCCAAGCGATGGATTCCACACCCAGGCTTTCAACGGCGGCGAACTGTGAAACGCCGCAGCCCCGGAGCCACCACCGCCCCGTTTGCTCTCGGGGGTACACGCCTCCAGACAGCCCTCCCCCAGTTGCCGGAGCCGGCGCGACTCTGCGCCAACAACCCGGAAGCCTGGGATGCGCTCATGCAGGACCTCGACGCCAACTTCGCCTGAAGCGGCGCAACACTACAGAAGGAAAGACGAGATGACCCGCGAAGAAGCTTTTGCCCGTTGCCCCTCGGACTCCTACGTGGAGTTCTACGGGAACCGATGGCTAATCATTCCGATTGCACCTGTTGCACAGCCTCACTTCTTTATCTGCACGCCAGGCGCCTAAGAATTCCCCGGCACTCGCAGGGGCACTCCGCCCCTCGAAGGCCGGCTCCAAGTGGTTATGGGCGGCGCACCGAAGTCCTCCGGTTTCCGGCGTCCTGCCCATGCGAGGGCGCGGTTCACAGCCTCAACGTCCAGAAGGACCGGATCCTAAGGCTCTTCGGTGCCGGCGCAACATATGCGGTGCGGCAAAACGGGCAAAGGATCTGGGTGTCCTGCGGGATTTCATAGCCGAGACGACCATTAACACAGTCAGGAAATATTCAATGATCAGCACCATCGAAACCGGACGGGCCTTTTTCATCGAGGCTACCGATCCTCGCACCCTCGACGAGGAGCTCACCAAGGCAGCGGACGTGGCCATCCAGTTTGCCGCGGCAGAAGGCCGGCACGGCATTCTGGTCACTCGCCATGGGTATAAGGCCTTCACGGTCGCTGTCAGCACAAAAGTTCCCTACGGGCAGACCCTGGAAGAGGACACGCCCGCCGGGGCTCCAGCGACCGTGTGAAATTCCCCTACCTTGGCCGCAGGAGAAGTGGGCAGACCGGTGAGTTCCTTGTTACCTAGTAGGACGCGGCCTGCCAGACTCTTCCTGGTCTGCCAGTCTGGAACAAAGGGGTTGTGGCTGGACCACCGGGCTGTTTACATTTATTAGTTGGCCCAGTCAACCACGAACCGGAGCTCGATGAACATGGCAGTATCACGCGGTCTTGCTGTAGCAGACCAAGCACAGCATCCGCTGGCCGCAGCGCACGTTCCTCCCACCGATTACTACCCCGTTGCACTTGCCACTAGTCTTGTAGCCGACCGCTGGTCATTGCTCATCGTCCACAAGCTCTCGTCCGGGGTGAGTGGCTTTAACGAAGTCCTTAGAGCGCTTCCGGGTCTGTCTCGAAGCCTTTTGGCGACGCGGTTGCGGCATTTGCAGCGTATCGGGGTGGTGAATCGTGGGGATTCTGCGGGCAGTCCATACGCCCTTACGGCAGCAGGAAAGGGCTTGCTACCGGCCCTGGAGGCTCTAGGGAACTGGGCTGTCGAGCACCACCTGCTCAGGAGTTCCAACGAACAGGACAATGCGGCAGCGCTCCTCTTGTGGCGCATGCACCAGTCCATCGAGCCCACGGCCGTGCCGAATGGCAAGGTAAACATCCTCGTGGTCTTTAAGGGTTCCCCCGTCGGATGCGGATGGGTTCAGATCGGCATGACAAGCACCGGAACCTGGAGCCTCGGTCCCCCTGAACACGACGTCGACCTCACGGTCAAGGCGCCCCTCGACGTCCTAAACGATCTCTGGTGGGGCCGGCTGGCCTGCGAAGAAGCAATTGCAAAAGGCGACATAAGCTTCGAGGGACCGACGGGCCTCGCACGCAGTTACCGCTCCTGGTTTCCACACAGGCCAGCGATCTCTCGTCCTGGTAGAGACGCAGCCACACAATCCGTCTAGAGTATGTAACTCTTGGCCGCCGCACACGCCATTCCTCCATCCGGCCCAGTTAGTCCTCGCCGCATCGGCGGCTCGCACCCGTGCTACCCGAAACTGCCCGGCCAGGGGCTGGTGCGCTTGCTTTCGCGACTGCCGGGTACCGGTCTCGGCTACAACTCTCTGCAAGGACTCGATGGCCTGGCTCCCCCACCCCGTCGCTGCGCCAGGCAGTTCCGATACACGTTGTCCGCCCGCGCCAGTCCATTTCGCGAGAGGGCCACTGTGTAAATACACCGACGAAGGTATAGACCGGAAGTTCGAGTCTAGAACTCGCAGCACCCCCGGGCGTATGTTGTGCTTTACCTACGCAGCCGAGATTGGGCTGCCGCACGCACCAACACCGCCTAACGGTTAACGCACAGCAGGAAGCCTGGTGAACCCACCTCCGGGAGCGCGCAGGCCACACCCAGCCGATTCAGCGATACGACGTCAGGAACGCCGATGGTAATTGGGAGGTGCGCTACTGGCGCCCTTTGAATGAACCAGTCTTGGATTCACGTGGAGAAGTGACCTACATCATTCATGGAGTCGAAGACGCGACCCACCTCGCGGATGGCCGATGACCTCCCCCACCCACCCCCCCTTCACATCAGCCCTTATAGAGGAGAGGTAATGCCATAAGAAATTACTCTAGTTGGTGGGCCGACTGCGGTCCTGGACTTCGATGGTTTGCGCGTTCTCACGGATCCAACCTTTGATCCTCCAAAGGACTACCCGCAAGTGCAGTATCCGATCACGCTAGTTAAGACTGCAGGACCAGCCTTCACTCCGGAGGAGATCGCACCCATCCACCTCGTGCTGGCATCCCACGACCACGAGGATAACCTGGACAATTCGGGCAGGGCATTCCTGGCTGCCGCTCCCCTAGCTTTCACGACTCCGGAGGTAGCCTCCCAATTCAACGAGCAAGTCGAGGGGCTCGGTGACTACCAGACAGTGACTGTATCGATGCCGGATGGCCGTCAGATGAGCATCACGGCTGTCCCGGCCCGGAGGGCATCTGGCAAGCAATTGGACCGGTCATCGGCTTCGTGCTTTCCTGTCCGGACCTTCCTACTGTATATATCAGCGCAGATAATTCCTCTCTTGAAATCGTGGATGAAATCCAAAAGAAGTGTGGACCGATCGATGTGGCGGTGCTGTTCGCGGGCGGTGCCGGATTCGAAGAGATAGCAGATGGGGCATTCATCACTCTTAGCAACGAGAATGTACTGGAAGCTGCCAAGATTCTCGACACAGCCGTCATCGTTCCGATCCACACTGATTCATGGGCCCATTTCCGTCAGAGGTCATCGCAACTGCGTGAGCTCTTTGAAGCGAACCACCTCCGCGACCGACTCATTGCTCTCGAACCCGGCGAGTCCTCTAAGCTGCCAACTCGGGCGCCTGTCAAAGGCATCTGACCTCGGCCAGTTTCCTAGCCCTGGAATTCGCTTCGCCCTGCCCCCGGCCGCGGACCCGGTCGCCGCCTCCTTCCAGAATCAGGCCAGGCAGTTAGGCATCGACCTGGACCATTTCGCCGGCCCGGCCTCATTCATGCCGACGGGCCCGGTCCAGGCCGCGGACGCCAGTACCGGTGGCCTGACCGGTGAACCGCAGAGGCGGCCACAGGTAGCGGGTCAGGATCCGGTGAACCGTGGAGATGTTTAGAGGCAGGTGGGTAGGCGATCCGCGGCTGTTTTGCAAGCAACACGCCCCGACCAAAGGTCCCCGAAGGTGGTCGTGTTTGCCGTGACGGTGAGATCGGATGAACGGTCGGAAAAGCCTGTGCACGTGCCCCCACCGGTCCGGCTGACGTACAGCCATCCTTCCTTTTCTCGCTGTCAGGAAACCGAAAGTGGATGTTGATGTCGCATTGGGAAGAAGTGCTCGATCGATACTTTGATAGTTGCGCCAGAGCACGAGCCCAACAGCTGCCGAGGAACTGCTTTCGCTAGGTAAACGCCACTCGATTTCCCACGTTCCGAGCGCTTCGAGTACTGGGCGCAGGGCGAGTCCCTGTTCTGTCAGTGAATAGTTCGGCGAAGAGGGGTTACGCGTAGCTACCCCTACTTGTTGTAAGTATCGAAGTCTCGCAGAGAGTGGCCCCGCGAAAGCCCGGGAAGGGCGCGCCCAATCTCATTGAACCGCGTATTGCCCGTCAGTAGCTCCCAAACTATGAGCAGCTACCAACGATCCCCGAGGATACGGATGCCCGTAGACACGGGGCAGTACTCAGCAGGAGGAATCCACTCACCGCCCCGTGGAAAGGGTTCGGTCGCACGGACGACGGTCATGCTATCTCTCCTTGACCCAGGTTTTGTGGCAACTGCATTGGGGTCGGCCGCGGGTTAGCAAGAGTCCCCTCATGGAGCCGGAGTCGCAGCAAGGAGATGATCCAAGACTAGGCTGTCGATGCCAGTTCTATTTTCGCACTTCCGCTAGAAGCAGGAACTCTGGTGCACTAGGCAGAGCCCCAGTTCGGCCGTTTCGACCGTAACCTAGAAAGAGATTCTTGTGAACCCTCAGAGACACAGCCTTGCCCCGGAAGACTTTCGCCGCTTTTTCGAAAGCTCGCCTGCCCAGTACGTAGTCGTGAATCGCGAGTTCCGGATTGTAGCAGCGACCGACTCCTTCCTGGAAGGTGGCGGACGACGTCGCGAAGACATCGTGGGCCTTCTGATACAGGACGCGTTCCCCGACAACCCGGACAACCCAGATGCTGACGGTACGGAGGTGTTGCGATCGGCCCTGCAGCGCGTCTTGGACGAGCGCACTGGGCATGTTCTTCCGATTCAGCGCTATGACGTTGAGATCAACGGTACCTTTGAGGAGCGCTATTTCAAGCCGCTGAACGAGCCGGTACTCTCAGCCGACGGAGAGGTGGAGTACATCCTCCACGGCGTCGAGAACGTCACTGAGTCGGTCAAAGCCGCACAGGCTAGCTGATTTTCCGGAGAGGTACTGAGAACTGTACTTCAACGTTCGTTACATCCGAATAGGTGAAGACCTCTGAAGTTCTGTGGTGGCGAGACTGCCGTCTGAATCTAAGAGGTCTTCATCTCCCCACCAAGAATGCCTGCCTGTTTGTGCCGAAGGCCCAAATGTCCAGTGCTCGTTGATCGAGGAGCGGTTGCGGCGTTCTGCGGTCGGAATGGCGCGACGGTGTAGTCCGCTCGATCCAGGTCGTGATTGCGAGCCAGAGCTCTTGGCCGGTAACCGACCGCTGCCGGTCCAGGACGTTTTTCTGCAGCAACGAGAAGAACGATTGCATCGCGCGTTGTGCGCGCACGCACCGCCCCGCCCATTGATTCTGTCAGCCCGTGATGCCGGAGCGTTTCAACGAACCAGCGGACCGGAACTGGGAGCCACGGTAAGAATGCACGACGGTACTTGCGGGTCGGCGTGACCGCACAGCGTTCTCCAGCACGGACATCGCCAGCGAGGACTTCACCCCGGCGTTTATCGAGTATCCGACGAGCCGTGCGGATACAGACGTCCTCCAGGGCGCAGAGGTAGAGCTTGCCTTCACCGGAGGGTACTCGGTGATATCTTTCAGCCACAGTTCATTCGGCGCGCGGGCAGTGAAGTCGCGCTCCACCAGGTCGTCATGGACTGGTGGTCCCCGGGTTCCGGTTCAGGCCAGCGTCTCTTCGAAAACACCGACCAGCTGCCGTGGTCGCTG
The DNA here is from genome assembly GCF_056397785.1 of Arthrobacter sp. 05L421. Lineage (NCBI taxonomy): Bacteria > Bacillati > Actinomycetota > Actinomycetes > Micrococcales > Micrococcaceae > Arthrobacter > Arthrobacter sp. 05L421. The sequence continues at coordinate 25,107 of NZ_JBFTOC010000033.1, forward strand.
CGCAGGCGCTGGACCCTGTTCTCGCCGGCCGTAAATGTCCTTCTCGGGGAGTTCGTCGGCGATGCCCCGAACGCGGGAACGTTGCATGGATGTATATGGCTGCGTTGATCCGGCGTGCTCCGACCAGTCCCGTTCCTCCACCGGGCTGGCTTTCCACCGGAAATAGCCCTTGCTTGCTGAGTCACAACACCTTGCAGGTCACCGCCACGGGTACACTGCTGGCGGCAAGATCCGTGACCAGCGGGTACCTCATTTTGGGTTGATGTCCCTCGCGAGATAGGCAGCAGCCCGGCGGAGAATCTCATTCTCCCGCTCCAGCAAGCGGTTCCGCTTCTTCAGCTCCCGCATCTCGGGTGACTCCGCCGTTGCCGGCCCGTCCCCGGATTCCTTACTAGGCGATGGCGATCCAACGCTTCAACGTCGTGACCAAAAGCCCGAATCCTTCGCGATGTGCGCCAGCCGCGCTCCGCCATTAAGAGCCACATCAACAAACCGGGGCAGTCCCACCTCAGCGGTACGCGTTCACAGGCCGTATAGAACCTACTCAATGCAGGGCGCTGGTCGGTTGTCCCATAGGTGTGGCCCCCGATGTGACGGGCGCGAACGATTTGCCGCCCCGGTGGTTCATTTCTGGAACTATTGCAGCCTTCACTTCGCGTGGATGCTATATGCATGACTCTCACCGTTACCCTTGTCGGCGGACCTACCGCCATCCTCGAACTCGCCGGACTGCGCATCCTCACCGATCCGACCTTCGACGAGCCCCAGTCGTATCCTCAACCCCTCGTCAACGACCTCGTGAAGACAGCCGGTCCCGCCTTGACAGCGGAGCAGGTGGGCCGGATCGACGTCGTGCTGGCATCACACGAGCACGACGACAACCTTGACCACTCTGGGCGAGAGTTCCTCGGGAATGCCGAAAAGGCGTACACCACCGCGGTAGTCGCCGGGCAATTCAGCGATAATGTCATCGCCCTCACCGAGTACGAGTCGGTTACCGTCCCGCTACCGGCCTGTGGTGGTGAGCTCACTATCACCGGCGTCCCCGCCCATCACGGCCCCGAGGGCATCTACCAGCTACTCGGACCCGTCCTCGGCTTCGTCCTTTCCGGGGAAGGCCTCCCCACCGTTTACATCAGTGGCGACAACTCCTCGCTTGAGGTCATCCGGGAGGTTCAGGACAAGGTCGGCCCGATCGACATCGCTGTGCTCTTCACCGGAGCTCCAAGTTTCGAGATGCTCGCCGACGGGGCATTCATTACGCTGAGTAACGAAACCGCTCTTGAGGCTGCGCAGATGATCCTCACGGACGCAGTGATTGTCCCCATCCATACCGACTCGTGGGGTCACTTCACCCAGAACACTTCGCAGATCCAGGAGGTCTTCGACCAGGCCGGCCTCGCCGACCGCCTCGTCGCCCTGCACCCCGGCGAGTCGGCCACCATCCCGTCGGTCCACCGTCAACCAAAGCGAACGCGTCCTTCCAAAGCGCCTATGCCAGGGTAGGGCTGACGCCTGACTGCGGCGTGTCTTATCTGTCTGCCGCAGGTGGTAGGTCCGCGCCGGGCGGCCGAGCTTGTCGTGCCGGGTGGTTTGTTCTCTCTTTTAGGCGGTTGCCCTGGACATCGTTAAGCGGCGCATGGAGTTGTTCACCTCGGTTCCTTCCAGCGCGAGCTGGCGTATTCGGATGTAGTAGATGGTCTTGATGCCCTTGCGCCATGCGTAGATCTGGGCCTGCCAGAGGTCACCTTTGAGGAAAGCGAGACACCAGAACTCCCTCCCCGTTAGGAAACAACACCAGGAACTCCTAACCGGCAAAAGAATGGCACCACCTTAGTGCCAGACACCCCCGTCCGCTTGCCACTTTGCACGGGCAGGCGGGATTCACCTAGAAAGAGAGAACTATCATGTCAACGCCAACCGAAACGCTTGCACCTGAGACGTCAGCAGCGGCTAAAGAGTCCTCTGAACTACAGGATCTTGCCCAAAAGCACCT
>NZ_JBFTOC010000034.1:0-26306 GCF_056397785.1 Arthrobacter sp. 05L421
TGCATATTCAATTTCGAACTACTCGATCCAGCTGAGAACGCGGTAGGACCAGCCTGATCAAAGTTGTGGCGAACGGCACCGCAGGGAACGGGGTCATGTTGCCCTAACCTGCCCCACCAGCCGCTTTACGTCCAGTTAGGGAACACCCCAGACTGACGTCAGGCGGCCAACCAAATATTGTCAGATTAGGGTCCAGCGGGCGTCTCCTGCACCCCACCGGTTGCCGGTCTTGGATCCCAATCTGACAGAAGGAGGCGGAAACGCAGCGCCGGCGCAGCTGGACATCGCTGCCATCAATCACGAATTGGCACTGCTCTTCCCGTCCGTTGCTGTCAACGGGCCGGATCCCGGCAGCCAGTGAGTGCTCCAAGAACTGATGCATCGGCTGCCTCCGGGCATCCGCCGCGAGTTCCGCTCCTACCTGGCCGGGGCAGGCCTTGACGGGCAGGCACTGGTGGAAAGGGAGTCGCCGAGGCGATGGCTCCTTACCGCTGGCTCGCCCGCCGCATCGGGCCCGAGGCCTAGCCCTCACCGCTGCGAGGATGGCGGCCGCCGGCCGAGGTCCATGAGGCAATGACCGAACTCGACCGGGTCCGGGACTGGATCGGCAAAGGCAACCGCGAGGACCAGACCGTGCCCGGGCTCCTGCTGCGTGAAGGCGCCCAGCAGCTCGGCCTGATCCGCAAGATCAAAGGCAGGCTCGTCCGCGGCGAAGAGGGTGGGTGATGACCCGCGCAGTTGTGGCTGTTCTTCGCCCGAGCCATTGGCCGGGCTTGGTTGGGCACCTCAGGCCGCACCTCAAGCTGTCCTCGCCGCCCGGAACCTGGACGAAAGCGCCCGTGCGCTGCCCCGGGGTCCTTAATGGCCGTGCGCGCCGCGGCCGTCAGCCGTCCGCACGGTTGAGCCCCGTTCAGGTTGATTTCTTGTTATCCAGGTCACATTGCGTCTATCGTTGTCGGGGGCCACAGCGTGGTGGCCCCGTTTTAGAGCGGAGAACTGTGTGAACGAGAAGCTGCGGGTGCTGGTCCGTGTGGACCTCGATGGCGCCAAGGCCCACGTCAAGGTCCAGGGTCACGTGACGGTTCAGAACGTCCATGGCCTCTACGGTGTGGTCCAGCGCGCCGGCTCGCTCGCCTCAGGGCTGTCGCTGGAACTCGATGTGACGCGTGCACAGACTGACTCCGACGCCATGGGAGAGCTTCGTGCGTGTGCAAAGTCGCATCATCTGCCGGTGCACGTGGACCCCCGCCAGCGTGACTATCAAATCAGCCTCCTGACGCACAACACCGCGGTGTCCGCGGCCCTGTCGCCAGTCCTGGCAGCCTGACCCGCCCCACTGGCTACGTGGGTTGGCCGTGCCCTTGGCTCACAGCCTGGGCCTGTGTGCCTGAATCTGCTGTCCTGCAGGGCGCGCGGAGCATGCGGTGCGAGAGAGCGCGTTGAACTAGAAGCATCGCTACCTTGCGCGACCGGGTAGCTTGCGGCATGTCTTATCCCGCGCACTCGATGCAGTACGGGTGGCCGTCCCGTTCGCGGGCGAGCTGGGACCGGTGCCGGACCAGGAAGCAGGAGTAGCAGGTGAACTCGTCTTTGGCCTGGGGAATGACCTGGACGATGAGTTCCTCGGCAACGAACTCCCCGCCGGGGGTCATGGCCTCATCCAGTGCGTCGGCTTCGTCCAGTTCGCGGACGACACTGCGGGCATCGGGTGCGCTGGCGGACTGCAGCGCTTCCAGGGACCGGTCCTGGGATTCCTTGACGTCGGAACGTACTTCGTCGTAATCAGTTGCCACTGAGGTGTGTCTCTTTCTGGTGTTCTTCTCTGACGGAACTGCAACATACACCATCGCCCGGGTATTCCCTTTGCCGGGGGGACCGGCCGGCCGGGTCCGGGCGCCCGGCGGAACGCCGGTTGGCTGAGAGGCGCCCCAGGCGTTGGGGCTTCGGCATCCGCGTCGGGTTCGGTCCGTTCCAGGGCCGCGACGATGCCCTCTGGGGATGTTTGTTGGTTGACGGGGAGTTTATCGCAGGCAGACGGCCAGGGAGGTGGGGCGTCCCAGGCTGTACCGTTTATTGCGGTCGTTCCTGGCCTTGCGGAGGCGGATGCCGATGGCTTCGCTGCGCCGGTCACGTTGCAGTCCATTGCCGATCAGGCCGGCGTAGAAGTTGGGTTTGACGGTGTTGCGGGGCAGCGGCGCACGACCGGGGTGCTCCGGCATTGAGCTTGCCGGTATTGGGCTTGATGGCGCAGTGGCCCGTTGACTGCACTCTGGGTGGCGCTGCCCTGACCGCATGGCGGGAGGGATGGCAGCGCGGCCTGTCAGGGGGATCGATCTGCGTGGGTGCACCGCCGCTTCCGGGCCGGGAGGGCCCGCCGGTGTTGGGCGGAGAGTCTTGACTTACTTTCCCTCCGGCGAGACCCTGCAGGGATCCGGCAAGTTCCATCGACGAAGGACACCGCCATGCCCGCGGCAAACCATGAAAACGTCGGCGAGGACCTCTCACGGGTCGCTGAACTCGCTGCGCAGCTCCGGGTGGATTCCATCCGGTCCAGCACGTCTGCCGGATCCGGTCATCCTACGTCGAGCATGTCGGCCGCGGATTTGCTGGCTGTCCTGATCAGCCGTCATCTGCGCTACGACTGGGACAACGCGGACCTGGACACCAATGATCACCTGATCTTCTCCAAAGGCCATGCCTCTCCCCTGCTGTATTCGGTCTTCAAGGCCGTCGGCGTCGTCTCCGATGATGAGCTCATGACCGGCTACCGCCGGTTCGGCCAGCGCCTGCAGGGACATCCGACGCCGGCACTGCCGTGGGTAGATTTCGCGACGGGATCGCTGGGGCAGGGACTTCCGGACGGCGTCGGGGTGGCCCTCGCAGGGAAATACCTGGATCGGCTCCCCTACCTGGTGTGGGTGCTGTGTGGCGACAGCGAAATGGCGGAAGGTTCCATCTGGGAGGCCCTGGACAAGGCCTCCCACTATGGCCTGACCAACCTGGTCACCGTCGTTGACGTAAACCGGCTGGGACAGCGGGGCGAGACCGAACTCGGCTGGGACATGGAGTCCTATGCCCGCCGGGTCCAGGCTTTCGGCGCCCAGGCCATCATCATCGACGGCCACGATCTCGACATGATTGACACGGCTTTTTCCACTGCGGCAAAAGCACCTGAAGGCAAGCCCGTTGTCATCCTCGCCAAGACCATCAAGGCCAAAGGCTTCCCACAGATCGAAGACAGGCCCGATTGGCACGGGAAACCCCTACCGCCCGATATGGCCGAGAAGGCTATTGCAGAACTCGGCGGTCAAAGGATGCTGACCTTGCGCGGCCCTCTTCCGGAAGAGAGGTCAAAAGCACGCATCGACGCCCCCGGCGCAACCTTCCCCAGCTATAAATTGGGCGAAAAGGTCGCCACGCGAAAAGCCTACGGCGACGCTTTGGCAGCACTCGGGGCGAACGATCCCACCGTTGTTGCCCTGGACGGTGAGGTCAGCAATTCGACCCATTCCGACGAATTCGCGAAAGCATTCCCCGACCGGTTCTTCGAGATGTACATCGCCGAGCAGCAGCTCATCGCCGCCGCCACGGGCCTGAGCGTCCGGGGATATAAAGCCTTCGCCTCGACCTTCGCGGCCTTCCTCACGCGCGCCTACGACTTCATCCGCATGGGGTCCATCACGGGCGCCGATCTTCGCCTGTGCGGCTCGCACTCCGGCGTCGAGATCGGCGCCGACGGCCCCTCACAGATGGCGCTGGAAGACCTGGCGATGATCCGGGCCGTGCATGGTTCGACCGTCCTCTACCCTGCCGACGCCACCAGCACGGCCGCCCTGGTGCAGCGCATGGCGGAAACTTCCGGCATCTGCTATCTCCGGACCACCCGCGGCGCCTACCCAGTCCTGTACAGCGCCTCCGAGCAGTTCCCGGTCGGCGGTTCCAAGCTCCTGCGGTCCTCCGGCAACGACGACGTCACCCTCGTCGGGGCAGGGGTCACCCTTCATGAAGCGCTCAAGGCGGCAGACATCCTCGACGCCGACGGAATCCGGGCCCGCGTCATCGACTGCTACTCCATCAAGCCCATAGACGCAGAATCACTGCTCACCGCCGCCGGCGAGACACAGGGCCGCGTCATCATCGCCGAAGACCACCGCCCCGAGGGAGGCCTGGGATTAGCGGTCAAGGACGCCCTGCTCACGGCACCGCCGAGCGACCTGTCCATCACACACCTCGCCGTGCACGGCATGCCCGGATCCGGAACCGGGCAGGAACTCCTCGCCTGGGCAGGCATCGACGCCGAACATATCGCCGAGGCCGCCCGGCGCCTGGTCGGGCCAAACCCGCACCGGTCTTGAAGGCGCGGCTCCCCAGGATTAACACCCCCGAAACCAGCCCGAACTCACAGGTGAACGCGCCGCCATGATCGTCGGATCATTCGTCTTCATTTCCGCGGACCCCTGCCTTGTCGGCTTCTTCGTCCACCAAGAATCCACGAGCTGGCCACAGCTGAACAAAGCCACGGTGCTCGGTATCACAACCCAGACACAGTTCTGCCGCATAGTCGGCAAGAAAGAAGCAGACCGCTTCGACGGACGCTTCTGGACCCAAGGGGAGTTCGGTGCCCCGCTGGTCTCTGGTTCGGTTGCATCCATGGAATGCCAGATCGAGAACGTCACCAGGGTAGGCGATCACGACTTCGTCCTGGCCCGTGTCCTCGGATTAAACAGAGAACACCAGAGATCCCCTCGTCTTCCAAAACCACGTATTCGCAGGCCTCCGCCCCTGCTAACGACGGTCGGCCACCCGGGCGGTTACATCCCGCCGGAATCGGCCACTGTTCCTTGCTCGAGCGCCGCAGTGATCGCCTCCGGGGATGGCAGCGCGGCTCGCTCCTCCGGCGGAAGGGAGTCATAGGTGTACGAGCTGACGGCGACAGGCTGGGATGAGCCGTCCAGTGCGTACCTGACCGTGGGTTCGTGTTTTGAACTGCAAACAAGGATCCCCACCGTTGGGGCCATGCCCGGGAACCTGACCAGTTTGTTCACGGCCGCGACATAAAAGTTGAGCTGTCCCAGGTGTTCCGGCCTGAATTTTCCTGCCTTAATCTCCACGACCACAAATCTGTTGGTGGGTACGTGTACCAGGAGGAGGTCGATGTAGAAGTTCTCGCCCTCTACATCGAGGTGATACTGGCGGCCATAGAAAGCAAACCCCCGGCCGAACTCTGCCAGCGTTTGGGACATGCGCTGTGTCATGGCCTGTTCGATGGCCAGTTCCTGAGCCTCTGACGTCAGACCGAGAAAATCAAGTACCAAGGGGTCTTTGGCGACATGCCTGGCCAGATCAGCCCCGTCGCCGGGCAGACGTGCCTCGAGGTTGTTTGGAGCGGCCCCGAGGCGTCGGTGGAGTCCTGTGGCGATTTGATGCTCAAGGACTTCAAGCTTCCAATTGTGTTCTACAGCCGATTCGGCGTACCAGTCGCGGAGCTCGGGGTCCTTGAGCTTGAGCAGCTCAACAATGTGTCTCCATGGAAGCACACCGACTCTGCCGCGGACTTCTGCCTGTGACAAGTCCCAGGCGGCGGCGAACGACCGCATGTAGAAGAGGTTCGATCGGGAAAAACCGCGCATGTTCGGGAAGGACGTCTTTAAATCTGCCGCGAGGCGCTGCAGCACTTTAGTCCCCCACGGTTCCTGCGCCTGTTGCTGCAGGATCGTTGCTCCAATGGCCCAATACATTTCGACCATCGCGCTGTTCGCCGCTTGCTGTGCACGTAGTTGGGCGGAAGCAACCAGTGTCTTCAGGGATGCGAGGGTTCCGGCATAGCTGCTGGGCAGGTCAGGCTCAATTGTGGGCACGCCCCCACCCTAACTGTTCCCCCCGACAGGAGCCGGATCGAGGCTGTAGCTAATTGTCCAGAGTTCTCTGGACAATTGACGCTGGGGCGGTTCCGACCCGTGTCGGTTCCTAATAGTCCAGAGAACTCTGGACTATTAGGAACGTTGCGGGGCTCGCCGGGCGGGCGGACGGCGCCCCCCGCAACTGACCGGCAGGGCCACCCGAGTGACCGTGTCTGACCTCAGGCGTCGGGGTCATGGCCAAGGACACGAAGCAGGTCACGGGTTGTCATACTCAGCTGTTCGAACCAGTGCTGATAGAACAATGCCGTCATCTGCTGTGGAGGGGTGTCATCGAGTTCGTGAAGCAGCTGCAGGGCCTCGCGGATGACGGCCTCATCTGACGCCAGCTCAGGATCAGGCCGGCGTTCCGGTTCCTCCGGGTGTTCCATGCCGGCGACTCCTTCCATCGTGTATGGCCACAGGTGTTGCCGCCCGCCCCCGGCACGAGTCGGGTTCGATCCTCTTGACCGGTACCGGTCTGGCACGTCTGCTGGCGCGGCAGCAGGGAGCCACTAGCGGCTGGGGCCGTTCCGGGTTTTCTGGGCCCCCATTGCTGCGCCCCTGATTGTTTTCCGCGCCTTCGCCGGATCTTTGCCGCTGACGAGTGCGGCGCTAGGGTGCGTGCCCTCGCTCCGGGCAGCGGCAAGGCGTCCCTTGACGCGTTCCTCGCTGGCGGTGCCGGAGAGGGTGACGGCGAACGCCTGGTGATGATCGGCGGAACCATATTCTGCGGCCGAGCCGGTTTCGGCCTTCCCGCCCTGGACCTTCAGCCGTTCGCTGTCGTCGCCGGTGACCCTGCCCTCCAGCTCGCGGCCGAGCTCGGCGATGCGCGCGAAGAGGTCCGCTTCGGTGCGTTCGTAGCGTTGTTCCAGCGGCTGCTCCCGGGAACCCGTGAATCCTCCCTCGGCAAGGAGTTTCGCGTCGTGCCATTCCTTGGCGGCATCCACGAACCTGGAGTCGTTGAAGTGGTCCTCGCCGGCCCCGGTGAAGTTCGCCGTGGTTTCTTCGCGCAGCTTCTCGATGGTGGGACCGTTGATGCCGTCTTTGCCGATCAGGTACAGGCGTTCCTTCACCGCGGTGTCGGCAGCTTCGATGGCCGCGGGCGTCGCAGCGTCGTGTGCGCTCTGCAGCGCCGCCGACAGTGCGGGGCTGTTCAGGTATTCGACGGGCACCTGGTGCCGCTCCATTTCCAGGGCCAGCTTGACGGCCTTTGCGCGGAGTTCTTCGGCCTGTGCCGCGGCGATGAGCGCCATGCCCTTCCGGTGCTCCGCCACTGCTGCACGGCGCGCCTGTTCAGCGCTGATGATTTCGATTCCCGATTCCAGGTACGCGGCATCCGTGCCCACGTCGCGGGTGTCGATGCCATAGCGGGTGAGGACTTCGGTGCGGATTTTCCCTGATGCTGCCAGGGCGGCCGGGTCATGGTCCTTCCACCCTTCTGCGACGGCGTGGGCCGTGGCGATGTCTCGAGGCTGTGCCTTGTCCCACCATTGGTCTTTCGCCACGGGTGCCAGCGCTCCGTGCGCGACGCTGCGTTCGGCGTCGAGGCGTGCCCGGGCCTCATGTGCTGTCTGAGTGTCCTGGTGTTCCTGCTGGCGCTGGCTCTCCTGCCGCCTCCGGGCCAGGGTTTCGGCAACGCGTGAGGCGATCATCAGCGACTGCCGAAGACCGCCGTCCAGGACGTCATCCATTCCGTCTGATTCACTCATGCTGTTCCCCTTGCAGTTGGTGGTGTTGGTCGTTATCGGTCGAGCCCCGACCCGGAGTCGCGCCGGCTGGGCTGGTAGGTCTTGGCCGGGGTCGCCCCCGGTGTTGGCGTTGTGGGCAGTACTGATCCGGGACGGATGGGGACCATGCCGCGCCGGGCGATATCGATCGCACACGGCGCCACTCCAGCCGTGGGGGCCGGCTGCTGCCCGGCACCGACCAAAACGGCCTTGGGCATGGTGCCGGTGAACGGAGCCAAGCGCTCTTCGACCACGGACCGGATGCGCTGGGCCTCACGGCTCCGCCCGGACTGGGCGTGCATTTCATACACGGCGAAGGCGGTGTTGATCAGCTGCACCATGAGTGCGGTTTGGGCGGCCGTCTTGTCCTTGCTCGACGCGGCCATGAACAACATGGCCGTACCGGCAATCGACGGCAGCGGCACAGGTTTGCTGTGCTGGCGTGGTGCGCGCAGCTGCGCGGTGCGAGACAGTTCAGCGGCGGTGGCCGCCAGCGGACCGGGGGTCGGTTCAAGCCGGTACGACCATGCCGCGAACGCCCCTGCGACATCCCGTGCAGCTTTCGCCCAGGTCGCGTGATCATCACGTGGAATGGTGCGCAGCTGGTCGGCCAGGGCGGCCGCGTTGCGGGTGTATTCCACCCACATTTCTGCCGGCGGTGTTGAGTTCTCGGGGCCGGTCCTGGAGACCGTGCGCTTGTTGCGGGCGGCCGCGTTCCATTCCGCTGCGGCTTCCGTTGCCAGCTGCGGGGTGTCTGGCCATTCTTCCCGGAGGGCACCGAGTTTCAGGTCGGAGGCTAGGGTCCCGCCGCCGAACCAGATAGGACGTTCGCCCCGGGTGGGGCGTTCGGCCACGGAGTAGCCGACCACGACGTCGGTGGTGTTCTTCGCGTAGCGCGGACGCACGAGCAGGCCGGTGTCGCGGGCCCGGCGGACGAACTCCGCTTCGGTCCCGGAGGCGCTGGCGCTGGCGCGCACTTTCCTTGCCAGGGATGAGCGGTGCATCTCGCGGTCGTCCCGGCTCGCGGTGGCCTTCTCGGCACGGTCATAGCCGCGGGTGGCGTGCACCGTGGAGAGTTCTTCCAGCCCGTACTTGACCTCCAGCTCGCGGCAGGTTTCCTGCGCCTTTTTGTAGTCACCGTGGGTGGAGGCTTTAGTGCCGTCCTCGCGGACCAGGGACACCGCGATGTGGATGTGGTGGTTACCGTTCTCGGACGTGCCGTGGTTGATCGCGGCCCACCGGCACTGGGCTTTGCCGCCCGCTTCGGTGAAGCCCATGGCGTCGACAAAGTCGTTGGCAATGTCGCCCCACTGCTGATCCGTCAGCGCGCCCTCTTCGGCGCGAAGGCTCAGCGAGCAATGCCAGACATCAGCCGCTTTGTGGCCGTTCTCCACACGCTGTTTCGATGCCGCATCCCAGCGGAAATCCTTCTGTACGATCTCGACGCCAAACGACTTCCGGGGCTGGTCCAGATGCTTCGCAATCGCCACGGCATCATCGCGGTCCAAGACGCCGTCGTCGTACCAAGCCATGATCGCCGCATCCCCGGCAACCAGGTGCGGATCGGTGTGGGAGTTCTTCGTCTTGTCAGCATCGGTCGATGCCAGATACAGCAGCAGCCCGGACATCCTCGAGCCGCGGGTGATGTTGGGAATCATCGGCTACATCAGCCCCTCAATGGTCCGGTCAATCCGCATCGCGACCTCGCGCACATAAGCCAGCGCAGCCTTCGCATCCTGCGGGAACTCATCCCCAGCGTTCGCGTGCCGGGCGATCTGGTTCACGTTGTTCGACACCCGCCCCAGGAGCGTATGCAGAGCCATCAGTTCCGCCATCGCCGCCTTCCGCTCCGTCGGCGTCTCAGCTGTCTCGGACAGGGCCGCGGTGATCAGCAGGTTCGGGACCGTAACCTTCTCCCGGGCAGCCCGGGCAACCAGCGCAGCCTCTTCCCCGGCGGTCACCCACACCTCCCGGCGCTTCTTCGTCCCCGCCGGCGAATTTTCACGACGGCGCTTGGACAGGCGCGGACGGGACTCGTTCTGCTCAGTCACGCACTCCCCCGTCTTCTTGAAAGCCCAGCGCAGCGACCCCAAAACCGGGGACCACACCAACGAGTGTGCCAAGCAAACCGCCGCAGGCCCGTGAGCGACACGCCATTTACACCCGTGTAAATGTATAGCTTGCTCCGGCGCTTTTCCGGATCGCTGTCTGCGCGGCGGTTCATCCCGTGGATCCGGGGATGTGGTGGTTAGGGTGGAGGCATGGCGAACCTCGACATTGAAAAGACACGTAACCAGGCCCGCGCGCTGCTCGACTCGCGCATCGAATCCGTCACGCAGCTGGTCAAGGCCCGGCAACGGGTCGCTGACCTCAAGGAACAACTCGCGGATGCTGAACGCGACGACAAGCGCTCATACGTCCGGGCCACCAAGGACGGGTGGAGCACCGAGGAGCTGAAGAAGCTCGGACTCGAACCAGGGGCCGTCACCCGCCGGCGAAAAACCTCCGCCTCAGCGACCGCAGGCCAGGCGTCCACTCCCCCGCACGGCGACATCCTGGACACCGCGCCCACACAGTCCTAAGGAGCGGCCGGGCCCTTCCCCATGGTCCAAGACCGGGCGCCCAGCCCACCCCAGGTCAGGGCCGGCTTTCTTCAGCCAAGGACCACAAAGAACACCCGCAAGCCGGTGCACCGCACCCACTGATTGGCCGTCACCTTTGGGTGGCGGCCAATCAGCGTTGTCTTGCCTCGACGTGTTCCCTGCTGCCCCGAAGGGGAGGCCGGGCGGATTCAGGTGGGCGGATCGAGGAGTTCGGGACCGTTGTTGCGGACGCTGTTCACCCGGTCCGTCACCACCCGCGGCGTCAGGACCGGTTCGGGCATGGCGTCCAACAGATCCTGCACATCATTCTTTCCGGTGGTGCCCGGGTTGAGCCAGGCCCCGTACATCTCCGGCGGAACGATGACCGGGGCCCGGTCGTGGACGTGGCCGAGGAAATCGTGAGCCGTGGTGGTCAGCACGGTGCAGCTGAGCAACCACCGATGCGGGTCATCCTCCGGCAGGGACGGGTCGGGCCAGAACTCGTAGAGTCCCGCAAAGGCCAGCAGGTCACTCTTCTCGGAATAAAAGTAGTGCGGGATCTTCTTCCCATCCTCGGTTTTCTCCCACTCGTAATATCCCTCGGCCGGGATCAGGGCCCGCCGCGTGATCGCTGCTTTGCGGAACGAGGGCTTGTCCAAGATGGATTCACTCCGCGCATTGATGAGCTTAGAACCGATCTTGATGTCCTTGGCCCAGGACGGAACGAGACCCCAGCGCGCAATCAGCAGCCGGCGCTCCACGGAGTCCTCATCCAGCTTCTCGGTGATGATCGGGACGTCCTGCGTCGGCGCTACATTCCAACTCGGCGGGGGCGGGCTGCCCTCAACTTCCTTGGCCTCGAAGTGACTCAGGAGATCACCGGTCGCCTTTGACATCACGTATCTGCCGCACATGCTTTCATTCTGCCCCAACACCGGGTCCAGGGAACCCCAGGCGGGTCAGTCCTCAGTGGCGGATTCCTCGGGGATCTGCCCGGCCGCAATCCGGTGCGCGGTCTTCTCGTACGCGGCCTCAATGTAGGCCAGCAGGTCATCTTCCCGGACCCGCCAGACGCCCCGGCCGCCGAACTGCGCGGCCCGCAGCTCCCCGCTGCGCACCAGCGCATACACCAAAGGCGCGTTGACGTTCAGGACCTCCTTCACCTGATCCAGCGTCAGCATCCTGGGCAGCCGCACCCCAGCCGCCGACGGCGCGTCGGTGTCCTCGGTCCGCCTTGCCATCATCAGGTTCCCTCGTTCCGGTGCTGCAGTTCATCTTTGGTGCGTTGCCCGCGGCGCAGTCCACCGGCCGGGACAGGGGCCCATGCCCGGCCGGCGTTGTGGCGGCGCTGCAGCCGCTTCACTTCCCGCATCGTGGCCCGCACGATGAAGTCCGACACGCTCGCGTCGCCTTCCAGGTGGCCGGCTGCCAGGAACGCCGCACGGACCTGTCCGGCTTCGTCCTCTGTGAAATACGGCGTGAATGCCGCGATCTTTTTCATCCCGTTGATCTTCCCTCACGCAGTGCCGGCTCATAAATACTTGCTTCCGGCGTGGCTCCTAAGAGCCCGCCCAGCACGACGAGCCGGACGGCCAGAAGAGCAGCCGGAGCACACCTGCCAACGCCAGCACGACATCGGGCCAACTGAACCCCTTCTCCGAAAGCCGGGATGCGCGCCATCTAGAGGGCCAGCTCGGTCTCGGGGGCCGGGACGTCGATGTTGCCGGTGGGATTGGCTGCGAGACCGAACCAAGCATCCTCATCCCCATAGTCCCGGGGAGACAGGCTGAACCTGTCCGGCGGGTGCTCCTCGTCCTGCTCTGGGCCCGGACCGGTACGCGTGACCTCCGCGGTGGTGTGGCGCAGGGACGGGCCGATGTCCTCGACCTCGAGCTCGACGACGGTGCGCTGCTCCCCCGTCTTCGTCGTGTAGGACCGCTGCTTCAGGGCACCGGTGGCGATCACGCGCATGCCCTTGGCCAGGGACACCGCCGCGTGCTCGGCTGCGCTCCGCCATGCCGTCGCGGGCAAGAAGAGGGTGTCCCCGTCGACCCACCTGCCGGTGCTGGCGTCGAAGGTCCTGGGCGTGGAGGCGATGATGAAGTTCGCGACGGCCGTCCCGGATCCTGTGTACCGCAGCTCAGGGTCGGCGGTGAGGTTGCCGATAACGGTTACGCCGGTTCCGACGCTCATCTGAGGGCGCCTTGCCGCTCGGCGGCTTCGATCTCGATGACCCGGGCGATCTTGACCGGGTTCAGCCCGGACCAGTGGTCTTCGCTGTTCTCCTTGTCGTAGACCACGACGGGCACCTGGGAGTAGCCGAGCTCCTCGGTGATGTACTCGAAAGCGGCCTGGTTGGTGGTCACGTCGACCTCGGTGAAGGCGATGCCGGCGTCGGTAAACTTCTGCTTGGTCTTCGTGCAGCCGAAGCAACCGGCGGGCTTGGTGTAGATGATGAGGGTCATTCAGCACCTGGTTTCGTATCTCAATTGGCTTCGTTCGTCTGGCTGACCTGCTACGTCCATTCTAGCAATCATTCAACTGAATGAATAGTCGAACTTTGCTGAGTTCTAGGCATTTTTCCTCCATCTTGCTTACCGCGAAGGCGGTGGAAACATCATCTCCGGGCGTTTAGCCGGCCCTGTCCCAGTCACCGGAATGGAGCTGCGGTGGACCATCTGCTTCCGGACGCGGCAGGCAGCTGCCCCCGCCAGCTTCCGCTTCAGGTGCAGTTCCTCACTGGCACCGGCACGCCCGGTTAGAGTGTTGCCATGACGCTGGGGGACGCGGCCACCGAGCCGCTGGTACACATCAAAGACTTCCGGATGGACTTCGGAGACACTACGGTCATCAAAGACTTGTCCTTCGATGTCCGGGCCGGGGAAACCTTCGGGTTCCTCGGCAGCAACGGGTCCGGGAAGACCACCACACTCCGGGCGCTGCTGGGGATCTACCAGCCGACCGCCGGGACGCTGCACATCGGCGGCAAGCCCTTCGCCCCGCAGGACGGGGCCCGGCTCGGGTACCTGCCCGAGGAACGCGGGCTATACAAGAAAGAGTCCGTCCTGGACGTGATGGTCTACTTCGGCCGGCTCAAAGGCCTGGATAAAACCCGCGCCAAAACCTGGTCCCGGGACTACCTGGAACGGGTCGACCTCGCCGATAAGGCCACCACCCGGCTGGATAAGCTCTCCGGCGGGCAGCAGCAGAAAATCCAGCTCGGCGTGACCATCATGAACGACCCCGAACTGCTGATCCTGGACGAACCGACCAAGGGCTTCGACCCGGTCAACCGGCGCCTGCTCATGGACATCATCGAAGACCAGAAACTCGCCGGCGCAACCGTCATCATGGTCACCCACCAGATGGAAGAAGTCGAACGCCTCTGTGACCGGGTGATCCTGCTCAAGGACGGCACCTCCCGCGCCTACGGCACCGTCTCCGAGGTCCAGGAACAATTCGGCGGTACCGTCTACCGGCTCACGTACACCGGGACCCTGCCCGCCTCGGCCCTGTATGACATCGTCCGTGCCGAGGGCGGCCAGGCCGAGCTCTCCCCCCGCCCGGGCGGGGACGAAACGGCCGTCCTGCGCGAGCTCATCGGCCACGGCGTCGCCGTGAAGTCCTTCACCACCGCCAGAACGTCCCTGGACGAGGTCTTCATCAAGGTCTACGGCGAAACCCACGACATGGCGGAGGCATAAACCCCATGACACAGAAAACCTCCACGCAGCTCCCCTCCCCCGCCCCGGCACCGGCCACCCCGCCGCCCACGCCGAAGCGCCCCTTCGCCGGTCACAACCTCGGCACCGTCGTCGGGTTCGAATTCACCCGCACCGTGAAAAAACGCCGCTTCTGGATCGCGACCCTGGCCATCCCGGTGGTGATGGCGATCGTGTTCGCGCTCATCTACCTGAGCAACTCCTCCACCGCGGCCAGCGCCGACGCCCAGAAGACCGCGGCCCTGACCTTCACCTACACCGACGCCTCCGGACTCATCACCCCGGCGATCGCCACCGCCATGGGCGGCCGGCTCGCCGGCGATCCGGACAAGGCGCTGCAGGACGTCAAAGACGGCGCAACCGACGCCTACTTCGCCTACCCCGCCGACATCGCCACCAAGCCGGTCAAGGTCTACGGGCAGGACCAGGGGATCTTTGACAACGGCAAGTACGACGCCGTCGCCAAACAGCTCCTCACCGCCTCAGCCCAGGCCACGATCGGCTCCCCGCAACTGATGGCCGCGGCCAGCGGCGGCGTCAAGACCGAATCCCAGACCTTCAAGGACGGCCAGCCCGCCGGCGGCCTCGGATCCGCCGTCCCGCCGCTGATGTTCCTGCTGATCTTCTACGTCTCGATCATTCTGCTCTCCAACCAGATGCTCAACAGCACCCTGGAAGAGAAAGAAAACCGGGTCACCGAAATGATCCTCACGACCCTGAACCCGACCACGCTGATCATCGGCAAGGTCATCGCCCTGTTTATGGTGGGCCTGGTCCAGATCTTGGTCTTCCTCACCCCCATCGCCGTCGGATACGCCTTCTTCCGCGACAAACTCGCCATGCCCGACCTGGACCTGTCGACCCTGACCTTCGAACCCGGCACCATGATCGTCGGGGCACTGCTGCTGCTGGGCGGCTTCACCGTCTTCACCGGTGTCCTGGTCGCGATCGGCGCTGTCATGCCCACCGCCAAAGACGCCGGCACGATCTTCGGGCCCCTGATGGCGCTGATCTTCGTCCCCTTCTACGCCATGACCCTCATCATCTCGGACCCGAACGCACCCATCGTGCAGATCTTCACCTACTTCCCGCTCTCCGCCCCCGTAACAGCCATGCTCCGCAACGGCTTCGGAACACTCTCCCCCGTCGAAGCAACCATCGTCATCGCCGAACTCTTCATCATCGGCTTCCTCATCCTCAGACTCGCCGTGCACCTCTTCCGCTACGGATCCATCCAATATTCAGGCAAACTCTCCATCGCCGGCACATTCCGTAAACGCACCGTAACCGCGGGTAAATGACCCCGCCCCGCCGAAACACGGCTGTCGCGCTGGGCGCGGGAGGCACCTGCGGCTAACTGTGGCCGGCACACATGGCCCACCCGTCAAAAACCCTGCAGCTCACGTTTTGACTGGCTTTGTTTCCGGAAACGAGTTCTGACCACCGCTGTTGGGGCATTCGGGTCGTTTTCGGAGGCTTGCCATGGGCAGGTCAGAAACGGTCGTTTTTGAATGGGTGGGACGGGAGTGTCCGACGGCGTGCCCTAACCAGAGGGCAAACTTAAGTGGACAAGCAGAAACGCTTCTGCAATCATAGAACTCAGATGCTCAAAGTGATGTGGAGCACGCGTCATTGCAGAAACGTTTCTGCACCTCGCGTATTCGGGGATGCGCTCGATTTTCCGGCCGAGATTTGCCCGGGCCGACGGCTCGGAGCTCACTAACATTTTGGAGGTGGCCCCATTGACTAATGAGGCCTCGATAGTAGATACGGAGCCGCAAGGCTCCCCCAGCCCGGAGTCCTTGGTCGAAGATCATAACGTCGCTCCGATTCCGTTCAGGGACCGGACATCCGGGAGTGCGGACCAGTTCTGGATCTGGGCCGGCGCCAATCTGGCCCCGATCAACTGGGTTCTTGGAACGGTTGGACTTGGTCTGGGATTGAGCTTGGGCGAAACACTCCTGGTCATCCTTGTGGGCAACACTCTTGGATCAGCCTTGTTCGGGCTGTTCTGCCTGATGGGCCACAGGACCGGGGTAAACGCCATGATGCTGGCGCGTCTCGTGCTTGGGCGACGGGGCGCCAAAGTGGTGGCGGCCGTCATGGTTCTAATGCCGATGGGCTGGGTGGGCGTCAATACGTGGATCGTCCTGGATCTCGCGATGACCGCTCTGGCGCAAGTAGGAGTCCAGCCCAGCGATGCAGTGAGATACTCGATCGCCGCGGTCATCATGACCATCCAGGTCGTGCTGGCTGCGTGGGGCTTCAACGCCATCAAGAAGTTCGAGCGTTGGACGATGCCGGTGATCCTTGTCGTCATGCTGGTCATGACGGTGGTGGCGTCGCTAAATGTCCATCCGAACTTCGCTCCGGGGACTCTGACCGGAAGCGACAAGATTGCGGCCATGAGCCAGGTGATGACCGCAATCGGCATCGGGTGGGGCATCACCTGGTTCGTGTACGCTGCGGATTTCACCCGTTTCACCCGCCCCACTCTGCCGGCCCGCAAGGTGTTCCTGTCTGCAACGTTCGGCATGTTTGTGCCGGTCGTGTGGCTGGGTTTCCTGGGCGCTTATATTGCCTCGGCCGGCGGCGGAACGGATCCCGCCGAACTGGTGCTGGCCGCATTTGGTGCCCTGGCTCTGCCGATCCTCGTTCTGATCCTCCATGGACCGATTGCCACGAACATTGTCGTGATGTATTCCTCGGTCCTGGCCGTGCTGTCCCTGGACATCAAGGCCCGCCAATGGAAGATTGCCCTCGGCGGCGGCATCGTCGGATCGCTTGTGCTGTGGCTGTTCCTTCAATCAGAGAACTTCGCGAACTCCGCCTCCCAATGGATGAGCGTCCTCGTCGTCTGGATTTCGCCCTGGGCCGCCATCACTCTGGTCGATTTCTTCATCCTGCGGCGCCAACGGATCAAGGTACCTGAGCTGTACAGCCCGCTCTCCCCCAGGTGGAGCAATGACGTCAACTGGCCGGGAATGATCTCGCTGGCAGCAGGGCTCTTCGCAGGCTGGCTCTTCCTCCAGACCGGCATCCCCGGAGTGGAGGGGCCCATTGCGGTCGCCCTCGGCGGCACAGACCTGTCCTGGCTTTCCAGCACCGTCGTCGCAGGTGCCCTCTACTACCTGCTCGGACGCAAGCACATCAAGCCTGCCCCCATCGAGACCTTCACGGCCTGACACCCTGAACCCCAAACCCACCCCCCATCTGAGAAGGAAAAATCATGTACAACTGGTCCACCATCAACATCGACCGGCTCCGCCAGGACCGCCGCACGGCAGTCGCCGAGCTCATGCAACGCAACCAACTCTCCCACCTGCTCCTGACCGGGTTCGACCACATCCGCTACGCGACGGACTACCGCACCCAGATCATCGCCGAAGCATTCGACTGGTTCGCGGCCGTCATCGACAGGGACGGAAACGCCGAAATATTCACCCCCTGGGTGGCCGAGACCCAAGCGAACCCCGTGCCCGATCTTCCGTGGATTACCGCCATCCACGCGATGCCCTCTTGGGCGCCGGTCGTCGGCCATCCCGAAACGTGGACACGGGGACTGGCCTCGGCACTTAAGGGAGCCACCAAGGTCGGTATCGAACTCATCGATCCCGCCATCCTCGGCCGACTCCAGGCCGGTCTCCCGAAGACAGCATTCGTCTCGGTCGGCCAAGAACTGTACGACATCAGAATCCGAAAGACCCCGGATGAAATCATCCTGCTCGAAGACGCCAGCATCGTGAACTCCATCGGAGCCGAAGCCGGCATCGCCGCAGCCGTCCCGGGCGCAACGGACCACGACATCTTGGCTGCCGTCATGGGCAAGCTCCAGGAGTCAGGTCCGGAGTTCCTGAGCCACTCCCTGTGCAACCACCGCCGCGGCAACGGGGGATGGTTCGCGGAAGGAAGCGTACTGCGCGACGGCGACCCCTATTTCTTCGACATTGGCGTCTACGGCCAGCACGGCTACGCATCCGACATCGCCCGGACCGGCTTCGTCGGCGGTGAAGCCCGGCCCGAGATCCGTGCCGTCTACGAAAAGCTCCTGAACGCCCACCGCATCGCCGAAGAAACGGCCAAACCAGGCGTCCTCGTGTCCAAAGTGGACGAAGCGGTGAACAGCTACCTGGCCAGCGAAGGACTGCCCACAACGCCCTACGCCATCGGACACGGCGTCGGGCTGCGGGCCTGCGAACTGCCCACGATTTACCGCCACGGCCTCTTTGACCGCGACCAGGTCATTGTGGAGAACAGCGTCATCTCGCTCGAACCCGAAACCGGGATCGAAGTCGACGGCGAATTCATGCTCCTGAAACTCGAGGACAACTACCTGGTCCAGTCCGACGGCGTCCGCCGCCTGTCACCGGCCGGCTACGGGCTGGAGCTGGTCTAATGTCGCGCGGTGTACATTCTCCCGCGGGCACAGCCCGCACCGATCCGATCTCCCTCCGCGTCGTCCTGGCTCAGCAGGAGCCGGTTCCTCGCCGGATCGATGAGAATGTACACCGCGTTCTCAGCATTCTCGAAGAACACCCAGACGCTGAACTGGTCATCTTCCCAGAACTGTTCCTGACCGGTTACACCACCATTGACCTTTGGGAACTGCAGTTAGCGCCCGAAAGCCAGCCTGTAACGGTGCTGAGAAACGCATGCAGTCAACACCGTACGGCCCTGATCGTTGGATTCATCGAACAGGCCGGACCGCGCCCGTACAACTCGATGCTGATGATCGACGACACTGGCGCGATAGCCGGCATCTACCGGAAGACCCACCTCTTCGACGGGGAGGCGGAAGCGTTCACTCCGGGCGGGAATCTGCGGTGCGTAAAGCTCGGAGAACTGACTGTCGCCCCACTGATCTGTTTCGATATAGAACTCGCCGAACCGGCACGCAAACTGGCTGTGGACGGCGCCGACGTGATTGTGTCCATCGCGGCCAATATGGACCCCTACTACGGAGACCACGAACTCGCCGGCAGGGCGCGCGCCCTGGACAACAGACTCCCCCACATCTACGTAAACCGCCCCGGGTCCGAGGGACCCTTTGACTTCGTTGGCGGATCCCGAATCATCGGCCCCGACGGGACCGTCCTCGGCCAGGCAGGACCAGGGGACGAAACCTTCACTGGCTCTGTAGCTATCGGTGCAGACCCCGCCGACGCCGTGGACTATTTGAAGCACCTCCGGCCAGAACTCTATTAGTCGTTTGACAGCGCACAACAACATCGCACTTGGTGACCGTCCCTGACAACGTGAACCCCTCAGGGACGGCCCCCGGCCCCCACGGAGGTAATTGATATGACATCGCCCGACAACGGACACGTGACCTACATCCGGGCCTTCACACCACAAACAATTGAACAGAAGTTAAACGAGGCTGTGGCCGCGGCACAGGACCACGCAAGGCGAAAAGGCCAACACGGGGTGAAAGTGGTCCGCCACGAACCCACTGCCTTCACGGTTGCCGTGAGCCCGGACGTCGCATATGGACGAACCATAGAGCACGACGAGTTCCGCGCGGAGCGGCTGCCCCGATGAAAATTAGCTGGACCGCGCACCGGCGCCGGTACTGGCCCTGACGACGAGATGGGCCGGCACTGTCACGCTTCTAATGTCCTGCTGACCCTCAATCTGAGCAATCAGCATTTCCGCCGCTGCGCGCCCAATCTCGAACGGGTTCAATTCGACGGCGGTCAGAGGCACCGACGCGCCCGCTGCCGCTGAGCTATCACCCAGGCTCACGATCATGGGGGCCCGCGCCGTTGTTGCCGCCATCGAGGCGCCAAGTGCCAACCGGTCCAGTGTTGCGAAAATTGCGTCAGGAGCTTGTGCCCTGCTCAGCAGTTTGACCGCAGCCTGGCGTCCCGTGTCCTCTGAAAGGCTGCCCGAAACGACCTCGATCAGTGGCTCCACCGAATGCGCGCTGCACCAGGTCCCGTACGCCTCAACACAGTCGGCCGCATATGACGCACTGACAGGGCTGGAAATCAGCGCCGGGTGCCTGGCTCCCTGCTGCCACAAATGATCCAAGACCTCCGGCACAATGACGGAAAAATCGTTGTCGACGCAGCTCGTAGATTCGGAGTCGAGCCTTCCGACGGTGACCAACGGCCGACCGTCCACGAGAGCACGCTGAACCAGCGCATTTTCCTTGACCGGATCCACCACTATTGCCCCGTCGTAGGGCAGCCTCGAGGACCCCTCCCATTCGCCGATCGGCGCCATAGCCAAGGCGTACCCCTTAGCTGAGGCAACCTCCGAGGCGGCGCTCATGACACGGACGAAGAATTCAACATTCCACATTGACGTAACCGCCGTCCCCGGCGCAGCGATGGACATCATAATGATGCCAGTCCGGCCCGAGGCCAAGCTCTTCGCGGCAGAACTCGCCTGGTACCCCAAGTCCCTGGCTGTCTGGAGAACTCTTTTCCGGGTCTCCTCCGGCAACCGGCCTTTGCCGCTCAGCGAATCAGAGACCGTCGTGACTGATACGCCGGCCGCCTTGGCCACATGCCTGATCGTAACTCTGGTGGACATCAGGGTTCCCTTCTCCAATGCCTGGGTAGCAAAGACCGATACTTTTCTGCCGTTCCGTCTGTGAATGCCGATTTGAGGTACTGCCGCATCCAAGCCACCAGAGGCTCGGCGCTGCCTGCCCCAAGCGCCTGATGCAGAGAGGCCATGGCATCATCAACGAACTTCTCGATCAAGGAAAGTGAATACCCAATAGTGGCCGGAGTCCGCAACAGTGCGTACGCCGCATTGAACTGACGGGCAGCGAGAGCATCTTCCAAATGGCGTCCCTCCCCTGCCATGGTCTTCAATGCGACGACACCATACACACCATTGAGCAGGTCAGTTTCGACCGGCTTACCAAGCGCCACGGGATCACCCAGAATATCGAGCAGGTCATCAAGCAGCTGGAATGCCATCCCGAAATTCCAGCCGAACGACCGGGCGTGCTCCACGGTCGACAAGGGCGCTCCCGCGACAATTGCTCCCATCTGGCAGCTGGCACCGAAAAGTGCCGCTGTCTTCAGGGAGATATACCCGAGGAACTCGTCTTCGGCTGAGCGCAGTGACAGCTGCGATTCGGCAAGCTGCCCAAGCGTCAGTTGCTCAAATGCCGACTGCCAGACGGCCGCCGAAAGATGACCGGCCTGCTGCGCCAAATTCATCCCCCGAGCCAGCAGCAAGTCCCCGGCCAGAATGCTATTGCCGGCACCCACCGCAACGTGCACGGCCGGCACGTCCCTGCGGAACTCCGCGCCATCGATCAGATCGTCGTGCACCAGGGAAGCGACGTGTAGCAATTCGACAGCCGCCGCTGCAGCGACCAACTGCTCACATGTTCCCAAACCTAGAGCAGCGCCAACATCGAGGACGAGGCCAGACCGAAGCATCTTTCCCGCTCCAGCAGCAGAAACCAGGGCATCGTCAAGGAGAGCTTGACCAGTGTTTGCCGCATACCGCCGCACCAAGTCTCGGACCTCGATGTTCAGACTATCCACTTCCAAAATCTGCAACGGGGCTCCATAAGTCGGGCGAAGAAACGTTTCTCTAATTATGGCATCTACCCGTCAAGAGATGATTCCCCCAGTCTGCGAGCCGCCAAACCAGTTTGGGAGCGTCGAAAACCGTCATTCTTGACCGTTGCGAATAGGGCAGTTTTGCGGGCGGGTCTCACGGGAATCCACACGCTCGCAATCCCGTGCTCCTGGAAGACTGAAGCGTGTAGCCCTGCTGCCGTCGCTTGAGGACCGGCTTACGGGCGCCTGCAGTGGTGCGGCGCATCCTCTGTGGGATGTCCACATCATGGAACATTTTTGCTCGAATTATGGACACATCATTTAGCCTGCACTGTATGGACGACAGCCGGATAACCCAAGTAGATCTTCCACCCTTTATTGATGCCGCGTGGCTCGAGGCGCACCGAAGCAAAGTTGTCACCGCTGATGTTCGCTGGTACCTCGACGGTGCGTCGGGCCGTGCAGCGTACGACGGCGGGCATCTTCCAGATGCGGTGTTCGTGGACCTGGACGCATGGCTGTCGGGCAGTTCGGGACCACACGGGCTGAACCCGCTTCCCGGCTCTGAAGTGTTCGCACATGGAATGTCTTCCCTGGGAATCGGCGACGACACGACCGTCATCGCCTACGACGACGCGGGAGGAGTCATCGCCGCGCGGCTCGTGTGGATGCTGCGTGCGCTCGGGCATCGGGCGGCGTTGCTCGACGGCGGGATTGCCGCATGGACGGGACCGCTGGAGACAACGCCCGTGAAGCCGACGTCCGCGACCTTCACGCCGTCTCCGTGGCCCGAGGCCCGTCTCGCCCAGCTTGCGGACATCACGGCAGGGGCTGCCGGGATCATTGTCGACGCCCGCAATGCCGACCGCTTCGACGGAAGCTTCCAGCTGCCCACCGATCCCCAAGCCGGACACATCCCCGGCGCAGTGAACGTCCCGTGCCGTGGGAACCTCGCCTCTGATGGACGCCTGCGCCCGATCGCAGAGGTCCGACGAGCGTTTGCGAAGGTTGGGATCGAAGACGCGACTGCCGTCATCTCCTACTGTGGCTCAGGCGTCACGGCCTGCCACAACCTTCTCGCTCTCGAGCATGCAGGACTCGGCCGCGGCCGTCTCTACGCAGGCGGGTGGTCAGAGTACGGAGCCGAGCCTCGCCGCCGAGCCGAGCTGGGCTGACAACCGACCTACGATGCCTGCTCGGGCCGAGACTACGACCTCCACCCGAAGAGAAGACCCTTGCAGTCTGGCCGGTAAAGGATCCCCTTCCGGGCTGCACCATGCGCCATAGCCCTGTGAAAACGCCGCCACTTACCGCCCAAAGTCACACCATAAGGGCGCCGATCCCGAGCAAAACAGGTCAAAACTCATCAACGTCAGATTTTCGACCATGTGATATTCGATAAGAGTCCTTTTTGACACTGGAACCAATGAGTTCAGGAGGCTATCCACACAGGGAGTCCGGGCCCCAGCACCGTGCACCGTGGATCCAGGTACACGGTGGGACGCGCAGCGAGACCCGGATTGTCTGAACAGTGATTTCACCCCGGCGCGGCCAAATGCCACATTCCTAAAACCCGGTATGTTTCATAGAAAGTTCAAGTGCGGCGCAAATCGTCGAACTTGAACCACGAGCCGGAATGGCAGATCAAGCAGATCGTCATGAAATATATAGGGGGTGGGCCATGACTGAGCCCGAGATTGACACTGTGAAAGTGGAACCAAACGTGCCAGCTGATTATCAAATCAGGATCAAGGATTGCAACAGTATTGGCGAGGCGAATATCTCCCTTCGCCGGTCATCTCTAAACATCAAGTACGGGCCCAACGGCCTCGGCAAGAGCACGATCGCTCGAGCGCTCACTCTACGTACCGAGGGGGGAAACCTAGATGAACTGACCCCCTTCAAGTACAGGGCAAAAGCCGACGGCCCACGACCGGTCGTAGAAGGCGCTGAAGAGATTAACAGCGTGCTGACTTTCAACGATGCTTACGTATCGCAGTTTGTGTTCCAGCCTGACGAGGTACTCAAAAACAGCTTCGAGATTTTCATCAACACAGACGACTACAAGCAGGGACTCGAAAAGATCGAGTCCATGTTCCAGTCTCTGAAGGAGACGTTTGCGCAGCAGACAGAGTTCAACGAAGCTCTGATCAGCTTCACTGAGCTGCGTGATGCTTTCAACGTTACAAAGACAGGTGTCGTCGCAAAGACCAGCCGAGGATTCAAAGCCCTGGGAGTTGGCGGCAAGCTCAAGAACATTCCTGCGCCGCTACAGGGCTACACAGGTTTTCTGCAAAGCAGTGATCCAGCGGGTTGGATCACCTGGCAATCGAAGGGGAAGGCGTTCCTCGACCTCTCCGAAAACTGCCCGTTCTGCTCGGTCCAGAGTGTGGACAAGGCCACTGCAACCCAGGTATCTGCGGAATACGAGTCCGCCGCGGTCAAGAACATGAGTGCGCTGCGGAACGCCATAGATAAGCTAGGCCGCTACTTTGAGCCCGGCTACCTAAAGCAGCTGGAAGCCTTGACGACATCCCTCACTGAAATCACACCGGAGGAGGGCCTCTTCCTTGCCACTTTGCGAGGGCAGGTGGAGACGCTCCTCCTAAAGCTTTCCGCGCTGCAAGGACTGTCGTTTCATGCCCTGCGAGACGAAAAAGATGTGGGGGCCGTCCTAAAAGACCTCAAGGTCGATCTGTCCCTACTGCATGCACTCAATTCGGACGCAACTACGTTGGTCGTAGACCTGATAAACGCGAAGCTTGACGAAGTTGCGATCCAGATCATCGATGTTCGACGCAGCATTTCAGAACAGAAGAGGAGGGTTGCCAACCTAATTCAGGTCAATCAAGCATCGATAAATGAGTTCCTCAGTTCCGCGGGCTATCAGTACTCTGTCCGGATTGAGGCCACTGGGGATTCATATCGCATGCTCCTGGAACACAAGGACGCTCCCGGACATCTCGAGTCTGCGTCGAGTCATTTGAGCTATGGCGAGAAGAACGCCTTTGCGCTCGTGTTGTTCATGCATCATGTAAATCGGGAGCAACCGGACCTGGTTGTGCTGGACGATCCGATCTCCAGCTTCGATAAGACGAAGAAGTTCGCAATCCTCCACCAGCTGTTCCACGGTAAGAACAGTCTCCGCGATGTAACATCGCTTCTTCTTACTCACGATATCGAACCGGCCGTAGACATCGTGCTGACCGGAACGTCGGGTCAGTTCACGGCGGCAGATCCTGCTGTGCACTTCCTTAGCGGCCGGGCAGGTCTGGTGAGCGAGAAGCCCATCGAGGCCAACGACATCAATACGTTCTCGCAGGTATGCGACTCCAATATTTCGTCAGCCAGCGATGATGCCATCAAGTGCATCTACCTGCGACGCCGGTTCGAGGTGCACGGTTCCCGCGGCGGTGAGTACGACCTCCTGTCGAGCCTGCTTCATCTGCGGGAGGTCCCGACACAAAAGACGGGAACCCAGCAGACGCCACTCACAGAAACAGGCATCCTCGAA
This sequence comes from Arthrobacter sp. 05L421, assembly GCF_056397785.1. Lineage (NCBI taxonomy): Bacteria > Bacillati > Actinomycetota > Actinomycetes > Micrococcales > Micrococcaceae > Arthrobacter > Arthrobacter sp. 05L421. The sequence continues at coordinate 24,978 of NZ_JBFTOC010000034.1, forward strand.
GCTACCGAGGCCGTCAAAGAGCACATCCCCAGCTTTGACTACGCGCGGATCCTTTCGGAGCTCAAGGATGCCGTTGCCCTGAAGGCCAAGTTTGACGCTACGGACGTGGGCTATGAAAAGGTGCAACTCTTTAGAATCATGTCCGAGCTAAACCCCATCGCACTGAAGGGGGACAAAGTCTTTACGAAGTTCGTCAACGAGACCTATCACATCGAAAACGAGTATGTGATGCAGCTCAATCCAAGAGACTTCGACGCTGTTCCGGAGTACGTCATCGCTGCGTGCACCGCGCTGGTGAACGGCGCGTTTGCGGAGGACGGGGATTCGGAGGACGAGGACGAGGCTGCGGCCTAACTGACGCGCCGCGGTTCACGATCCCGACCACGCCACACTCCTGATGTAATGCGGAAGGGCCGGCACATATGTGCCGGCCCTTCCTGTTTCCCTCTGCAAAGGAAATCTGTGGTTCAGCTTAGCTGAATGGGTTGTGGTGCTGCCGCGGCCTGGTACCTCGTTGTTCCTAGTCGCGCGGGTGGTGGAGTGCCGGCCGCGTTGTCGCGGTTAATGGCGGTCCGGCGCTGGTGAGTGGCTGCTGTGGTTCGCCCTGGGCGGCGGACCGCCCCACTTCTGGAAGGTTCCTGGCCCTTGCTGGGGTGAGTGGCTGCTGTGGTTCGCCCTGGGCGGCGGACCGCCCCACTTCTGGAAGGTTCCTGGCCCTTGCTGGGGTGAGTGGGCCGGGCGGCTGCCTCTGGGGTACAGCCGCCCGGCGCACTGTCCGGTTACTCGGTGTCGGTGGTGTGCTTGTCGAGGATGATTTTCTCGACGGCGCTGGCGGTGTAGCCCCAGGCGGTGAGCTGGTTCAGGTAGTGGAAGTGCCGCTTCTCGGCGGACCGCCATGAGTCCTTCTGGATGGTCTTTTCATACCCGGCGCAGATCAGGGCGATGAGGGAGAACTCGGGCCGGGCTGTGGTCTTAGCGGTGTGGTCCCGGAGCGGGTTCCAGCCCCACCGGTCGGTGTCCTCGCCGGTCTTGGCACCGATCATCTCGGTGGCGACCTTGCCGTCGTAGCCGCTGGCGGCTTCGGGGTCGTGGGTGATGGCGTGGACGGTGAAGTACTGCCAGCCCTTCGGCGCGGTCTTCCGCGACAGCAGGGTCTTCACGAACTCGCGCCTGACCTTCGTGGCTTCTCTGCACTTTTCAAGTGCACCGCGCTGGCAGACGGCCGCCGCTCCTGCCCGTCATCATGAAGATGAAACAGGCCGAGAGGACCACGAGCGGAGCAGACGCGGAGAGGGCCCGGACGCGGCGCGGATCGTCACTGGCTTTGCA
>NZ_JBFTOC010000035.1:0-24709 GCF_056397785.1 Arthrobacter sp. 05L421
ATCGGCCGTCATCTTGAACGGGTTGCGCGTGGCTACGTGCCCCGCGGTGGACCACCGCTGGAACGGGATGTCGCGGATCACCGTGCGGGACTTGAGGTCGATCATCGCCATGCCGCCGAGTTCGTAGGTGGCACCCGTGCCGGCGGCCGGGGTCTGCGGGAGGTTGGTGATCCCGCTGCAGAGCATTCTGGAGCTGGGTACGTACTGGCAGTCCTGGTAGTCGATGAAGTAGTTCGGGTTCTCCCAGGTCGAGAGCTGCTTGCCCTGCAGGTCCCATTCCGCGAAGCGGCGTGAACCCCAGGTGTTGCCGACCAGGTGGCCTGTCTGCTTGTCCATCACAATGCCGCCGAAGTGGTCCTTCACCTGGAACTGCTTGTGCACGTCGAGGGTGTTCGCATCGACTCGGTAGATGATGGCGCTGCTGTCGGGCCGGTACTGGGCCACGGGGATCCAGACGTTGGTGCCGTCGAAGTCGATGCCGCCCGGGTGGTACATGTCGCCCTCGCCCAGAACGATGTCCTTTTGCAGGTTGCCGGCCTTGTCCATGACAAAGAGGTGGCCGACGCCCTTGCCAGGGGTGCGGTCGAACCCGTTCTGCGGCGTCGGGAACTTAACGGTCGGTTCGATGATCTGAACGGCTGAGAGGAAGATGTGGTCCTTGCTGTAGGCGATTCCCTCTGTGTGGAACGTAGGGAAGTTGAGTTTCAGCTTGGATGTCTGCTGCCAGTTCGTGTTCCGGTCAACGCCGTTGAAGGCGTCGGCCAGCGCGGTGTTCCTGTCACCGTGGTTGCCGGCAGCGGCGTTGTCACCGGCGGCCTGGGCTGCTGCGGTGGCGCTGACTGCGGACGCGGCCAGGACGATTGCTGCGGCAGCGGTGAGGATGCCTCGGGTGCGAGTCGTGCTCATTCGGGAGCCTCTCAAAGGGGTTGGGTCGTATCAAGAGATCGCCACGTTACTTCCCGGTAATGAACCACCCGGGGCGCGGTCGTGAACAACAGGTTGCGGTCCGGCACGCGACGTTTGACTGGTCCGCAAGGGGCCGCGGCCAGGGGTAGGGCAAAGACGGCTGGCGAAACTCACGCCAAGCGAGTCTAAAAACAATCAACGGGACCGCGCTCACAGCAGACTAAGACCCGAGTCAACAAAAGCCGGGGCAGGCCCTTTGTTCAGTTACTCGTTCGTCCTAGACCCTGGCGTTGTAGACGTCGAGTCCGAAGCGGTTCTTCTCTTCCTCCGCCTTCGGCCGGGACTGGCGATGCCCAGCACGGAGACCGGGACGCAGAGGAGGCGCTGCAGTGGGTTGATCGTTTTGGCGGCCGCCAGGCCTCCCTGCCCATCCCAGCCCGTGCTGGCTCGGGGAACCACGCCCGGCTCCTAACGCAGTCCTGCCTGGGTGATGACCACCAGCAGTACCGGGTGACGCCACCGGTGACGCCGGAAGGATGGCCGCGGGCAATGCTGGCCACGACTGCGAGCGTTGCTCACCGTCTGATCATGACAGCGGGAGTGGACGGCGCCGCTGGAAAAACCCGGTCGAGGCGTACCCTGCGGCGAGGACGCCGAGGCTGCCCAGCCAACCGGCCGCCAATACGGTCAGAACGATCCGATCCCGATCCTCGTAGGGGGCCAGCGACTGGCCGGCGACGATGACCTTGCCCGCCGCCGGCCGGGCGACGACCGCCATCCGCAGGCCCGGTTCCGGCTGCCACGTCACTGCGTCAGAGCCGGAGTCCCGGGCCGTCTGGAGGACGCCGGCGGGAAGGTCAGGAAGTGAGCCATGAAGGGTGACAGTCCCCGACTCCGCTTTGTTATCCGACCCGTACACGATGACGAACACCCCGCTGTCTGGCGTCAGTTCCAGCCGCGGCGCCATCAGCGTCTCCGGACCGATCAGCTGGGCCTTTGCAGCTGCGGCGGCTGCTGGCGCGGCATTGGCTGCGCGGCGGCCGAGCTGCTGGAACGCGGCATAGGAGCTTCCGAAGATGAGCGTGATGATGACGGCTGCCGTCAGCCAGCCGGTTGCCCTTCGCATGCCTCCATCATGGGGCACGTCGGTCCTGCGGCGCTTGGAAGGCGGGAGAAAAGTGCTTTGGGCTGTACTTCCGGCAGGGAGACTCTGCCGGCCCGACTCGGCCACCCCGTTCCGGGCGATCCGCCCAACTCCCTGCGAGTGAAGTCAAGGGCATCTGCACCTGAGCCCAGCCACCGGGCCACCAGCTACGACGCCGCCCGGCATTGCCCGGCAGTTTCAGCGGCGGCGGAGCTCCACAAAGTGTCCCGGTGAGTGACCGGGTTAGGGGACTAGGCCATCTCCGGCAGCCGCGAGTTCCCTGAGCTCACGGACATGAGCTTTTGCAGGCAGTTCTCCGGCCCTTTGCTGCGAGAGGCAGCTCTCAGCCTTTTCTCAGCGCGAGGCGGGACATTTGTAGAAGGTCCCGAGAGGCCGACCCCGCCTCGGCCGTCGATCCACAGGCTCCGGCCGCACGCTCCCCTCAACCGGCGTGCGGCCGGACATCTCGTGTCCCTCGTGCAATCCCGCCGGCGTCCGGTCCTGGCCGCCTGAAACCTCGGTGTCGCCCTCCTCGGCACGGTGGCTGGCGGGGACTTCCACGTCTCTCGAAGCTCCTTCAGCACCTACCAATCGCCGCGACGCACGGCAGCCGTTGGCTCAGGGATTTCTCAGCATTGCATCGATTCCGCATCTGGGCAGGAGGGACTCCCGCAGCGCCGGGTCGGCCACCAGTTTGGCCGTTTTGGGACGTGCCCGGCGGGCAGCGGCTTGCCGCTGTGCGCCGTGGGGCAGGTAACCGAAACGGGGATCGCTGTTGCGCCCCAGTTCCCGGCTGCTGGTCGAGGGCGCCCGTCCCATCGCCTGCGCGATCGCCCTCATGGAAGAACCGGCCGCGGACAGGTCCCGGATCAGTTCCCATTCCCGCGGCTCCTCAGCCCGGCCAGGCGGACCCAGCTGGCACATGTCGCGGCATTGAAACCGAGATCCCTAGCGGCCGCCGTCGTGCTCCCCAAACGGTCAAAGACCTCGAAAAACGCCTTCTTCTGATCCTGCCCATACCGCACGGGCCGGGATGAATCCCCGCTTAAACGAACCAGGGTCGTTGCAACTCCCAAAAGTCTGGGTGTTGCAACGACCGCTAGAACCCGCCTGTGGATCCGGGGCCTCCTTTAGTGGGCCGCTACTGCCGGTTTAGTACCAGTTGTGCGCGTAGTGGAAGTTCAGGGCGCCGCAGGGGGAGCCGTAGCGTTCCTTGACGTAATTCAGGCCCCAATTGATCTGGGTTCGGTAGTTGGTCCTGTAGTCGGCGCCGGCGCTCGCCATCTTCGAGGCGGGCAGGGACTGGACCACGCCGTAGGCGCCGCTGCTGGCGTTGGTGGCAGTCGTCTTCCAGTCCGATTCCTTGGTCCAGAGCTTCTGCAGGCACTGCATCTCGTTAGGTGCCCAGCCATAGCTGCCCAGCTGGGCCGCGGCGTAGGCCTGGGCGCCGGCGGGGTCGTCGATGGCGACCGGGGCCTTGGCGGGTGCGGGGGCCTTGGCGGGAGCGGCCGCAGGAGCCGGGGCCTTGGCGGGTGCGGGCGCCTTGGCGGGAGCGGCTGCAGGAGCCGGGGCCTTGGCGGGAGCCGCTGCGGGTGCTTTGGCGGGCTTAGCCGCCGGGGCCTTGGCTGCCACGCTGTTGTCTACTGTCGCCGTGGGCGCAGCGACCTCGACTCGTTCGAAGTTGAGCTTGGCCAGCGGGTCGGCGCTCGTGGCCGTTTGGCTCCCAACCCTTGCCGTGTGGGCGCCCGGCTCTGCCGCCTGGGCGGCGGCGCCACCCCCCACCAGCATGGCGCAGGCGGCGGTGATGACGGCGGCGCGGCGGCCTGTGATGCCGAGCCCGGTGGCCAGCCTGGACAGGGCGGATGCCTGCGTGGCCGGTTCGGCGCGGTGGCGCGACTTGGTGGAGCCGGAATGGGAATCGCCGTCAGGGCGCGGCTGTACCTGGAATTCAGTCATGATGATGGCCTCTCAACGCCGGCGAAGTTAGCTGTCGGGTTCGGATGAGGTCATCCGGCCGCACGGAACATCACGTGTCGGCTTCACCCCGAGGGCGCATGAAATGCAGAATGCCCGGGAACTCTGGGTCCCCCGCCTCTGCCTGGTCTAGCGGAATCCGGGAAGCGGCAGAGTTTGGCGTCCATCCGGATATGCGGCACCAATGGCAGCGCACTCCTAAGACGCTACAGGACCCCGGCGCTTAAGTCACATTTTGGTAACAGGAGTCACAGTGGCGGGGTGTCGGCTTGCGCCGGAACCCCGGCGGCGACCGAACTGCGGTTCGCGTGGTTGGCTACACCGACGGCGGCGCCGCGGGCAGCCGCACGGCGAACTCCGTGCGGCCCGGCCGGGACGTGACTTCGACGGTCCCTCCGTGGGCCTCCACGATCGACTGGACAATGGACAAACCCAACCCGCTCGTTCCCTCGGAGGTCGGCGCGGCAGTCGCCGTGCCCGGACGGCGGCTTCCGGTCGCCGGAACGCCAGCGGCACCAGAAACAGCACCATAAACGGCACCAGAATCCGTGCCGGAAACCGAGCCTGCGGCGGCCCCGGACCGGGCCCCCGCCGTCGCGGCCACAGGGTTAGCTGCGGCGCTGGCTGCGGGATTGGTCCGCGCGGCGTCGGCCCGTGCGAAGCGGGCGAAGACCCGCCCAACGAATTCCGGGGCGATGCCGTTGCCGTTGTCCGTCACGGTGACCACGGCGCTTCCGTCAGCCGAACGCATGACACCCGTGACCACCTTGGTGCCGGGAGCCGTGTGTTTGCGTGCATTGGACAGGAGGTTGGCGAGGACCTGATGCAGCTGGGGCGCGTCACCGCGCACCACCACGGGCTCCGCCGGAAGTTCCAGCTGCCAGATGCGGTCCGGGGCCATGACTTTCTCGTCGCTCACCGTCTCGATGGCCAGCTGCGTGAGATCGACGTCGGAGATCTTGAGCGGCTGTCCCTCGTCCAGGCGCGCCAGCAACAGCAGGTCCTCCACCAGGGTGGTCATCCGCTCGGACTGGCTTTGCACTCGGGCGAGGGATCTCTCGCCGTCGGGGGTGAAATGCTCGGTCATCCGCATCAGCTCCGTGTAACCGCGGATGGCTGTCAGCGGGGTGCGGAGTTCGTGCGAGGCGTCGGCGACGAACTGCCGCACCTTCATCTCGCTCTCCTGCCGCGCCTCGAGAGCGTTGGAGACGTTGTCCAGCATCTTGTTCAGCGCGTAGCCCACGCTGCCCACCTCTGTTCCGCGATGGGCCGCAGACGCCGGGACGCGCACTCCGAGCGCCACCTCGCCAGCGTCCAGCGGGAGGCGGGAGACCTTGGTGGCCACTTCGGAGAGCTGTTCCAGCGGCTTCATGGTCCGCCGGATCAGGGCCGTACCGGCAAGACCGATCAGCACGAGTCCGCCGGCGGAGACCACCACCATGGTCCAGACCAACGAGGTCAGGGTGCTGTCCTTTTCTGCCAGCGGAAGTCCGGTGACAATCACGTCGCCATAGGGTGCCCGCACGGCGGTGAGCCGGTACGCCCCGGCCGAGAGGGTCCGGTCCACGGGCACACCGTTCGGGGTGAGCGCCAGGAGGGCCGCGTTGTCGTCGGGGGAGAGGCTCTTGCGAGTGGCGTCCCCGGCCAGGAAGCCGGCTCTACTGACCTCACCGTCCTCGATGCGGGCGTTCAGCGTCCCGACGCCCTGCCCCCTGGCTTCGAGGGGGTCGGGGCGGCCGGACGGGTTGCCGGCCACGGGACGGCCGAAGTCGTTCGAGCGGCGGGAGGCACTGCTGAGCTGGTCATCGAGCTGTCGGGTGAGGAACAGGTCCATGGAGGCATAGCTGAACAGCCCCACGGCGCCGCAGATGGCCACAAGCAGCGCCATGGCGACGAGGACCAGGCGGGTGCGCAAATGCCACGTGGACGGGTTGCGCCAGTCGCGTCCGGGGACGCGGGTCATGCCGGAAAGCGTGGGCACGGATCAGTCCGCCGGCTTCAGAACGTAGCCGGCGCCGCGCACCGTGTGGATCATGGGCGCATGGTTGACGTCCACCTTCTTGCGGAGGTAAGAAATGTAGAGTTCCACGATGTTCGCCTGGCCGCCGAAGTCGTAGTCCCAGACGCGGTCCAGGATCTGGGCCTTGCTGATGACCCGTTTGGGGTTTTCCATGAGGTAGCGCAGCAGCTCGAACTGCGTGGCGGTCAGATGCAGCTCCTCGCCGGCCCTGGTGACTTCGCGGGTGTCGACATTGAGCACAAGGTCCCCCACCACGAGTTCGGCGGTGTCCATCGCGGCCACGCCTGAGCGCTGGACCAGCCGGTGCAGGCGCAGCAGCACCTCTTCCATGCTGAACGGCTTGGTGACGTAGTCATCGCCGCCGGCCGCGAGGCCGGTAATGCGGTCTTGGACGGCATCCTTGGCCGTGAGGAACAGCGCCGGAACCTCCGGCGCGAACGCGCGGATCCTGCTGAGCAGTTCGACGCCATCGAACCCGGGGAGCATCACGTCCAGCACCAGCACGTCGGGGCGGAACTCCTTGGCAAGCCGGACGGCTCCGGGCCCGTCTTCCGCGACAGCCACGGACCAGCCGGCCATTCGCAGGCCCATGCTCATGAGCTCGGAGAGGCTGGGCTCGTCGTCTACCACCAGCGCACGGATGGGGGAGCCGTTTGGATGCGTCAGCTGGGGCAGGTTGTTAGTCATGGAGTGCGAAGTGGCCATGGGACAACTCTCCGATCTGCCGGTTAGGCGGGGCTTTGGGGACCCTGTGCGGCACCTGTGAATCCCAGCCTAGCGAGCTGGATGCGCTTCGGGGGCTGTAGAAGGTGCAGCGGCTACGCGCAATCCGGTTTTCCCGTCCTGCCCGAACGTCACAGGCGCGGCTGTCGGCCCGCACAGCCGTGGCACAGGATCGCTCAGCAGTCTGGGGTGAACACCGATCCGCACCCTAAGGAGAAACACCATGAGCGGTCAGCATCCCGGAGCCGGTTCCGTTCCAGCCCCCAAGCCCGCCCCCGAATCGGCCCCCAACGTAGCGGCAGCAGCGGCGCCGGCGCCCGTGACCACGCCCCAGGCGGCTGTGCCCTACAGCGCAGGACAGTACAGCGCAGGGCACCCTGAAGCCGGGCAGTACAGCGCAGGGCACCCTGAAGCCGAGCAATACAGCGCAGGGCACCATGAATCGGGACACCCTGACGCCGGGCACAATGACGCTGGGCAGCACGACGCCGGGCAGCCGGCAGCCGGGGCTGCCTCCGGTTGGGGCGCGCCCCCGGTTTCGACAGTGCCGGCCCCGGCGACCACTTGGGGCATGCCCCGGCAGGAGTCGCAAGCCACGGCGGCCGCGACAGGTTGGGGCGCGCCGGGAGGCGCCGTCAGGACCGGCTCGGCGGCAAAGCCGTGGACCCTCACGCGGGGGCTCGCCGTCGCCGGGGCTGCAGCCGTCCTGGCAGTCGGCGCCGGGGTGGGGGTCTACGCCCTGACCTCAAGTTCAGCGGCAGCCAATGGCGCTGCCGGCACGGCCGCCGGTGGGGCGGCCGGCGGCGGGGTGGGCGGCCAGGGAGTTGCCCCGGGCATACCCGGTTCTGCACAGGGCGGTTTCACCGGAGGCGGCATGTCGGGCCGGAGCGGTCCCGGCGACTTTGCTGCCGGCGGGATGGGCGGCGGCCTTTCCGCCGCAGTGCATGCCGAATACGTGGTGCTGCAAGGATCCGAGTACACCACCATGGCCGAGCAGGTCGGCACCGTGAGCGAGATTAGCTCGTCCTCCGTCACGGTCAAGAGCAGTGACGGGTTCACGCGCAGCTACGCTTTGGGCGCCGACGTGGTGGTGAGTAATCTGCAACAGAGGCGCCAGCAGGCCGGCGGCTCGGGCACCCAGCTGAGCGTGGCGGACATCGTCGCAGGCGGGACCGTGCGGATCGTGGCGGCCAAGGACGGGTCCGGGTACACGGCGTCGTCGGTCATGGTTGTGGCGGCGACCGCCACCGGGCAGTCCAACTGACCCCCACCGCAGCCGCCGTTGCCGCCGGCCAGGCCGCAGTGGCGCCTGCCCACTCCGTGGACGGCCTCGCAGGAAACGGCGGACGGGCCGGGTTTTGCCTGTTTGCCATGCCGTGAATGATTTCAGTCGAATAGCAGGAAGGTCCGAATAATATTCGGTGAATACCACTTCCTGACCATTCGGTCGGCAAAACACTTGTTATTTTTTCGCCGACTGAGAATTGTGACTTGCGCGACAATTCACCGATCTATCTCACTATGTGGAACCTGGAGTCCTTTGTTACTTGCACGTTCGCATTGTTACGTTGCACACTTCAATTGTGAACAAGAACTCAACAGCACCTGCAGCTTCCTGGATCAGCACACCCGCTGGTACCGAGATGCGCTGTTGTCGAATGCACGCCTAACTTTTACACCCCTGAGAGTTTCTAGGCATTCGCCCCTAGCCCAGAGTCGGGCGCCCCTCCCCAATTTCATTGCGGGGAAAGAAGCATTCGAGCCGCGATGACGGCCATTTCACATTGAGGTAAGCATTCCATGTCAGTTGCATCCGGATACGTCCACATCTCCGTCCGTAACGCCAGCAAGGCTGGCCAGGCCTCCGGTATCCGCCAGGGCTTTGGCGGCCGCTCCGCGTTCGCACCGGCCGGCTCCGCCGGCAGCTTCCCCGCCCCCGGTTATGCAGCGCAGGGCTACAACCCTGACTCTTACGGCCAGCTCCGCGCCGTTCCGGCTGCCCCCGCCACGGCGCCCACGCCCGTGATTGCACCCGGTGTCGGCAGCCCGGTCCGTCCGGCCCCCAGCGACAACGTGGCTCGCGGTTTCGTGCTGTACATGGGGATCGACGAGGAAACCGCAGCTGCGGCCGGCACGTCCATCGCCAAGCTTGCCCAGGAAATCCGGGCCTACGCACAGTCGCTCGTTGCCGGCGCCGAAAGCTACGCCGCCGTCGCCGTCGCGCCGGCCAGCGCCCCGGGTTCCGCGCTCGACGTCGTCCGCTCGACTTTCGGTGACCCCACAGCAGGGGCCCGCCAGCGCACCGAGACCGCACGCCTGCAGCAGCCGCAGGATCCGCGGCCTTCCGGAGTGCTGATCGACCTCGCACGCCGTGAGGTGCACCTCGACGGCGAATCACTGAACCTGACATTCAAGGAGTTCGAGCTCCTGAACTACCTCGTGGAGAACGGCACCCGGACCGTGGGCCGCGACGAGCTCCTCGAAGGCCTGTGGCGGAACGCCGAAGAGGTCCCGAACGAGCGGACCATCGACGTCCACATCCGCCGTCTGCGTTCCAAGCTCGGCCGCCTCGCCAACACCGTGCGCACCGTGCGCGGCCAGGGCTACCGGTTCTACGAGCACCCCGAAGTAGTGGTCTGGGCCGCTCCGGAATACTCGATCTAGCTTTTAGCCCACGCAAAGCGTCCGTTCCTCTTGTAGGGCGGGCGCTTTTGCGTTTCCTGCGCTCGGTTTACGCGCGCCTAGCGGCACTTTGCCGTGCCTTAGACACCTCCTTCGTTCCTCAGTCGGCGATGCGGCACTACGCAAAGCGCCGCCATCCGCGCTTCCGCCGGGCAGTCACGTTCGGCCGCCTGCGCATTGGTCGCTTTGTGTGGGTGGCTGACGGGCATGTGCCTCCGCGGCTGGGGTGTCTTGTAGGAACCTCCATAGCTGAGGCGGCGAGGCCGGATTGTGGGGTCGCTGTTGGGCTCTGTTGCGGTTCTTGGGGCCGGCGTAGTCTCGGAGCGTTGAGCCGACAATTGGGAGGAAGACATGTCTGTTGCACGGATTACTACCCTGAGCGCGAACTCCAAGACCTCGTTCGATGCCGCCATCAAGGAGGGCGTCGACCGGGCCAACAAGACCCTGCGCAATGTCACGGGGGCGTGGGTAAAGGAACAGAAGGTTGAAATCAGCGACGGCGCCGTCGTTGCCTGGCACGTCGTGCTGGAAGTGACCTTTGTCCTTGAAGACTGAGCGGCCGCTGGTGGCATGGGCGTCTGGGAAGAGCCTCCGCACTAGGATTGGGGCATGAGCGCGCATCACATCAAACGGCTGGTGATCATGCGGCATGCCAAATCCGACTGGCCCGGCGGTGTTGCCGACCACGAAAGGCCGCTCGAAGAGCGCGGCCACAAAGATGCGCCCGTCGCCGGGAAGTGGCTGCTGAAGCACGGCGTGGTCCCTGATTTCATCCTCTGCTCCAGCGCGCTGCGGACCCGCCAGACCTGCACCTGGGTGTGCCACGCTCTGGGGGACAAAGCGCCGACGCCCAAGCTCGAGGATGGCCTGTATGCCGCGTCCGCCTTGCGCATGTTGGCGGTGATCAACCACGTCCCGGACACCGTGACCACGCTCATGGTGATTTCGCACATGCCCGGGGTGCAGGACCTCGCCATGCATCTCGCGTCACGCGATTCCGATCACGACGCCTATATGGATGCTGCAACGCGCTTTCCCACCAGCGCCCTGACCGTCCTGGAAACGGAAAAGTCCTGGTCCGAGCTGGACGGGCAAGACGCCAAGCTGACCCACTTCAAGGTTCCCCGCGCCAAATAGCCGCAGGTCCGCCCGGACATCGGTTGCCGAGACCATAGCTACCGGCCCAGTTCTGCGGTTTACTGTTGCTGTTTGCTGATGTGGTTTTTCCAGTGGTTTATGGGGCAGGTAAGCAACCTAAGAGAAAAGGCGGATCACCGTGGATTCAGGGCAGCTCATAGGAATTATCGTCGGCATCGTCGTGGTGCTCGCGATCGTGGCAGTCGCAGTCATGGTCAGCCGCAAGCGCAAAGTGGCGGCGGACCGGAACCGCGCCGCCGAAATGCGTGAACAGGCCAAGGCCGACGAATTCGCTGCGCGGGAACGTGATGCCAAAGCGGTGCGTGCCGAGGCCGACGCGCAGGAGGCCAACCTCGAAGCCGAGCGCCTGCGGGAGGAAGCCCGCACGCGCAAAGAAGAGGCAGAAAGCGTTCGTTCCGGCGCGCAGGAGCAACTGCGCAAAGCCGACGAAGTGGACCCCGACGTGGTGACGTCCGAACGCGAAGCCGAAGCCAAGGAAATGCCGACCCGCGCAGATTTGCGCTCCGAGAGGGCGGCCGCGCAGCCAGCGAACGGCACCCCCGCCTCCGCCGAGCAGGTATCCGGCGACCAGCGCAGCCGGGAGGACGTGACCCGGGCCGACACCCCACAGGGGCCGGAAACCGCCCAGCGGCCGGATACCCAGAGCCCGGATACCGCACAGGGGCCGGACACCACCCCCCGCGAAGACAGGCCGCGAAACCTCTGACCCGAGTCCTCAGAGCTCGAACCTGACCCGCGAACCTCTCGCCCGGACACTCTGAGACAGCAGGGGGTGGTGTGCCGGCTTCAGCGGCGGGCGGTGGTCCGGGCGGGAGACTTGGCAGCGGGCGGCTTGACCGGTGGCTTGGCCGGTGACTTTGCCGCGGGACGGGCCACCGCCCGTGGAACTGCCGGGCGAGCGGCAGTTCCCCTCGGCGTCGGACGCGGCGCGGACGGCCGCGGGCTCGCGGACCGGGTCCCCGCGCCTCGTGCGGAAGGCGCCGGGCGCCGCTGCGGGGCCCGGTCCGGGGCACGCCGGCCGCGGCTCCTGCCAGGCAGGACAGTGCCGGCGAACAGCAACAGCAACGTGACGGCCCCGGCGAGCGCGGCCAGATAGAAATACAAATCCGGATGCTCGGAATCGACGCGGGTGGATAGGGCGTCGGGATCGGGGTTGAAGGCCAGTCCCCACTGGCGCAGGAATGCGATCGCGAAAGCGATGAAGAGGATGCTGCCGACACCGCTCGCGACCAGGGTCTTGTGCCGGCGCCGGACCACCACCTCTGCAACGCAGGCCACATACGCTGTGGCCGCGGCCCCGACGAACCACACCAGCACCCACTCGTGCAGGGTGATTCCGGTCAGGACCAGAAGTGCCAGGGCAGCAAGGAACGCTCCGATGGCGACTTTCCCGCTGGTGCCCATGTGACGCATGTGAACAATCATGCCTGAGCGGGCGGCTGCTTCACGACGTAGCCGCGCATGGAGGCCATAATTGCGGCCACACTCTGCTCCCTGGTCCGCTCCGGGTTGTACGTCTGGCGGTCCAGGCCCACCACGAAACAGGCCCCAAAAATTGCCGTTTCGAGGCTGCCGCGGGATACGGCGGGGTCCACGGGATAGGCGGCGGCGACACCGTCGATGGCAGAGCCGATCACGGCGAGAAGACGCCCGCGGAGCTCGGCAAACGTGTCCTGCCATTCACTGGGGGTCCGCCAGTTTTCGCTGACCCAAAGCCGGGCGAAGGACGGGTACTCGGCCATGAAGTCCATGGCTTGGCCGATCATCTCCTCCATGGCGGCCAGGGGATCGGCGGAGTCGTCGCGGACGCTCAGGAGCCGTGCCATGAGGATGTCCACGCCGTAGCGCAGCAACTGGGCAATCAGGTCCGACTTGCTGCCGAAGTTGTAATACACCGTGCCCTTGGACACCCCGGCTGCCGTGGCGATCTCGTCCACCGTCACGCCCGCCGCGCCGCGCTCCCCGATCAGTTCCATGGACGCTTCGAACAGTTTCTGCTTCGTGGCGTTAGTACGGGCGGGCCGGAGCTTTTTCTCCGCGTCCCCGGGACCTGCCGGGCTGCCGCCGCTTTGGCTGGTGGTCATACGGCGATCTCCGGTTTCAGTGTCTTGAGGGTCCAGTATTTGTTCTTCCGGACGGCAACGGTTGACATTGCCAGTCCCAGCAAAGTGTAGCCAACCAGTCCAAGCATGGTGGGCAGGATGATGGCGAGATCGGCGCCGTAGATCAGGTGCCGCATGCCGCTGACCACGTAGCCCATCGGCAGGACCTGGTGCACCACGTGCAGGGGCTCGGGTGTGGTCTGCCACGGGAACGTGCCGCCAGAGGACACCAGCTGCAGCACCAGCAGGATGAGCACCACGAGCTTGCCAGGCGAGCCCAGCAGCGCCACCACACCCTGGATGATTGCGCTGAACGCCATCGCGGCGGCCAGCATGAGGAACCACATGAGCACCGGGTGGGCCGGGTCCAGTCCGAGACCCACGTCCACCACCAGGGTCAGCAGGCTCGCCTGGACGGCGGACACTGCCAGGAACGGAAGCCAGCCGCCGACGGCAATCTTCCAGGCCGGTGCATTGGAGGCCAACGCCCGCTGGGTGACCGGGCGCATGGCCTGCACCAACATGAAGATGCCGATCCACAAGGCCAGCGTCAGGAAGAACGGCGCCAGCCCGGCCCCGTAGGAACCGGCCTTGGCCTGCGAGACGTTGCTGACGGCGACCGGATCCGCCATGACCTTGGAGACGCTGTCCTTCTGGGCGTCGTCGGGGTTGGGGACCTTTCCGGCGCCCTGGGCGAGTTCTGTGGCGAGCGTTCCGGCGCCGTCGGAGGCCGTCGCTGCGCCGCTCTCCAGCTGCGCCGCGCCGTCGTCGAGTTTCTGGGCGCCCTGCACCAATTTGCCGGCGCCGTCGACGGCGTTCTGCTGGCCGGCAGCGAGGGCTGCCGAACCGGCGGCCAGCTGGTCAGCCCCGGCGGAGGCCTTGGCGACGGCGCGGCTGAGGGCGGGCGCGGCGTCGGCCAGTTGGGAGGCGCCGGCGCTGACGGCGGCGGAACCGTCGGCCAGCTTCTGGACCTGCCCGGCGGCGGCCTGCAGTTTGGCGGCGGAGGCAGAACCCGCGGCCGACGCCGCGGGCGCGGCGGGAGTGGCGTCGACGTCGGCCACCACCTTGTCTGCCTGATCCTGGGTGAGGACGCCGGAGGCGACCAGGTGGGCGGTGGACGTGACCACCCTGCTCCGTTGGGCCTGCACTGCGGCCTGCTGCGCGGCTTGTTGTGCGGCGGCGACTTGTCCAGGAATGGCCTGCACCTGGGCGTTGAGCGCGGCGTTGCCTGCGGCCACCTGGGCGGCGCCGTCTGCCAGCTGTTGTGCGTCGGCGGGCAGGGCTGCTGTCTTGTCCTTGAGCTGGGTGAGGCCGCTGCTGAGCTGACCGGCCCCGGTGCTGAGCGACGCGGCGCCGTCCTGTAGCTTGACCTCGCCGTCGTAGAGCTCGCTGGCGCCGGATTTGAGCCCGCCGGTGCCCTGGTGCAGGGCCACGGTGCCGTCGTGGACCCGGGCGACGCCGTCGGCCAGCTGGCCTGCGCCATCGGAGGCCTTGAGCATCTGCGTATGGATGGTGCCGAATCCGGTGAGGAGCTGGTTGGCCGTCTCCTCGCCCACCTCCTTGGCGACCGTCGTGTGCACCGCTGTGGTCAGTTTGTCCACGATGGTGCTCAGGAGATAGTTGTTGGCGTCGTTGGTGGTGACATTGAGCATGGCCTGGTTGGCGGCGTCGAAACTGCCGGGGGAGACCAGATTTGCGGAAAAGTCCTGCGGAATTTTTAGGGCGAAGGCGTAGGTGCCGTTGCTGACGCCCTGGTCTGCTTCCTCCGTGCTGGTGACCGTCTTCCAGTTGAAGACGTGGCCGTCCACCAGGCTCTCTGCCACCTTCCGGCCGGCCTCCAGCCGTGTGCCGTCGGCGGACGCGGCACCGGAGTCCTGGACTACCAGGGCGGCATCGATCTGGTTCAGCTTGCCGTACGGATCCCAGTTGGCGTAGAGGTACACGGCGCCGTAGAGCAGCGGAACGAGGGCCAGGGCCAGGATGGTCAGCTTGGGCAGCAGCCCGCCGGTCATGCGTTTGAGCTCGGAGCGGGCCAGCCGCAGCACAGTCACTTTGCGTCCTCGGTTTCGGGGGAGAAGGATTCGGGCAAGAAGGTTTGGGGAGGGCCAGCCACGTGAGCCGGGGCTCTGCGAACATCGGGTTCAGTCGGCGCGGGTTCGGCCAGTACGGGTTGGGCCGCTGCGGGTTGGGCCGCTGTGACTGCGTTGCCGATGGTGGCGGTAGCCCCGGTCCAGCTGTCCGGAATGCGGGTGACGGTGGCGACGACGGCGAGTGGCCGCCCGGCGTCGCGCGCCAGTTCCTGGAGCCGCGGCAGCCAGTCGGCAGCATCGCCGCTGTGCCGGTCGGGGGAGTCCACCACGAGGAGTTGGGTGTCCGGATTGGCGAGGGCGAGCGCCGTGAGGAGCCCGGTCCGCCGGCCCGCCGGCAGCTGCTCGGTCCAAAGCCCGGCGATATCTTCGAAATTATTGATCCTCAGCCAGGGAGTGCTGCGTGCGGCGCCGCGGTGGCGGCGGGGCACCAGGGCCAGGTCCTCGGTGACGAGGTCGCGGACGCTCAGGTGCTGTTCGGGCTCGTTGACGCCGGGGGAGTCGACCACGCTGCTTGCCTGCCGGAGCACTTTGATCCGGGCGTTTCCGTCCCAGCTCACCGTCCCGGCGGAGGGCTTCATCCGTCCACTCAGTGCCAGGGAAAGGGCGGTGCGCTGGTCCTGGCGGACACCTTCGACGAGCAGGAGGTTCCCGCGGGCGGCCTCCAGCGAGGTGGGCGGCAGCAGGTCATCCCGCCGGCCGGTCACGGAAAGCTGTTGTACGCAGAGCAAAGCGGGGCCTTTCGCAGAAACGATGTCCCCTCAAGGCTAACTAAACTGACCAGTCAGTTCAAATAGAATGCGTCCGGTGTGATGAACCAGACGTGCCGGCAGTCGGCCTCTGGCCGGCTCAGAGGCCGTACTCCTCCAGCAGGCGGAGCCAGACCTCGCTGATCGTCGGATAGGAGGGCACCGCGTGCCGCAGTCGGTCCAGCGGCACTTCCCCCACCACCGCAATCGTGGCGGCGTGCAGGAGCTCAGCCACATCCGGGCCGGCGAATGTGGCCCCCAGCAGGACCTGGCGGTCCTCGTCGATCACCAGCTGCGCCCAACCTTCGTAGTTTTCGGCGTGCAGGGAGGAACCGGCCACCTGGATGGGAAGCTCCACGGCGGAGGCCCGGAAACCATCTTTCTCCGCCTGCGCCACGGTCCGGCCGACATTTGCCAGCTCCGGGTCGGTGAACACCACGTTCGGCACCGCGTGCTCGTAGGCCGTCTGGGCAAAGCGGCTCCACGGGGCCGGCTCGCCGGTGAGTTCGCCCTTGGCCCGGGCGGCAATGGCATCTCCGGTGGCCCGGGCACCGTACTTGCCTTGGTGGGTCAGCATGGCCCGTCCGGCGGCGTCGCCGGCAGCGTAGAGCCACGGATTGCCGGACGCCTCGTTGTCAGTTGCGCGGTGGACTAGTCCGGTGGAATCGGTGGTCAGCCGCAGGGTCTGGCCCTCGGGCGCCGAGAGCCCGACGCTGTCCAGGCCGAGCCCGTCGAGGGCGGGGTGCCGGCCAGTGGTGACGAGCAGCTTGTCCGCCGTGACCGTAGCTCCGCGGGCCGTTCCCTGGTCTGGGCCTGCGGCAGGGCCCTCGCCCGGACCACTCTGGCGGTCCCCCTGGCGGCCGCCATCGAGCACGACGGTGAGGGAGCCGTCATCGTTCTCGCGCACGCTCCGGGTCCCGCTATGCAGGCGGAGGTCGACGCCGTCGGCGCGCAACCCGGCCGCGACCAGGTCGGCGGCCTGCGCCGGGAAAGCGCCCAAGAGGCTGCCGCGGGCCACCAGGGTGACGGAGGCGCCAAGGCGGGCGTAGGCCTGGGCGAGTTCGACGCCGGCGACCCCGCCGCCCAGGACCGCAAGCCGCGCCGGGACCGTGCGGGCGGAGGTGGCCTCCCTGGTGGTCCAGTACTCAATGTCGTGAAGCCCCTCCACCGGCGGCTGATTGGGGGTGGATCCCGTGGCGACCACCACAGCATGCCGGGCCGTCAGCGCATAGCTGTTGCCGTCCAGCCCTGCCACTTCGACCTGCCTCGGAGCGGTGATCCAGCCGTGGCCGCGGATCAGTTCGATCCCGGTGTCCTCCACCCACTTGACCTGGCTGTCGTCCTGCCAGTTCGAGGTGAAGTAGTCCCGGCGCTTCAGGACGGCAGCCGGATCCAGTGTGCGGGTGACGGCTTCCCGGGCTCCCGGGACTGTCTGCGCGCCGTGCAGTGCGGTGCCTGGACGCAGGAGCGCTTTCGAAGGCATGCAGGCCCAGTAAGAGCACTCGCCGCCTACCAGTTCCGCCTCGATGAGCACCGCTGTCAGGCCGCCCCGGACCACGCGATCCGCCACGTTCTCGCCCACGGCGCCCGCACCAATCACAATGACATCGAATTCCCGCAGAAGCTGTGCCGTCATGGCACCAGCCTACGCCGGGGCCATTGCCGGATCCGGGCGGGCGCCCCGGGCGCCAGCGGTGCTGGGATCTCGGCGTAACATGCCGGGCCGAACCCTTTGCAGGAGGGGGGACGGTCGCTACTGTTGGGACCATACTTGGGGGAGGAGGCGGCTATGGCCGCACGCAACATGACAACAGGCGCGGCCATACCGCTGGCGAGGTTCAGTGCCCAGGCCCGGCTCCGGGCGCTTCAGTCGGACATCCTGGAGCTGATCCTGGAACGGGACCTTGTTCCCGGGGACCCGTTGCCGACCGAAAACGAGCTCACTGCCTCACTCGGCGTCGGCCGCAACACCCTGCGGGAGTCCCTGAAGGCGCTCCAGGCGCTCGGCGTCATTGAGATCCGCCACGGGTTCGGCATGTTCGTGGCGCCCAACAATTTCGAGGCTCTGACCGACGGGCTCACCTTCCGGGCCAGGCTGTCCCTGCGCCACCAGGGTGAGGAAGCCCTGCAGCTTGTGGAGGTCCGGCAAGCCCTCGAATCCGGCCTGGTAGGCGCCGCCATGGAACGGATCAGCGCGGAGCAGTTGGCCGCCGTGGAGGAATCCGTGCACCAGATGGAAGAGCTGGCCGCTGCCGGGGAGCCGTTCATTGAGGCCGACGCGGAGTTCCACCGCAGGCTATTCGAGCCGCTGAACAACGATCTCTTGATCAGCCTCATGGATGTGTTCTGGAAGGTTTATCGCCGGATCCACCTGGAACTCGGCGATCCGTACGCCGTGGACCTCGTGGCGACGGCTGCGCAGCACAGAGGGATCTATGAGGCTGTCGCCTCCGCGGACAAAGCCCTGGCGGCCGAACGGCTCAGTACCCATTTCGACGCAATCCGCGACATCATCGCCCAGACCACGGACTGATCCGGGCGGCCGCGTAACCCTAACCCCCCCGTTGCGGTATCACTTGTGGTTGCTATTAGACCAGTGTGACGACCATAGGAGATAGCGCAAGCGGGGCGGCTAGGGCTTAAAACAGAAGATCCGCCCCGGCGAACCGGGGCGGATCTTCTTTCTTCTGTGCGCCCAAAGGGATTCGAACCCCTGACCTTCTGTTCCGTAGACAGACGCTCTATCCAGCTGAGCTATGGGCGCATTCTCGGCTCTTGGAGAACTTCTCTCTCCCCGAACCTCGAATTACTTTACGCGAGGCCGGGCCTAGTTACAAATCGACGCGGGTGTAATTTGGCCGACTAGACCGGTCTACGTGACCTTAGTCACAAAAGACGTGCCTGTCGGCTGACTACTTCCTTGAATTTCCGCGGTTTTTGATTTGTGCCGGTCTAGTCATCCCATGTCCGGGCCCGGAATGGGCACCCCTCCGAGCCCTAGCATTTAGGACACACCACTGAACCCGAGGAAGGGAACCGTAATGGGAGATCTGGCGCGATTGCCGTTGCTTGAAAAAGCACCCACCACACATGCCGGTCTGCTGGCATGGGTAGAAGAGGTGGCTGAACTGACACAGCCGGACCGGATCTACTGGGTTGACGGGTCGGATGCGGAAAACACGCGGCTCACAGACGAGCTCGTTGCCGCTGGCACCCTGACCCGGCTGAACGAGGATCTCTTCCCCAAGTCCTTCGCGGCGTTCTCGGATCCCGCCGACGTGGCCCGGGTCGAAGAGCAGACCTTCATCTGCTCCGAGAAGGAACACGACGCCGGCTTCACCAATAACTGGATGGCCCCGGCGCAGATGAAGGAAAAGCTGCGCGGCCTGTTCGCCGGCTCCATGCGCGGCCGCACCATGTACGTGATCCCCTTCGTGATGGGCCACCTGGACGCCGAGGACCCGAAATTCGGCGTAGAAATCACCGACAGCGCCTACGTGGTCGCCTCCATGCGCATCATGGCCACTATCGGCACCAAGGTCCTGGACAAGATCACCGCGACCAACGCGTTCTTCGTCCCGGCGCTGCACTCGCTGGGCGCCCCGCTGGCCCCCGGCCAGGCTGATGTCCCGTGGCCCTGCAACCCGGACAAGTGGATTGTCCATTTCCCGGAGGAGCGCTCCATCTGGTCCTTCGGTTCCGGCTACGGCGGCAACGCCCTGCTGGGTAAGAAGTGCTACGCCCTGCGCATCGCCTCGGTGATGGCACGCGACGAAGGCTGGCTTGCCGAGCACATGCTCATCCTCAAGCTGACCTCGCCGGAGAAGAAGAACTACTACGTCTCCGCCGCGTTCCCCTCGGCCTGCGGTAAGACCAACCTCGCCCTGCTGGATCCGACCATTGAGGGCTGGAAAGTCGAAACCCTCGGGGACGACATCACCTGGATGCGGTTCGGCAAGGAAGGCGAGCTGCGCGCCGTCAACCCTGAGGCCGGCCTGTTCGGCGTGGCTCCGGGCACCGGCTGGGGCACCAACCCCAACGCGATGCGCGCCATCGCCAAGGGCCACAGCATCTTCACCAACGTCGCCCTCACGGATGACGGCGGCGTGTGGTGGGAGGGCATGACCGAGGACGTGCCCGCGCACCTGACCGACTGGCAGGGTAACTCCTGGACCCCGGATTCGGACAAGCCCGCTGCCCACCCGAACTCCCGCTTCTGCACGCCGATCGACCAGATCGACATGCTGGCCGAGGAGTACTACAACCCGGACGGCGTGGAGCTTTCCGCGATCCTGTTCGGTGGCCGCCGCAAGACCACCATCCCGCTGGTCACCGAGGCGCGCAGCTGGTCCAACGGCATTTTCATGGGTTCGACCCTGTCCTCCGAGACCACTGCCGCAGCTGCCGGTGCCGTCGGCGTTGTCCGCCGGGATCCGATGGCGATGCTGCCCTTCATTGGCTACGACGCAGGCGATTACCTGAACCACTGGGTTAACCTGTCCGCCAAGGCCAACCCGGAGCGCCTGCCCAAGATCTTCCTGGTCAACTGGTTCCGCCGCAATTCCGAGGGCGGCTTCGCGTGGCCCGGATTCGGTGACAACTCGCGTGTCCTGAAGTGGGCCATCGAACGCCTCGAGGGCAAGGCCGACGCCGTGGAGACCCCCATCGGGTTCGTCCCCACCGCGGACGCGATCGACCTCACCGGCCTGGATATGACCCCCGCCCAGATTGAAGAGGCCGTCCGGGTTGATCCGGCCGAGTGGGCCACCGAGCTGGCCTCCATCGAGGATTGGTTCGCCAACTTCGGCAGCTCGCTGCCTGAGGCGCTGCAGGCCGAGCTGGACGGGCTGAAGACCCGCATGGCCGTTCAGCAATAGAGACAGTCCAGTAGCGGCCTGCCAGTAGTAGCAGTCGGCACCCAGCGACAACGACGGCGGCCCCGCACCTTTCAAAGGTGCGGGGCCGCCGTTTCGCGTTGCGCCGTTTCCGTTGCGGCCATTCCGGCTGCGGCGGGTCCTGCCGGGACTTAGGTCCCTAGGCCATATCCGGACCGGTGCCTAGGCTTGTCCGCATTCCACCAGCCGCGCAGCGAGACTTCAGGAGTGCACCATGCTTGTCAACGACGACATCCATGCCTTGTCCAGGGCGGTGAGCGGCCCGGTCGTGTTGCCGGACAGCCCCGAATTCGCCGAGGAGACGTTTGCGTTCAACCTCGCCACCGTCCACCGGCCCGACGTCGTCCTTGGTGCCGCGGACGCGCGGGACGTCGCCGCCGGAGTGAAATGGGCGGCCGAGCGCAGGCTGCCGGTGTCCGTCCAGTCCACCGGGCACGGGGCGGAATCCGCCGTCGAGGGCGGGCTGCTCATCACCACGCGGCGTCTGCAGGAGCTGCATATCGACCCGGTCCAGCGGACCGCCCGGGTCGGCGCCGGAGTGAAATGGCGGAGCGTCCTGGAAGCGAGCGTCCCGCACGGGCTGATCGGACTGCACGGCTCGAGCACCGACGTCGGTGTCGTCGGGTACACGGTCGGCGGCGGGCTGCCCGTGCTCGGCCGCGCCCACGGCTTCGCGGCGGACCACGTCCGGAGCATGGAGGTGGTTACCGCCGATGGCGCGCTGCGCCGGATCGATGCCGAGGCCGAAGCTGAGCTGTTCGCGCTGATGTGCGGGGGCAAGGGCAACTTCGGGATCGTCACCGCGCTCGAGTTCAACCTCTTTGAGCTCGGGGATTTTTACGGCGGGGGGATCATCTACCCCGGGGCGGATGCGGCTGCGGTTCTGACCGCGTTCCGCGAGTGGCTACCCACGCTGCCTGACGACAGCTCGCCGTCGATCTCCCTGCTGCGGCTCCCGGACATGGACTTCGTTCCGCCGCCCCTCCGGGGCCAGTTCGTGGTGCATCTGCGCTTTGCGTTCCTGGGGAACCGCGAGGACGGCGACGCGCTGCTTGCCCCGATGCGCGCGGTCTCGACCCCGTTGATGGACACGGCCGGACCCATGAGTTACCTGGACGTCGACCAGATCCACATGGACCCGGCGGATCCGCTCCCCTTCTCGGACGGCGGCGCGCTCCTGAAGGATTTTGGCGAGGAGGCTGCCGCGGAACTGCTCAGGCTGGCGGGGGACGGTGCGGACTGTCCGCTGCTCTTGATCGAGATCCGGCCCCTCGGCGGGGCGCTGTCCCGTGCCGGCGTCCTCCCGAACGCTGTGTCCGGACGCGACGCGGCGTTCCTGCTGTTCCTCGTCGGGCTAAGAGTGCCGGGAGCCGCAGAGGCCGTCGCCGCATCCATCCGCGGCATCCTTGCCGCGATGGCTCCCCACTCCACCGGGTACACGTTGGTGAACTTCCACGGCGAGCCCGGCGACGACGCTGACCGGGCCCGGGCCTGGTCGCCGGAGGTCTATGAGCGGATGCGGGCCGCGAAGTCCAGCTACGATCCCGGCAACCTCCTCCGCTTCGGCCACGCGATCAGCGGGGCGCCGGTCGCGGGTTGACGTCCGCTGCGAGGACCGCGCGGGCACAGCTGCACGACGGTGGCCCCGCACCTTCGCGAAGAGGTGTGGGGCCGCCGTCGATGGGTATTTCAGCTGGCGAGCCAGATGTCCGGGCCGAAGACCTCATAGTGGATTTTCGTGGCCGGGATGCCGGCGTTGATGGCCTGGCTGCGGATGCTCTTCATGAACGGCAGCGGACCGCACAGGTACAAGGACGCGTTGGCCGGGAGGTCCACCTCGCGTAGGGACATGAAGCCTGCGTTGGAGCCGGGCTGCGGTTCTTCAAGCCAGAGTTGCAGGTCGGCGCCGTCGAGGCGTTCGACGTCGTCCGTCATCTGGGAGCGCAGCGCCCAGCTGTCCAGCGTGCTTTCCGCGTGCAGGACCAGGACCTGGCGGTCCGAGCCGGACTCGGCCAGGGAGCGCAAGATGGAGGCCGTGGGCGTGCAGCCGATGCCGGCCGAGGCCAGGACCACGGGGCCATCGCCGTCCTTGAGCGTGATTTCGCCGTAGGGGTTGGAGATCTCCAGGACGTCGCCCACCTGGACGCTGTTGTGCAGCACGGGGGAGACCTCGCCGCCGTCGTCGACTTTGGTGGTGAAGCTGCGGCTGGTGCCGGCGTCCCCGGAGAGGGAGTACTGGCGGACCTGGCGCAGTCCGTCCGGAAGCGTGACCTTGACGCTGACGTACTGGCCGGGCAGCGCCGCGGTGATGGGGGTGTCGTCGGCCGGTTCGAGGGTTAAGGTCATGGAGCCGGTGCCGGCCGGGGTCTTGGCGGCCACTTTCCAGGGGGTCCACATCTTGCCGTTGGCCTGGGCGGCGTAGAGGCCCTTCTCGAGCTTGATCAGGGCGTCGGCCATGAGCCAGTAGACCTCGGTCCAGGCTTCGGCGATTTCCGGGGTGATGACCTCGGCCAGGTCCTCGGCGATGGCGGCGAAGAGGTGTTCGTAGACCACCTGGTACTGCGGTTCGGTGATGCAGAGGGAGGCATGGCGGTGGGCGATCCGGGACAGCACGGTCTCCGGCAGGGTGTCCGGGTTGTTGACCAGGTGGCTGGCGAAAGCGGCGATGCTTCCGGCCAGGGCCTGCTGCTGATTGCCAGAGCGCTGGTTGGACCGGCTGAACAGGCCATCGAGCAGCTCGGGGTGGGCAGCGAACAGGCGGGCGTAGAACTTGGGGGTGATGTCCCCGATCCGGGAACCGACCAGCGGCAGGGTGGCCTCGATGACTGGGAAGGATTTGTTCGAGAGCATGCTGACTCCTGAGGTAGTGGCCGGGGGTCTTTAACCGGACCGCGAGACAAATACTTTCATTTGAAATGCAAGTATTTATGCCTCAGTTCTACACGCCGTAGAAAAATGGAGCAAATCGGCCGGATCCCGGGCGTGGCGGCTACAGGATATGACCGCCGCTTGCGGCCGGCGGCCCGGTCCGTCGGGTCACTGCGCGGGCATCAGTGGCAGCTGTCGCTGCCCGAGAACGAACCGGTTGTGCCGAAGTTGGTAAATGTCATGCCCGTCAGCGGGAGGAACTCCCAGGAGTAGGAACCCGCATTGAGGGTCAGCTTCAGCGGCCCGAATACGCCGCGGTTCCGCGCCACCATTGCAGGAAGAAGCGGATCGGAGTTCGGTGTCAGTGACTGCAGATCGGCGCCGCCGCCGCCCGCGGTAAAGGATCGAATGCCGGCAGCGGAGAGAACGGGTGCACCCGTCCCCGAGGCGCCGATAGGCCTGAAGATTTCGCTCACGTGGTTGTGCGCGGAAACCACGACGTCGACGCCGTGGGCAGCCATGAGGTCCCACATTGGTCCCAGCGCCGGATACGAACCGTGGTTCATGCCCGTCGACCAACGGGGGTGGTGGGTGGCCACGAGGGTGCATGCGGTCGGGGAATTCGTGAGTTGGTTCTGGAGCCACTGGTACTGCGGGCTGCCGACGCCGCATCCGCCGGTCACTCCGCCGGCATCGCATTCGCTGTTCAGGGCGATGAAAGTCCACGCGCCGATGGTCGTGGCGTAATAACCGTCCGGACGGGTCCCGAAGGCACCACTTGGGACGCCTGCTCCGTAAAAGTAGTCAAAATAGCCGCGGGTGTTGTCGCCGTATTCATGGTTGCCGAGCACGGGAAGTGTAAGGGCCTTGAGAACGCCGTAGGTGTCGTTGTAGCTGCCGGACCCCAGGAACTCGGCAAGGGTGCCGGTCTGATACTGAAGATCCCCCAGGGCGAGGAACCGGTCCGGCGCCGCGGACGCGACCAGCGCGGCGACGTCGCCGTGGCGGCACGTCGAGGACGTGACGGGCGTGCCGGGGGCGCAGGCCATGTCGCCGACGGCCAGCACGGTCGCGGTCCCGCCGGGAGGGGGTGGGGGCGGGGTCCCGCCGGTGTAGGTGAGGTTGAGGACGGGGCGCAGTGAGGCGGAGGCCTGGAGTGACCAGAACCATGAGCTGTCGGTGCCGGTGCCGGTCAGGGCGAGCGTTCTCGACCCGGTCCAGCCGGAGATCTGGCTGGTGTCGAGGGTGATGCCGTACGTCGTGTTGGGCACGGTGCCGCCGGGCAGGGACCCGAGGGTCCCGGAGACCGTGGGCCGGTTGGCGTAGAAGGTGCCGGTTTCGGACCATGAGTCTGTTGCGGCCCGGACGTTGAGCGTGTTGGCGGATCCTGCGGAGGCCAGG
>NZ_JBFTOC010000036.1:0-22262 GCF_056397785.1 Arthrobacter sp. 05L421
TCCTCGAACACCACGAACGGGGCGTTCCCGCCGAGTTCCATCGAGGTCCGCAGCACGGTCTCGGAGGCATCCGAGAGCAGCCGGCGGCCGACCTCGGTGGAACCGGTGAAGGACAGCTTCCGCAGCCGGGAGTCCTTGATCAGCGGCCCGGTGGTGGCACCGGCGGTGGAGGTCGGGATGATGTTCAGGACACTGGCGGGCAGCCCGGCCTCGACCATCACGGAAGCGAACAGCTGCGAGGTCAGCGGGGTCAGGTTCGCTGACTTGAGCACCATGGTGCAGCCGGCGGCGACGGCCGGGGCGATCTTGCGGGTCGCCATCGCGAGGGGGAAGTTCCACGGCGTGATCAGCAGGCACGGGCCCACCGGCTTCTTGGTCACCAGGAGCCGGGACTTCCCGTCCGGGGAGACCGAGTAGCGGCCGAACGCGCGGACGGCTTCCTCTGAGAACCAGCGCAGGAACTCGGCGGCGTAGGTGACCTCGCCGCGGGCCTCGGCCAAAGGCTTGCCCATCTCCAGGGTCATCAGCAACGCGAAGTCCTCCGCGCGGGCCGTGACCATCTCGAAGGCGCGGCGGAGGATCTCGCCGCGTTCCCGGGGCGGGACCTTCGCCCAGGACTCCTGCGCGGCGGCGGCCGCGTCCAGGGCCGCCTTGCCGTCCTCGGGTCCGGCGTCGGCAATGCTGAGCAGGACCTTGCCGGTGGCGGGGTCCTCGACGTCGAAGGTCTTCCCGGACGCGGCCGGACGCCACTCGCCGTTGATCAGCAGGCCAGTCGGCACGGAGGCCAGCAACGCGGCTTCACGCTGGGCGTTTATAGACATCGTTCTATCTCCAAGGGGTTTGAAGGAAGTCGTAGCGGTGTGCAGCCCGACCTTCAGCGGTTTGGTGCGGTCCGGCTGCCAGGGGCAGGGCATGTGGGGTCAAATCTTCTTTGTGTCTTTCACCATTGAGGTGGCAGGGTCGGTGCCGACCCGCTGGGGTCGGCACCGACGCCTTAGGTGAGAGCCGGCTAGGCTGGGACGCTGGTCTTGGTACGGATCAAGTCCAGAGCCTGAACGAGGTATCCCTTGAAAACCGGGTAGTTCTCGCTCATCGGGAAGTGCCCGATAGCCTTCATCTCGATGAACTCGGCACCCGGGATCTGGCTGGCGGTGCGGGCTCCGTCTTCAGGTGTGGTGAGGTAGTCGTACTCGCCGGTCATCAGGACCACCGCGCATTTGTTCGTCTGGATTTCGCCCAGTTTGCCGCGCAGATCGTGGTCCACCGAGTAGAAGTACAGATCACCCTTGAACGCCTCGGAACCCTGTGTGTAGTAGAACCAGGTCTTCCAACGGTCGGCCTCCGGCGATTGCGGGGCCATGAGGTCCCAGGTACCGCTGCCGCAGACCTGAGCGGCGTTGGCGTGTGGGTGCTGCCACCAGTCGAGGTAGAACCCCGGTGAGTAGTCCGCCCCCTCTACCGGAATGACGGCGTCGAACCTTTCCGGGAAGCGGTGGGCGAGCTGCAGCGCTATGTTCCCGCCGAAGGAGGATCCCATGAAGATGGGGTCAACCAGTTCCAGTGCATCGACGAGGGCGACGATGAAGTTGGCGAAGTGGTCCGCGCTGAGCTGGTACTCCTCGGTCCACCACTGGGTGTTTTCAGGCGGGTCTGATTTGCCGTGGCGGGGGAGGTCGTAGGCGATGACGCGGTAGTTGGCGGTGATCTCCGGGTCCTCCAGCAGGCCTCGCCACTGGTGGTTGTGGGCTCCGGCGGTGTGCTGGCAGACCAGGGGCTGGCCTTGGCCGTTTTCGAGGTAGAAAACCTTGTATTCGAGGCCGTCCACGTCGACTGTGACGTAGTGGCCGGTGACGGGGGAAATTTTGCTCATGTCAGGAACTCCTATGGTCTAGACGGGTGCGCCGGTGGAGCGCAGCAGTTCGATCTGGCGGGTGAGGCAGCGCAGGTTCTGCATCAGGACCAGGACGTCGCCCTCCAGCTTCATGTCGCGCTGGAAAGTGGCGGCCCAGATGCCGTGGTACATGGGAGCCGGGACGGGCTTGCCGAATTCACCCCAGGTGTGGGCGCTGGCCCGGA
The DNA here is from genome assembly GCF_056397785.1 of Arthrobacter sp. 05L421. Classification (NCBI taxonomy): domain Bacteria; kingdom Bacillati; phylum Actinomycetota; class Actinomycetes; order Micrococcales; family Micrococcaceae; genus Arthrobacter; species Arthrobacter sp. 05L421. The sequence goes on from NZ_JBFTOC010000036.1 coordinate 2,077, forward strand.
TGGCGAACTGGTAGGGCACCTCGATGGGTCCCGGGTCCACGGAAATCTGGGCGATGGTGCCGGACACCACCCGGACAACAAAGGTGTGCGCCTCCATGTCCAGCAGGTAGGAGCAGGTGAAGTACTTTCCGTGGGCCTGAATTTCCGGGTCCTGATTGTTGGCCTCGGTGAAGCTCTGAACCCAGGATTCTACAGAAGGGGCACGTGTTGCGACCGTCATTTCGTTGTTCCTCTCATTGGTCTCGCGGAGGGTCGGGCTTCTCTGCCCGAGCCTCGAAAGCGGGGTTTCTGAAGTGCCTTTGCGGCTGTCTCCGATGCAACCCTTCGCTGTTTCCATTGCAGCCCCCGTTGCCCCGAACGGTCCAATACCTGTCCCCTATCCACCGATAGCCTGAAACTATTGGACCCCGCTTGTGGCGGAGCTTAGAGTTGAACGATGCAGCAGCCACAGCTTGACCTGCGCGTCCTGCAGTACTTCGTCGCCGTTGCGGAAGAGCTGCATTTCGGGCGAGCCGCTGCCCGACTTCATATCGCGCAGCCATCACTGAGCGTCCAAATACGGAAGCTTGAACACTCGCTCGGCACTCCCCTGCTGATCCGGACCAGCCGCAGCGTCTCCCTGACCAGCGCAGGGGATGTCCTGCTGGGTGAAGCTAAGCGCCTTTTATCCGCCGCGGAGCGCGCCGTTTCGTTGACGCGTGAAGTCGCGAGCGGCGTGCGGGGCACCTTGATAGTCGGCTTCCAGGCCAACGCGGCTGCTGAACTGACCCCGCGAATCCTCGCCGCGTTTAAGAACAACCACCCAGAAATTCACGTGCAGATGAGGTCCTTCGATTTCGCTGACCCCACAGCGGGGTTGGCCGATGGAAGCGCTGATGTGGCATTTGTGCGGCCGCCCCTGCCGGCGGCTGACTGGCTCGCCATGGAGACACTGTTTATTGAGCCGCGGGTCCTCGTAGTTGCCAGCAGTTCCCGCTTTGCCGGGCTGTCCGAGGTCTCGGTGGAACAGGTCGTCGATGAGTCCTTCGTCGCCCGCAAGGCCCCGGATAAGTGGAGGGACTTCTGGCTCGCAACCCAGGCCCGCGGCGGGCAGCCGGTCCGTCTGGGCACTCAGGTAGCCACCGTCGACGAGTGTTTCGAAGCCATCATGGGTGAGCGGGGCATTGCGTTCACCCAGGCCTCCACCCAGCGTTTCTATGACCGTCCGGGGCTATCTTTCATCCCGGTCAGAGACGTCCCGCCCTCTCCGCTGTCGATTGCATGGCGCACTGATGTCAATGACGGGCTGGCACGTGAGTTCGTGGAGACCGCCCGGACCTTGGCCTCCTTCGGAGGCGTCCCGAATCTCGTCGACTCCCGTCGGACTGCCTAGCTATCCACTTCGCTCCAATCTAATTAGCGCCACTGACAATCGCAGTGCGGAGCGTCGTGGGCGCCTTCTCAAACGTCTGAAGTGGGGACACCGGCGGTCCAGAAGGTACGAGGGCGGGAAACCACTCGCCGTCGTGCGCTGTTCCTTAGCTACTTCGTGAGTGCCCCCTCCAACCAGGACCTCAGCACCGGCGCGGGAGCTGCGCCGGCCTGCCTCGCGACGATCTTCCCGTCGACGATGACCATCAACGTTGGCACTGCCTGAATGGCGAATCTGGCGGAGAGCTGCGGCGAGTGGTCCACATCGACCTTCACAAGTTTGATCTGTCCCGCTCGTTCGTGTGCCAACTGGTCCAGCACGGGGCTCACCATCCGGCAGGGTCCGCACCACACCGCCCAAAAGTCCACCAGTACCGGAACGCCGGACCGTTCGGCGATCTCGCCGAAGTCGTCGTCGCCCGCTTCAACTACCCAGGGAAGCTCCCGGTGGCAACTTCCGCAGCGCGGCCGGCCGTCGGCGACAGCCGGAACACGGTTGGATTTGCCGCAATGGGGACATTTGATGATGGCCTTGTTCATACCGTTCCAGCCTCTTCCAGCTCCATCGTGCTGTATTCAACCACTAGTTCCCCTCCGGATGCAGTCACCGTGACCACTCCGCCTTCCGCGATGCTGCCACGCAGCAGGGCCCGGCCCACCTGCGTTTCCACCACATGGGAAATATAGCGGCGCAGGGGGCGGGCTCCGTAGACCGGATCGAAGCCGCGTTCGGCGATCAGAAGGCGCGCCTCCTCGGTCAGGTGTAGCTCTATTTGCTGCTCGGCCAGCCGCTGGCGCAGCTGTGCGAACTGCAGATCAACAATGCGTTCGATTTGCGGCAGTCCCAGGGGCGCGAACAGGACCGTATCGTCCACGCGGTTCAGGAACTCGGGGCGGAAATGCGCCCGGAGCTCGCCCATCACCATGCTGCGCGCCTGCTCGGTGATCGCCCCGCCTTCGGCCGAACCCTCCAGAAGATACTGGGAGCCGATATTGGAGGTCATGATGATGACGGTATTGCGGAAATCCACGGTCCGGCCCTGCGAGTCCGTAATCCGTCCGTCGTCGAGCACCTGCAGCAAGGTGTTGAAAATGTCCGGATGGGCCTTTTCCACCTCATCGAACAGCACCACCGAGTACGTCTTCCGCCGTACCGCCTCCGTGAGCTGTCCTCCTTCGTCGTAACCGATGTAGCCAGGAGGCGCCCCCAGCAGGCGGCTCACGGTGTGGCGCTCCTGGTACTCGCTCATGTCCAGCCGGATCATTGCGTTCTCACTGTCGAAGAGCGCCGCGGCCAGAGCCTTTGCGAGCTCGGTCTTCCCGACGCCGGTCGGCCCGAGGAAGATGAAGGAGCCGATGGGCCGGCGAGGATCCCGGATACCGGAGCGGGCGCGGATGATGGCGTCCGACACAGCGCTAATCGCTTCTTCCTGCCCCACGACGCGGGCGCGCAGGATTTCGTCCAGATGCAGGACTTTCTCACGTTCGCCCTGCTTCAGCCGTGCGACCGGTATGCCTGTCCAGGCCGCGACGATGTCGGCGATCTCGTCCTCCGTCACCACCTCGCGGAGCAGGCGTTTTTCACCCTGTTTCGCGGTCAGCCGTTCCTCCTCGGCGGCCAGCCGTCGTTCGAGGTCGGCAAGTCTGCCGTAGCGTAGCTCCGCCGCCCGATTGAGGTCGTAGTTCCGCTCGGCTTCCTCAGCCTCCTGCCGCACCCGCTCCAGTTCACTGCGGATTTCCTGCAGTTTGTGGATCGCCTGGCGCTCGGATTCCCATTGGGCCCTCTTCGCGTCCGCCTCGGCCCGCAAGTCGGCCAATTCACGCCTCAGCTCCTCGAGCCGGGTCTTGCTGGCCGGATCGGTCTCCTTGGAGAGTGCAGCCTCTTCTATTTCGAGCCGCGTGACCTTCCGCGTGAGCTCGTCCAGTTCCGCTGGCATCGAATCAATTTCCGTCCGCAGCCGGGCGCATGCCTCATCCACGAGGTCAATGGCCTTGTCCGGCAGGAACCGGTCAGTGATGTACCGGTGGGAAAGGGTGGCCGCAGCCACCAGAGCACTATCCTGGATCCGTACGCCGTGGAAGACCTCCAGCCGTTCCCGCAGGCCGCGAAGAATGGAAATGGCGTCCTCGACGTCGGGTTCCTCAACCAGGACCGGCTGGAAGCGGCGTTCCAAAGCCGCATCCGACTCGATGTGTTTGCGGTATTCGTCGAGGGTGGTGGCGCCGATCATGTGCAGCTCCCCGCGGGCCAGCATTGGTTTGAGCATGTTCCCGGCGTCCATGGACCCCTCGGACGCGCCCGCGCCGACGACGGTGTGCAGCTCGTCTACGAAGAGCAGGATCCTGCCTTCTGCCGCCAGCACCTCGGCCAGCACCGCCTTCAGCCGCTCCTCGAACTCGCCGCGGTACTTGGCACCGGCCACGAGGGAGCTCATGTCGAGCGAGAAGATGGTCTTGCTCTTCAGCCCTTCCGGCACATCCTGCCGGACGATCCGCTGGGCCAGTCCCTCCACAATGGCCGTCTTGCCGACTCCAGGCTCGCCGATCAGCACCGGATTGTTTTTGGTCTTGCGTGAAAGTATCTGGACGACCCGCCGGATTTCCGCGTCGCGGCCGATGACCGGATCCAGCTTTCCAGTGCGGGCGTCCACAACCAGATCGCGGCCGTACTTCTCCAGCGCCTCGTAGGTCTGCTCCGGTGTTGCCGAGGTGACGCGCTGATTTCCGCGCACCTGGGTCAGGACCGACAGGAATGACTCACGGGTAACCCGGTGTTCAGCCAGCACCCTGCCGGCCGCCGTGGACCGGCCTTCCTCCGCCAGCGCCACCAGCAGGTGTTCCACCGAGACGTACTCGTCCTTGAGCCGTTTGGCTTCACGTTCCGCGGCATCGAGGAGTGTGCCGAGCCTACGGCTCACGTACACCTGCCCTGGCGCCGCCCCCGGGCCGGTGACTTTTGGCTTGCGCCGCAGCTCGGTTTCGACCGCCCCCTTCAGCTCGTCCACGTCGACCTGCATGCCCACGAGTAGCCGCGGGACAAGGCCCTCCTCCTGCTCCAGCAGCGCCGCCAGCAGATGCTCGCCGTCGGTCTCGGTATGGCCGTGTTGCTGGGCGATCCGTTGAGCCCCTGCCAAGGCCTCCTGCGACTTCTGGGTCAAACTCTCCATGTTCATCGTGAAGCCGTCCCTTCCACTTGCGTGATTTCAACCAAACGTCGTTCCAGCTTGTCCACCCGCGCCAGCAGGTCCAGTACCAGCGGGATTGCCGCGTAGTTCAGCGCCAGCTCCGAATGGAGCCGCAGGACGCGCGCTATGAGTTCCGGGGCCCGCGGGCTGAACCAGGGACCGCCCGGGGCATCGCCTCCTAGCGGCCGAATCAGATCCAGCTCCACGAACCGCCTGACGACGTCGGGGTGGACGCCGCTGCTGCGCGCCACCGCCTCGAGATTCAGGCGCCACGGGTAGGCGAGCGCATACACTTCGGTCATTGCTCCTCCCTCGGATTAAAGTCGGAGATGCTGGCGAGTTTCTCGTACAGCTTGCGCTCCTCCTTGCTGAGGCTCGGGGGCACCATGATTCTGATCTCCGCATACAGGTGCCCCGGTAATCCCCGTGGGTTGGGCATGCCCTGCCCTCGCAGCCGCAGCCTGCGGCCGCTGGAGGAGCCCTCGGGCACGGTGATCGTCACTGTCCCGGTTGGCGCCCGGGTCTGGATCTTGGCCCCCACGGCGGCCTCCGAGGGCGTCACCGGAAGGTCGAGGTGGATGTCCCGGCCCTTGAGCCGGTATCGGGGGTCCGCCTGGATGCGTGCGGTCAGGAACAGATCCCCCGACGGACCCCCGTCGCGGCCCTCGGCGCCCTCCCCCGCGAGGCGGATGCGCTGACCGTCCAGCACACCGGGGGGCACGTCGACGTCGTAGTTCCGGGTTTCGCCACCCGGCTGGGCCAGGCGGACGGTGCGCCGTCCGCCACGGATCGCTTCTTCGAGGGTCAGCCGAAGCTCGGCTTCGTGGTCAGCCCCCTGGGCCGGGCCTGCTCCCTGCTGTCGGAACCAGCCTCCGACCAGATCCTCCCAATCGACCTCACCTCCCGTATCGACGTCAGCGTTGCCGTAGCCGCCGCGTCCCGGGCGCGGGCCCGGCCGGGGGCCGGGCCGCGGGCCGCCGGAACCCCACCTCCCGCCACTGCCCCCGGGGCTGGCGCCGCTGCCGGCGTACTGCCGGTAGTCGGCGCCGAAACGGTCATAGCGCGTCCTGGTTTCGGGATCCGACAAGGTGTCGTAGGCTTCACCGATCTCCTTGAACTTATCGGCGGCATCCGGCTCGCGGTTTACGTCCGGATGGTATTTCCTTGCCAGTTTGCGGTAGGCGCGCTGGATTTCGTCGGGCTTCGCTGTGCGCGAGACTCCGAGAACCGAGTAGTGATCCTTAGCCACGGTCCGGGGTCACCGCCCGGCTCACCACGACGGCGGCTGGCCGGAGGGTGGTGTCCGGGCCACCATACCCAGGACGCAGCACGCTCACCAGGGTCCCGGGGGGAACGTCGTCAGTTTCCACCACACTGACAACCTCATGGACGCGCGGATCGAAGGGGACGTTCTCGGCGTCGATCCGGGGGTAGCCCAGACGGGCCAGGGTATCGATGGCCTGTTTCCGGATTGAGGCTATGCCCTCCACGAGCGGGTCCTCCGCACCCGCCGGTGCGTGGGCCAGGGCCAGTTCGAGATTGTCCAAGATCGGTAACCATGCCAAGGCAACCGCTGCGCGTTCCTGGGCCCGTTGCTGCGCGCCGTCGCGGGCGGCGCGCTTCCGCAGGTTGTCATTGTCGGCCAGCGCACGGCGCCACTGGTCCTCCATTTTGGCCAGCGCTTCCGCCTGGGCCGCCGCTTCGGTTTCCCTCTCATCGGGTGCGGCGGCCTCTGCCTCGTCACTTCCTGGATGGGCCTGTCCAGCCGGCCCTGCCGGGTCGCTCATGGCCGTTCCTAGCCCCGATCGAATTCTGCATCGACGATGTCATCGTCATTTGCGTCGTTGGATGCTTCGGGCTGAGATGCGGATCCCTGGCCCGCCCCTGCGGTGGCCGCGGAGGCAGCCGAGGCGCTCAGCGCCGACTGCAACTGCTGAAGCTCGGAAATCAGTTCCCTCGCGGCGCCAACGTCCGCCTGGTTGCTGACGGCGTCGCGCGCTTGGCCAACCAGCAGTTCCGCGCGGGCCTTGTCATGCACCGGGACTGCGTCACCAAGCTCATTGACGGCCCGCTCAACGCGGTAGGCCACCGCATCGAGCTCGTTGAGGGTATCGATCCTCTCTCGGTTCTGCACGTCCTCGTTCCTGTGGGCCTCGGCCTCGGAAATCATACGCTCGACTTCCTTGGCGTCGAGGTTGGAGCCTTCACTGATGGTGATGCCCTGCTCCTTGCCCGTGTCCTTGTCGCGCGCGGTGACGTTCAGGATGCCGTTGGCGTCGACGTCGAAGGTGACCTCGACCTGTGGCTCCCCGCGTGGTGCCGGACGGATGTCGCCCAGCTGGAAGCGTCCCAACACCCGGTTGTCCGCCGCCAGTTCACGTTCGCCCTGCAAGGCCACCACGTCGACGGCGGGCTGGTTGTCCTCCGCTGTGGAGAAGACCTCACTGCGCCGGGCGGGGATAGTCGTGTTGCGTTCGATGATCTTGGTCATGACGCCGCCGCGGGTTTCAACACCCAGGGAAAGCGGTACGACGTCCAGCAGCAGGACATCGGACACCTCGCCCTTGAGCACACCAGCCTGGATCGCCGCACCGATTGCCACGACTTCGTCCGGATTGACGCTCATATTCGGCTCTTTGCCGCCCGTCAGCCGCCGCACGAGGTTCTGTACCGCAGGAATGCGGGTGGAGCCTCCCACCAGAATCACTTCGTCGATGTCATTGGCGGTGACTTTGGCGTCCGTCATCGCCTGCTGCACCGGCCCCATCGTGCGCTCGACGAGGTCGTGGGAGAGGTCCTCGAAGACCGACCGCCGGATGGTGCTGGTCAGGTGCTTGGGACCCGTCGCGTCGGCCGTAATAAAGGGGAGATTGACCTGCGTCTGGGTGACAGAACTAAGCTCAACCTTGGCCTTCTCGGCCGCCTCGAACAGGCGCTGCAACGCCTGGGGGTCCGTTCGGAGGTCGATTCCGGTCTCCTTCTGGAATTCATCGGCCAGATAGTCGACCAGACGGCGGTCAAAGTCGTCGCCACCGAGGTGTGAGTCGCCCGCGGTCGAGCGGACCTCGACCACCCCGTCACCGACGTCCAGCAGGCTCACGTCGAAGGTTCCGCCACCCAGGTCGAACACCAGCACCGTCTCATGCTCACGTTTGTCAATGCCGTAGGCCAAGGCCGCGGCGGTGGGTTCGTTGATGATGCGCAGGACTTCCAGGCCGGCAATCCGGCCCGCATCCTTGGTCGCAGTGCGCTGTGCGTCGTTGAAGTACGCAGGAACGGCGGGCGCGAAGCCTGCCTGAACCCTGGTTTGCGGCTGGCCATCGCGGCGCTGAGCAGCAGGATCCGGCGGCAGGCGAAGAAGCTCGGCGTCAGCTACGAGTTCCTCTTCATGCGTGCCAGCGGCGACCAGTTGCGCCAGATCACGGCACTGGTTGACGACGGCGTGCTGCGCCCAGTCGTGGGGCAGGTCTTCGACTTCGCCCAGACTCCACAGGCGCTGGAGTCGCTGGCCAAGGGCGGCCACCGCGGCAAAGCCGTCGTCACCCTTCCCTCCTGAGCCGCCAGCCAGAGCCCTCACAGACCACCCAGGAGAACAACCAGCATGAGCAACACCGACACCCCGAACGGCGCCGTCGTCACATCGTACGCGAAGGCCGCCACACGCACCATCACCGCCGGTGGCGTCACCTTCGCCTACCGTGAACTGGGGCCCAGGACCGGCATCCCCGTCGTGTTCTTCGTGCACCTTGCCGCGACCCTGGACAACTGGGACCCCCGCATCATCGAGCCCATCGCGAAGAACCGCCACGTCATCACCTTCGACCAGCGCGGTGTCGGCGCCTCCACTGGGCAGGTTCCTGACCGCATCGAGGCGATGGCCGATGACGCTTATACCTTCATCAAGGCCCTCGGGTTCGACACGATCGACGTCTTCTCCTTCTCAATGGGCGGCATGATCGCCCAGGACCTGGTCCTCAAGCATCCCGATCTCGTCCGCAAGCTCGTGCTGGCCGGTACCGGGCCGCGGGGCGGCAAGGACATCGACAAGGTCGTCAGCACGACCTACTGGGACGTCCTCCGCGCGACCCTGACGCGCGCGGACCCGAAGGAGTTCCTGTTCTTTAACCGCAACGCCACCGGCAAGCCGGCCGCGAAGGCGTTCATCAAGCGCCTGCAGGAGCGCACGGTCGACCGCGACAAGCCGATCAGCACCAAAGCCTTCCAGACGCAGCTGAAGGCAATCCAGAAGTTCGGCCGCTCCGCGCCGTCGGACCTGTCGGAGCTCACTCACCCCACCCTCATCGCCAACGGCGACACCGACCGCATGGTGCCGTCGATCCTGTCCGAGGAGCTGTACCGGCGCATCAAGGGATCCGAGCTGATCATCTACCCCAACTCGGGCCACGGCGGCATCTTCCAGTTCCACGACCGGTTCTCCCCCGTCGCCGTAGAATTCCTCGCCCACTGACCAGCACGCACCTGACACGATCCCGCCAACAGAGCAGAGAGGCACTGTAGCGCTGCCCGCCCGTGAATACGGGCGGCCACGGCCATTGGCGTGGGGCTCGTCGCGCTGGGCGGCTCGAACAGGGCCTGCACAAACGCGTCAGCAGGGTGAACAAACGTACCGCCACCCCTGACGCGGCCCCTGGCTCGTAACTACCCCGGAGTGTCAGGCCAACCCCGGATCCACCGGTGTTCAGACACTCCCCACCCGTTCCGTCGTCTCTTGTTGGGGGCATCGTGCCGCGGCGTCCTTTGGCAGGGTGGTGCCACCGCGCTCACTTTTGGTGAACGCGGTGGCGCCGGTTGTTCACTTATGCGTTAGCGTCCACCAACTGCGGGTAGACCGCTTCGAGGGGGGCACTGAGTCCGGCCTTGAGCTGGACTGACGTGTCGTCGGCGAGGACTTCGTATTCCCCTGCCTCGGTGGCGTCGAACACGGTGCGCACCAGCACGGCCGGGTCGAGCTTCGGGTCGGTGGCGTGCGCGGCCATCGCGGTGTCGACGTATGCGACGTGGACGCCGACGACGTGCACGCCGGCGGGGGCGAGTTCGAGGCGGAGGGAGTTGGTCGCGGACCAGAGGGCGGCTTTGGTGGCGCTGTAAATGCCGGCGACGGCGTACCAGCTCAGGGCCGAGTGGATGTCGATGATCGTCGCTTTGTCCTTCGCCGACAGGACCGGAGCGAACGCGCGGGCGACGAAGAGAGGACCGAGGAAGTTCGTCTCGACGTTCCGGCGGATCTCCTCGTCCGTGTGGGTGAGGATCCCGGCACTGGGAACCGACGCGCCGGCGTTGTTGATCAACACGGTCACGTCCGGTGCCGCCGCGACCGCTGCCTGGATGGAGGCGGAGTCGGTGACGTCCAGGGCGAGCGGAACGATGCGTTCGTCGTTCCAAGTGCGGGGGGTGCGGGCGGAGGCATAGACCTTTGCAGCTCCCCGGGCGAGGGCTTCGTGCACGAACTGGGTGCCGATTCCGCCGTTGGCTCCGGTGATGAGGACGACTGCTCCGTTGAGTGATGGCATGGCTGCTTCTTCTTTCTGAGGGGTGTGGGTTGGGTGAGGTCGGTGGCGGACGGCCCCCGGCAGACGATTAAGCGTGCGCCAGGGCGGGGTAGTCTGTGTACCCGGCCGCGCCGCCGCCGTACAGGGTGGCCGGGTCCAACTCGTTCAGCGGTGCGCCGATGCGCAGGCGCTGAACAATGTCGGGGTTCGCCAGGGCGAATCGGCCCAGCGGCGCGATGTCCGCGAGCCCTGCGTCGATGTCGTCGGCGATCTGCTCACGTTCGCGGCCGTACCGGACGACGAGGATGGCAGCAGGCCACGCGTCGCGGAAGGACCGAAGCAGTTCGTCGTCACCGAGGTGGTGTACGTGCAGGTACGCAAGTTTCAGGGCGGCGAGTTCGCCAACCAGGTGGAGGTACTGAGCCCGGACGTCCGCGGGGTCCCCTTCGTTGATTCCGCCCAGCGGGAACGCCGGTGAAATGCGGATTCCGGTCCGGTCTGCCCCGATCTCCTCGGCCACCGCGCGGGCGACCGCGACGACGAACCTGGACCGGTTCTCCACCGATCCGCCGTATTCGTCCGTGCGGTGGTTCGAGTTCGGCGAGAGGAACTGGTGCAGCAGATACCCGTTCGCGCCGTGGATCTCCACGCCGTCCGCTCCCGCTGCAATGGCGGAGGCTGCGGCGTGGCGGAACCCGGCGATGGTGGCCTGGATGTCATGGGCGCTCAACTCACGCGGCACCGGCGTCTTCTGCGGGCCCGTTGGAGTGAACATTTCCTGATCAGCCGAGATCGCCGACGGGCCTACAGGCCGACGGTGGTGCGGGGTGTTATCCGGGTGCGACATACGGCCGACGTGCATCAGTTGGATGAACAGCGCTCCGCCGCCGGCATGCACCGTGTCGGCGATCTTTCGCCATTCCTGGATGTGTTCGGGAGTGTAGATGCCGGGGGTGTTCAAGTAGCCCTGGCCATCCTCGGACGGCTGTGTGCCCTCGGTGATGATCAGCCCGAGCGATGCGCGCTGGCCATAGTACTCCGCGGCCAGTTCCCCGGGGGTGCCGTCCGGGTTCGCACGGCTCCGAGTCAGCGGGGCCAAGGCAAGCCGGTGGGAAAGTTCCACCCCACTGAGAGTGAATGGCTGCCAGAGCGTAGATTCCGTGGTCATGAGTGCATGGTCCTTTGCATTGATGGGTAATCGGCCATTACCACCCGGGCGGACCGTTGCATCCCGCCAACGGCGTGGGAGAATTGGCGAAGAGTTCAACCCGTTACAGTAATGACTAGACTCATAACTGAGTTCAGTCAGAATATATTCCCGGAGGACCCATCATGTCTCTCGCCTCCCAGCCGGTCGGACGGCGTGAGCGGAACAAGCAACAAAAGCTGGACCGTATCACCGCGGCAGCCAGTGAGCTGTTCGCCGAGCACGGCATCGAGGATGTCACGACACAGCAGATCGCCGACAAGGCGGACATCGGCACCGGGACCCTGTTTCTCTACGCCAAGTCCAAAGGTGAACTCCTGCTGCTCGTGCAGAACGCACACTACGCCGAAGCACTCCAGCGAGGTCGGGCAAATGCCGAAACCATATCGGATGTCCTCGATGCGGTGATGGCCATCGTCCAGCCGATCGTGGAATGCAACCGCATCCAGGTCGACAACGGACGCACTTACCTGCGGGAGATGGTCTTCGGCGACCCCGAGGAGCCTCGACACAGCGAAGCTCTCTCCATCGTCGCTCAGACCGAGGAGGCCACCGCTGCCGTCCTGGGCAGGCACGAGCAGGCCGGTGCGGGTGATGCCGCAACGATGGCCCGCATCGTCACCGCGATCATGTTCCTCAGCATGGCGGCGAGCGTGAACGCCGCCTTGAGCATCGACGATATTGTTCGGGACATCCGGGCCCAGATCGGCGTGCTGCTGTCTCGCTGACGCAATCAAGTGCTCGCACTAACGCCCCGTGCCCACCAGTCGCCTTGAACTGCTCCTGCGGTGGTGGATCGGCAGGCGCCATTCGTCAATGACCTCATGGCCAAGGTAGGAGCCAGAGACCGCGCCCAGCCGGTCGCCCACGTATACAGGGCATGTCTCGCCTCCTGATCCATCTATTGGGAATGCGGTAGATGGATCAGTCCATGCGGACTATGCGAGCCGACCCCATTTGGCCGGACGATAAGAGCGTAAGCACCAGCTACGGCAGCGGAGGGACCCCCATCGTCTAAGGGTGCACGTGACACAGCTACCCGACAGCCCGTTCCATGCGATTGAGCCGGTATGAGCGCCGTCAGCTCGGTCGCCACAATGGGCGCCTCCGCCGCCGGACTTGGCACGGCAGAGGCTCGGAAGGGGTCTCTTTTGTGTCCTGAGTCCGCATTTCCCCCATTCCGATAAAGGCCGAAGTGCTGTGTATGGTGCGCGGTCAAGGGTGGGTCGAAGGCCCACCATGAAGTGACGCGCAGCGCCCTTGACCATGCACCAGGAGCAGCGACGATCGGAAGCCGGGATGGGGGAGTTTCAGGAGGCTGTGCACGTCCGCCGGTTGCGTTGGGTGAGGTTCCCGCCCTTGGTGACCTGGCGGTTGTGTGCAGGCGGTCAGCTGGTTCCTGTCGTCCATCATGTGTGCAGGAAAAGGCCGAAGGATAGAGCTTTTGCTGTACGCACGATGCTCCTGTAGGCGTCAAATCATGCAAAGGAGATTCCGAAGAGGGTCGTCGCCGCTGGTTGGCGGTCGGAACAATCCATAATGGGCAGACCAGGATTTTGAACCCGCATCCGGAATAGGGATGGAGCACCCCGATGAACGCTGAGCAGACGTCGGGACAGGAACGTCCGGGATTGGTGACGCGTGCGCTGGTCCGCGGTCTGGCTTGGGACGTAGGGCTACCGCTGGCTGCCTACTACGCCCTGCACGTGGCCGGTGCCACGGACTGGGCCTCGCTGTTAGCGGCGACGGGAGCCGCCGCCTGCCGGCTCTTCTGGACCGCGTTCAAGGGACATTCCCTGAATCCGTTTGCGATGCTGATGGTCGTCGTCTTTGGACTCGGCCTGGGCCTGTCTTTCCTTACTGGGGACCCGCGGTTTCTGCTGCTCAAGGACTCGACCATCACCGCCGGCCTTGGTGTTTCGTTCCTGGTTTTGGCCGCTCTGAAACATCCCCTGACTTTGGACGCGGCCAAGACCTGGAGTCCGGAGCGCGCCGGGGAGATGGACCGGGATTTCAACCGCAACCCGGCGGTGCGCCGCTGGCACCTAAAGATTTCCATCGTTTGAGGTGCGGGACTGATTGCTGAAGCCGGCACGCGGGCGGCCCTGGTCTATGTGCTGCCTATTGACGTCATGGTGGGGGTTTCTGCCGCCCTGGCAGTGATCGTTTTCGCCGCCCTCATCGCCTGGACTGTTCGGGACCTGAAACGACGGCAAGCAGGGTGGTCTCCCTGACGGCTCTGTCTGAGCTCACCGGAAGTCCGTTGCCTGAGTAGGACCGTTGCGCTTTTCGAACAGAGCAGGCCAGACACTCGCGGTCATCAAGCGCCTCCTAACGGGCCCTGCAAAATAGCTTCCGGTGGCGGGCAGAACCCAAGAAAGCTGCTGGCCTACATCGATGCCGCGTTCGCCAAGACCGCCGAACGTAGCGCAGCCGTGGGAAACGTCGCCGTGGGTGAGCATCCTCGCGTCCAGACTGTGCAAATCGCCAGCCCCGGTGGTGAGATTTTTCCTGAAGGTGTGATGGCGATTGTGTGCAGCCGGTCAGGTGGGTCCCGTCGTCCAGAAGGGTGCGGGAAAAGCCCGTAGGAAATAGCTTTTTCCGTGCCCGTGATGCTCCTATAGGAGTCAAATCGTGTTTGAAGTCGAAAGCTTGGCTACCTTTCGCTTCTGGGCGATGCGCGTCAGTAGGGTGGATGAATGGCCTCATCCCATGACCCGCAGGTGCGGGCATCCACTGTCAGTACCGGGCGGTGGATTGCCGCGGCGAGAGCGCTGGAGGCTGCCCGTCCGGACCGGCTTTTCAACGATCCGTGGGCCGGGCTTTTGGCGGGAGATAGTGGCAAAGCTGCTTTAGACGCGGCGGCCTATAACCCGTTCCTGCCAGTCCGGACCCGGTATTTTGACGATCGTATTCTCGGCCAGGTCCGGGAGGGAACCCAGATCGTTTTGCTGGGCGCAGGCCTGGACACTCGGGCTTTCCGGCTTCCCCTGCCCTCCTCATGCACAATGTTTGAGATCGACTACGAGGAGGCTTTCACGCAGAAGGAAAGTATCCTGCACTCCGCAGCGTCCAGGTGTGAACGACACTGCGTCCGCACGGACTTGTCTGGGCCATGGATTCAGGCCCTGTTGGACGCAGGCTTTGACCGGAGCACACCCACGACCTGGGTTGCCGAGGGGCTCTTCTTCTATCTGGCTGTTCCCGACGTTGAGTCTCTGGTCCGTGACGCCGCTGCCTTGTCTTGCCAAGGGTCCACTTTCTTGGCGGACATGTTTGGCACCGGGCTCTTGGCCTTGGAAGGCATGGTGCCGCTGGTGGCCCAGCGCAGGAGCGCCGGCCGGCCGCTGCCCTTCTGCACAGATTCCCCCGAAGCCCTATTTTTGGACGGCGGCTGGAGCAACGCCTCGGTGGTTCATCCCGGCGAGTCCACAGCGAATTTCGGACGCCTCACCCGGGGGCCCAGGCCCACGGACGCCGCCGGTCAGCAGAACAATCTCCGTTCCTACTTGGTGACGGCCGCCCTTTGACGGACTGATCTAGGTGACCGTGTGCTGTCCATGGCTGGGGTCAATTCGGGATATCCACGGCTGATTTTTCGGGAGCCGTTGGGTAGCTCCCGCGGTGGTGGTAGCGGTGGATAACCCGTGGGAATTGTCCCCGGTTGTGGACAGGTGCTGTTCGGTGAGCCATTGTCGCGCGGAACCGCCACCACTGGCAGCTTCACCGCGGACGACGTGTTCCGGCTGAATCCCCTGGAGCGTGTGGTGAAAAGACGGGGTCACGCCCGCGGCTGGTGCGGCCCGCCGCTTGGACCTGAGGGTGAGCCGATTGCGCCGACCTGGACGAGCGACATGTGAGGGGCCCATGTCGGCTGATCGGGCCCGAGGTCGGGGAACGTCAGGAGGTTCTGGATTCGAGCGGGTGGCGGTACTCGGAGCCGGACCAGGCGACTGTGACTCACTCCTTCGAGCTCAGCGGAAATTTCGGGTCGCGACTATGGGGAAAATTCATGCCAACGATTCTGTGCCCACGAGCTGCGGCTTAAGGCAACCATTCATCCGGAGCCAAGCAACCCTTGAATGAAACGCACCGTCAACAGACAGCACGCCAGGGCTGACCGCTGGTCCGCGGCGCTGCGTAAGTGCCACCTGTTGACGGATCGGACGAGCCAGGCGTAGACAAGGGCGTATCCATCCGTTCGCAGGCCGCCCATTGCGGGCCTGCACGCCCGCAGGGAGCTTGTCATGGCGGTTGCAGTCATCTTAGAGTTCGACGGAACGACTCTCGAGCAGTACGACGAGATCAACAGGCTGATGGGGCTCACTCCCGGCGGACCGGGCCCTGCCGGATCCATATCCCATTGGGCCACGATGACGGACAAGGGTCTGCAAGTCACCGATGTCTGGGAGAGCCGCGAGCAGTTCGATGCCTTCGCTCAGGAAAAGATCATGCCCCTCAGCCTGCAGGCCGGGTTCGCGGGGCCACCCAAGCTGACCTACCACGACGTGCACAACTACTACACTCCCGGGAATAGCACCTGAAGCCCTGTATTGCGGGGCAAGGCCGGCCGCTTCAGCCCAGGGGCTCCGTAGTGTCGAAGTTGGGAGCCGCAACCGCTGTTCACTCGCGGCCGGAACCGGTTGAACGTGGGCGTGGCCAGGGCAGCGGCAGTTGAGACGATCTTCTGCACCTGCCGCCGAACCACACTTGCGTTTAGGCGAACTGTGCCCGTCGGTCCTGTGCCGCTTACGCTGTAGCCATATGTCAGGGTTCAATCCCAATGGACAGACGCTCGGCCAGCACGGCAATTCAACCGCCCAGATCGATGTGACGGTTCTTTCCCCGGTGCGAGAATGTCTGCATGCTCACCTTCCTGGAGACTGAACGGCTTCTACTCCGGCAGTTCACCTCCGATGATGCTGAACTACTCGTGGAACTGGACAGCGATCCGCGCGTGATGCGGTACATCAGCGGGGGTATCCCCACCCCCCGGGGCGAGATAGAAGGCGACTTCCTCCCTGCATTCCTCGATTACTACCAGCGCTTTCCCGGCTACGGGTTCTGGGCCGCGATCGAGAAGAAGACGACCGGGGAATTCCTCGGCTGGTTCCACTTCCGGCCAGGCCCCGACGATCCGCCAGATCAGCCGGAACTGGGTTACCGGCTGCGCCACGCGGCCTGGGGAAAGGGGCACGCGACGGAAGGATCGCGGGCCCTGATCGCGACGGGGTTCATCGAGTTCGGGGTGCAGCGGGTTGTGGCCTCGACTATGGCAGTAAACACGGCCTCCCGACGGGTGATGGAGAAATCCGGGATGCGCCTCGTTCGGTCCTTCGTCGCCGACTGGTCAGTGTCCGTTCCCGGCGAGGAGCACGGTGACGTCGAATACGCGATTACCCGAGATGAATGGGTGGCTGACGATTCTCGCCTTCGTCGCCAGTGACCCGCCGGTATCAGTCGGCCGGACGCAAAGACCCCACAGCGAGGTCCGCGATCGACCCTGAGGGATTCAACCTCGCCTTCTGCGCGGGCCTGTCCCCCGTCACCTGGCGCTCCGGATCCTCAACCCGCGGGGCGCCACGCCTCCCGCAGAGGCAACAAGGAGCGGAGAGGATTAACCACCACTTTGTCGTTGTTCGGATGTTGCGGAGGTGTCCCTATTGCTTCAGCGCCGCCCGGACAGCGGGCAGCACCTCGGTCGCCAGCATCTCGATGGAGCGCAGGGTCGCCGCCTGCGGCAAGCCGCCCAGGCCGACCTGGGCGAGGAAGCAGGTGTGGCCTAGGATCTCGTGCTCCCAGAGGATCTTGTCGACGATTTCGGCCGGGCTGCCAGCGAAGAGCGCACCGCGCGGGGACGCCCAGGCCTCGAAGCCAGCGCGATCGAGCCGCCCGGTGCGCGGCATGTTTTGGTGCATGTATGAGGAATAGTGCGGGAAGAACGTGTCCTTCGCTCCCTGGGAGGTCTCCTCGACGTAGAAATGCGACGTCACGCCGATCCGCCCCGGCATCTGGCCTGCCTGCGCCGCCGAGCGTCGATATAGGTCGGCCAGGGGTGCGAACCCCTCCGGGTGCCCGAGGATCGCCAGGTATAACGGCAATCCAAGCTTGCCGGCACGCACCGCAGAGGCAGGCGTCCCGCCGACCGCAACCCAGATCGGCAGGGCGGCCTGGGCCGGGCGCGGCCAAATTCCCGCGTCCGTCAGCGGGGGGCGGGTGGTTCCGTTCCAGGTGACGGGGTTTTCGTCGCGGATCCGCAGCAGCAACTCGAGCCGGTCCTCGAAGTACTCGTCGTAGCGCTCCAGCGGTTGACCGAAGAGCGGGAAGGACTCCAGGTAGGCGCCGCGTCCGGCGGTGATTTCGGCGCGCCCGGCACTGATGAGATCTAGCGTTGCGAAGTCTTCGAAGACGCGGACAGGATCGGCGCTCGAGAGGACCGTGACGGTGCTGGTCAGGCGGATTCCCTTGGTCTGCGCGGCTGCTGCGGCCAGGAGGACCGGGGGCGAGGACACCGCGAAGTCCTCCCGGTGGTGCTCGCCGACGCCGAAGACGTCCAGCCCCGCCTCGTCGGCGACCCTCGCCCATTCAAGGATGTCGCGGGTGCGCGCACCTGCATCCATGGGCTTCCCCTCAGCGTTGCGGGTGAGCTCGCCGAAGGTGAAAATACCGATCTCGAAGGGGACGCTGGCGCTCATGCGCGTGCCACCGCCTGGGAACCGACCTCGGTGGCGAGGAAGTCGCGGACGTCGTCGAGCATGGGTGTGTTGATGCCGTGTGCCAGTCCTGGGTACACCCGCTCGATCAGCGAGGTGTGCTGTGGGAGGTACTCGCTGCTGCGGGTAATCGCCGCGGGGGCAATGACCCGGTCGTCTGAGCCTCGGCCCCAGAACAGGGCTGGTCGGCTGCCGCGCAGTGTCTCGTCGCCCGGCTGTGGTGCGCCCAGCACGAATCCGCCCAGCACTACGGGGGCCAGCACCTGTTCGGGCCGAGCCCGCAGCAGCTGGCTGGCCATGAGCCCTCCCTGCGAGAACCCGATGGGCACGATGCGGGTGCCGGGGTCCACGTTGGCCTCGACCCAGGCCCAGATGGAGTCGGTTGCCTTCTCCACAGCCCCGGCCGCCGGGTTTCCGGGCATGGTGATCGAGAACCATGCCGCCCCGCCGTTGTCGAGCTCAATCGGTGCCCGCAGGGATGCCCAAGGCAGGTTCAACCCAAGCGCGGAGCCCAGTGAGCCCAAGTCGTGCTCGTTGGAGCCAAAGCCATGCAGTAAGAGTGCGATCGCATCGGGAACCGCACCGGCGGTCCAGCTTTGCGAGCGCACGTCGCGCAGTGTGGTGTTCATTCGAAGGGTCAGCTCCTTGGGTCAAGGGAATCCGGGATCCCGGGGTGCGGCTCGTGAAACGCGGAGATCGGGGGACGGCATGGAACGAAGGGTCGTCACCGGCCACAAGCACGGCAGCGGGCAGCTCACTTGGTTCAACGATACACGGATTACTTGCAGCTTCAACTATTTGATCCGAACTTGCGCCTTCCTGGCTCCCGGACGCCAAACCGCGCCGGCTCGCCTTCCCGGCCATGCGGCCCCACAATTCCGGGCGCACAGCGGCCTCGCCCCTCGGACGCCCACGCCCGCAAGCGGGTCCCCCACCCAGGCGGGTCGTCCGCCCGCACCGGCTGCAAGAGAATCCCGAAGCTCTGGCTGCGGTCCGGGCCGGCGACAATCTGATCGTCACAAACCTCGCGGTCTGCCCGGCCCCTACCCGATGCTCTAGACGTCACCGAGGTCATGGCGAGAGTTTCCCACTGCCGACCGGGATGACGATGAGGTGACCCCAACTCACAGAAAGTCATGCAGTTCCAGGCCCGCCCGGCCATGAAGGAGTACACAGCAACACCGCTGTCCCAGCCAAGAGAAGGAGCCGCCAGACCGCAACGGCAAACAAAAATGGGCCCCCGCAGGGGCCCATAAAAGGAGATTTGTACACATTCAGCGGCCCACAAGCCCCTGAGCAGGGAAAACACGTGCCCGAGGTGGGACTCGAACTGCATTCCCTCCCCCGCGTTTTCCTCGTTGACCGCGAGGGCGAACAGATTCACCCACTCCATCGCGAGCAGCGGGTC
Organism: Arthrobacter sp. 05L421; assembly: GCF_056397785.1. Taxonomy (NCBI): domain Bacteria; kingdom Bacillati; phylum Actinomycetota; class Actinomycetes; order Micrococcales; family Micrococcaceae; genus Arthrobacter; species Arthrobacter sp. 05L421. Next base: position 21,510 of record NZ_JBFTOC010000036.1, read on the forward strand.
GGCGGGGACCTGGACCGGGGAAGGGTTCCGGGCTGTCTCATCGGCGCTGACGGCGGATGCTGCCAGCGTCCGGAAATGGGAGGGGGCGCGCCGTTTGACGTTTAGCCCGCCGGGCAGGATGCCCTCCGCGGCGCAGCCATTGCCGACGCACTGGCGCATGACCGCCCACAGTGCCAGCAGTTTTTCGCGAAGCTCCGCTTCGCTGCGCCAGACGAGTTCGTTGGCGAGTATGACGTCGGAGATGGACATGCTCTCCCGCTCACAGATGGCCAGCAGTTCGTTGGCCGTGGTGAAGGGGTACGGCAACGGAGTATCGTCTGCCACCATGTGGTCGCCGGCGTCGGCGCCACCATCAACAACGAAGCCGCCCCCAATAGAATAGAAGCTCCGTTCGCTGAGGACGGCACCGGTGTGGTCCCGTGCCCGGAAGGTCATGCCGTTGGGATGGGCCGGAAGGGATTTGCGGCGGTGCAGGATTACGTCCTCGTCCCAGTTGAAGTCGACCCGGTGGTCCCCGCCGATCCGGAGTTCGGCGTCCAGGGCTGCGGCTGCCACCTGGTCATCTGCGGTGCCCGTGTCCACGCTCTCGGGGTCCTGGCCCTGAAGCCCCAGGACCACGGCCTTGTCCGAACCGTGGCCCCGGCCGGTGGCGCCGAGGGAACCGAACAGCTCGGCCTGCACCCTGGTGGTAGAGCTCAGCTGCCCGTCGCTTTTTAGCCCGTCCGCGAACCGCTTGGCCGCCCGCATCGGGCC
>NZ_JBFTOC010000037.1:0-20001 GCF_056397785.1 Arthrobacter sp. 05L421
CCGGCCGGTGTCCAGGYGGAGCCGTGTTTGAGGCGGTGGTGTTTGGGGCAGGGCTGGCCGAGGTTGGAGATGCCGGTGGTGCCGCCGTCGGCCCAGGCCAGGAGGTGGTCTGCGTCGTTGTCCAGGGAGTGGTTGCTGCAGCCGGGGAAGGGGCACCTGCCGTCGCGGAGCCGGAGCCAGTGCCGCTGGGCTCTCGTGAGACGGTAGCTGGTCCGGCCGATTTCCAGCGGGGCGCCGTCCCGGGGGTCGGTCAGGACCCGGTAGAAGGACCCGGCGCCGTCGGTGACCAGGCGGCGGGCCATGGTCGGCGGGATCGGGCCGTGGCCGTCCAGGACGGCGGGTTCGTCGGTGGCGCCCAGCAGGGACAGGACCGGGACGGTGACCAGGACCTGCGCCCGCGGCGACGGGACACCCCCGGCCACACCGCCGCAGGCCGTTCCACAGCCGGCCATAACACCATCGGCCGCTCCGCCGGTGCCCCCGTCGGCCATACCGCCATCGGCCGCTCCGCCGGTGCCCCCGTCGGCCGTACCGCCATCGGCCATACCGCCATCGGACGTTCCGACGTCGGCGCTGCCGCCGATGCCGCCGACGGCGGTGCCGCCACTGCCGGTGCCGGTGCCGGGGCCGTGGCCGGTGAGCAGCCAGGTGGCGGCGACGTCGGCGCGGAGCTGGGTCAGGGTCCGGGCCTCCTCCGGGCCCTGGAGGGCGCGGGCGGCCGCGGTGGTCCGGTCCCAGATCCCCGCCGCGGTGTCGGCCGGGAGGCAGGCGGAGAGCCAGGCCATGCCGTCCCGGTCCGGGGCGTAGTCGACCCGCCGGTCCTCGGCGCTCTTGGTGTGGCGTTCTTCGATGCTGACCGGGTGGTGGCGTTCGCGCCAGGCGCGGGCCTTGGCCCGGAACCGGGCCGCCACGAGGTCCCCGGCCTCGCAGCCGCGGGCCGGGTTGGGCGCGCCGGGGTCCAGGAAATGCGCTTCCAGGCCGGCCGCTCCGGCGGAATCCAGGCCGCTGGTTTCGTCGGCGATGATCCGGGCGTGCTGCCAGGAGATCGTCCCGGCCTGCAGGGCGGCCAGGGTCAGCGGCAGCCCCGCCGTCAGTGCCCGGGAATCGGACAGCAGGGCGCCGGCGGTGCGTTCGCTGACAGTCAGCACACACCCGACCTCGGCGACCAGCGCCATCGCCTGGGCGGTGCGGTCCTGCGGGGACGCCGCCGGCGGCGCCAGGGCACTGGTTGCCTGCGCGTAGCCGGCGGCCAGCCTCACCTTGGCCGCGGCGGTCCGGGCCTCGAGCCGGGCGACCACGGCGAGCCCGTCCAGGCACCCATCCGCCATGCTCCGCAGCGGATCCGCACCGTCCAGATCGGCCCCGGGCGGATCGGAACAGTCCGCGCCGCCGCCCATCAAAGCAACAAGTGCAGCAGCGGACGCGGCGACGGCCTCCACGGCCTCCCTGCATTCCGCACTCCACCCCGCCCGGCTTTCCATACCCCCAGCAAATCACGAGGCACCGACAATAATGATGACTGTGGTGCCGGGTAACCATATTTACGGCCTGAGTGTTTTTCTAAAAATGATGCGTCCAACCCGCTCGGCCGAGCATGACAGGGGACGGAAGGCCGCGCTCCAGGTGTTCGCCGAAAACCGGTTCCCTCGGGCCATCTCCCGCTGGCTGACAAATCGCGCTTCTTCGCGTCCAGCGTCGCTGTCGGCCGCCGTCGTACCGCATACGTCAGGAGGTCAAGAGCGGGACCCCACCGGAGGCTTGACGGCAGTGACGGGGCAGCCCGCTTCGAGGATGACCCTCTGGGCTGTGCTGCCCAAGAACAGTTTGCCCACCGGGGAACGACGCCGGACGCCGATGACGACGAGCTCGACGTCGTCCTCGAACGAAGCGTCAATGAGGACGTCGGCAGGATCGTCGCCGTTACCTGATGGCCGGATTCGCGCTGATACGCCGTCCACGGAAGCCAGTGCCAATGCCGCCGATTCCTCAGCCGGGGAGATGTCGCTCTGGGCGTCGGCCGCAGGCCACAGTATGTCCAGGCCGGTCCGCCGTCGTGCTGCTTCCGCGATGGCTGCGTGGAGTGCCGCAAGGCCCTCCTTCGTTGAAAGGTACCCAACCGCTACGCTCATTGCCCGTTCTCCCAGCTTCCTTGAGGCTTCCTCATGTGTCTGGACGCATGTGCGTCCGGCCGGGCGCTCAACATACCGGCGTCACCAGCTTCCCGGTGGTCACATACTGCAACAGGTTTGCCAGCGTCAGCTCGGCCATCGCTGCCCGGGTCTCGTGCGTTCCGCTGCCCAAGTGGGGGAGAAGGACCACGTTGTCCAGGGCCAGCAGGTCGTGGGGCACCTTGGGTTCGTCGTCGAAGACGTCGAGCCCCGCTCCGGCAAGCTGACCCGTCAGAAGCGCCGCCACCAGTGCCTCTTCGTCCACGACGGAACCCCGCGCCACGTTAATGAGGTAGCCGGAAGGGCCCAGTGCCTCAATCACGTCCGGACCGACCAGCTTGACTGAATCTGGGCCGCCCGCCGCCGCGATGATCAGGACATCGGACTGCAGGGCCAGATCCACCGGTGAGGCGCAGTACTCGTAGGGCACCTCCGCCACCGGCCGACGGTTGTGGTAGCTGATGGTGCAATCGAAGCCTTCAAGCCTGCGGGCTATCACCTTGCCAATGCGACCCAAGCCGAGGATGCCGACACGCTTGCCGCTGGCTTTCGTGGCCAGGGGAAAGTTCCCGGCGGTGGCCCACTGGCCGGCGCGTACGTACCGGTCCGCCGCGCTGATCCGCCGCAGCACATCCAGGTACAACGCCAGGGCGGTGTCGGCCACGCAGTCGTTGAGGACCTCCGGGGTATTGCTGACGGCGATGCCCCGTTCCCTGGCTTGGCTGATGTCGGTGGCGTCGTAGCCCACACCGAAGTTCACGACGGCGCGCAAGGCCGGGAGCGCGCGCATGAGTTCCGTGCCCACGCCGACTTTGCCCGAGGTGACGGCCACATCGAAGTCGCCACCTCGACGTTGCAGGAATGCGTCTCGCTCCGCTTGGTCATCCGGAAGCCGGACGGCGCCGTAGTCAAGAACCACGGCGTCCTGTACAGAGGGCATCAAGGGTCCTACTTGAAGGACAGCTACGTTGTTCATACCTGCACCCTAGGTTTCGCAATCGATACGAGTCCAACTTGTAAGTTGCATCGATCAATGCGCCGCGAGCATTGATCCGGGCTATTCCCAGCAATCACGCGGGTCGCGTATCCCCGTGGCGCTCGTCACAGGGCAGATGTTGAGCGGGTTGGAGGGCTACGCAAACAGACGCAGGACCGCTGTCTATTGTCCCCCTCTTCCGCCGCCACTACTTTGAGTTCGACCCCAGACCTCAGCTCCCAAAGCAGACCTGCATTGATGGCCTGAGGCCGCCCACCCCCGAATTCCGAGGAATCCAATGACGCCTTCTTCTCGTGTACTTTCCCAGGCTGCGGTCCTGAAATGGCCGGCCCTCGCCGCTGGCGCTCTGCTCGTGCTGAGCGGGTGCTCGGTTGCGAACTCCGCTTCCGGCCCTGCTACGGCCGGCGGCAATCTCCGGGTTGTGCTGGCGCAGGAGCCCCCCACGCTGGAGGCCTGCGAATCCAACCTCACCTCCACCGGCGTGGTGGTGCGCTCGAACGTCACGGAACCGCTGATTGAGCGAAATCCCACCACGGGCGCGCTGGAGCCCCTGCTGGCAACGGAGTGGAAAGCAACCTCTGACACCGAATGGACGTTCAAGCTTCGCGAGGGCGTGAAATTCCAGGACGGCACGCCCTTCAACGCGGAAGCTGCCGCCTTCACGATCGACCGGGCCGTCAACTCCAAGCTGGGCTGCAACGTCGAGGGCTACGTATTTGGCGATGCCGACCTGAAGGTCAAGGCAGTGGACGCTACGACGCTGACGGTGACCTCGCCCAAGCCTGACCCGATTCTTCCGCTCCGCCTTTCGTTCCTGGAAATAGTGCCGACGACGACGAGCACCACCGCGAAGGTCCGGGAACCTGTCGGTACCGGTCCGTACAAGATCGAAAAGTGGGACGCCGGCCAGAAGATTACCCTCAGCAGCTGGGACGGGTACTGGGGCAAGAAGCCCGCGTACGCCAAGGCCGAGTACCAGTGGCGTTCTGAAAGTTCAGTGCGGGCCGCCATGGTCACCAGCGGTGAAACGGACGTGGCTCTGGGCCTCAGCCCGGATGACAACGTCGGGGACCTGGCTGTTGACTATCCGAACAACGAAACCGTGGCCCTCCGGCTCGAGGCCACCAAGGCGCCCCTGACTGATATCCGCGTCCGTCAGGCGGTGAACTACGCCATCGACAAGGAAGGAATCGTGAATTCCCTCTACCAGGGCAAGCACAAGGTGGCGGCGCAGCTGGTGCCCGAAGGCATCGTGGGACACAACTCGGCCCTTAAAGCCTGGCCCTTCGATCTGGACAAGGCCAAGTCGCTGGTGGCCGCGGCGAAAGCCGACGGCGTGGACACTTCGGCTCAGATCTCCCTCGTGGTCCGTAACGCACAGTTCCCGAAGGTCACCGAACTCGCGCAGGTCCTGCAGGAGCAGTTGAGCCAGGCAGGCCTGAATGTGAAGCTGAAGATGCTTGAAACCAGCCAGCAGCTGACCTACCAGGTCCGCCCGTTCGCCGAGGACGAGGGCGCCGTCGCGCTTCTGGTCCAGCATGGCAACCAGGCCGGTGACGCCGCCTTCACCGTTGACCAGTACATGCTCTCCACTGGTGCGCAGAGCTACTTCGGCACGCCGGAATTTGACGGAAAGATCAAGGCCGCGGACGCGGCGTCGGGGGAGGCGCGCAAGAAGGCGTTCGAAGAGGTCTTTGCGTACCAGAACGACAAGCTGGTCCAGTTCGCCCACATCTCTCACCAGACCGGCATTTTGGGCAAGTCAAAATCGGTGAATTACACGCCCAACTCGTCCAGCGGTGACGAACTCCGCGTCTCGGAAATGACCCCGGCGAACTAGTCCGGACGTCAAGGAAAGAGGGACAGCCCATGCTGATCTACTTGAGAAAGCGGATCGTTTCCAGCGCGCTTCCGCTGGTGGTGGTAATCGTTGGTGTTTTCGCGCTCGCCAGGATGACCGGTAACCCGGCGGCACTGTATCTTCCGCTGAACGCCACGCAGCAGATGCGGGACGAGTTCACTGCACGCAACGGCCTGGACCAGCCACTGTTGGTGCAGATGGCGGACTACTTCGGCGGGGTGCTGAGGCTCGACTTCGGGCAATCGCTCAGGACCGGCCAAGATGCCGCCGCCATGGCCCTGCGTGCCTTCCCGGCCACCTTGCAGCTGGCGGCCACCACTATGGTGCTGGCTGTTCTTCTGGCGCTGGTGGTGGGTTGCTGGGCGGCCCTGAAGCCGAACGGCGTCGCCGACCGCATCTCAAGTTTTGTCTCCATGGCCGCTGCCTCGATACCCGACTTCTGGCTCGCAATCGTTGGCATCTGGGTATTCGCCATCACCCTGGGCTGGCTCCCGACATCCGGTGTGTCGGGGGCCGGCGCCTGGGTTCTGCCCATCGCCACCCTCCTACTCCGGCCCTTCGGAGTCCTGGTCCAGATCGTCCGGGGCTCCATGGTCTCCGCGCTGTCCGAGCCCTACATCAAGCTGGCCCGGAGCCGCGGCGCAGGCGAACTGCGGGTGGTTACGCATCACGCACTGCGCAACGCCGCGGCTCCGGCTTTGACCGTGGCCGGTGACCTGACAGTGGGTTTGGTCAACGGAGCCGTGGTGGTGGAAACCATCTTCGGGTGGCCCGGGATAGGCAAACTCATGATCGATTCCATCCTGCAACGCGACTTCGCTGTCCTGCAGGCAGCCGTGCTGCTGACCGCCGTGGCCATCTTTGCGTTGAACATCCTGATCGACATGGGCTACGCGTTGCTGGATGCACGCGTCCGCCCCGTGACGGCAAAAGCTTAGGAGTAGACCATGACGAGTTCATTGACTGAGCCGGCCGCACAGGATCAGCTGCCAGGGACCGAGAATCGGCCCTCCGGAAAGGGGAACGGAAGCCAGGATGGGAACCCCAACCTGTTCCGGCTCCTGCTGAAGGACCGCTTCGCCACGGTGTCCGCCCTGCTTTTGGTCCTCATCGGCCTGACAGCCGTGATCGGCCCCGCCTTGATGGGCGACCTGGCCACCAAGCAGAACCTCCTCTTCGCCAACAAGGCGCCGTTCTCACTGGCCCACGGCTGGGAATACGTTCTGGGGAGCGACTCCCTGGGAAGAAGCATGCTGGCCCGCCTCGTGGTGGCCAGCCGCACCACCTTCTCGGTCGCGGTACCGGCGGTGGCCGTGGCCCTCGTGGTTGGTTCGCTGTGGGGTGTCTGGGCCGGATACCACCGTGGTTGGCGGGAAAACGTGTCGATGCGGATTGCCGACGTCATCATGAGCTTCCCGTCCCTGCTGCTCGCCGTCGTGGTGCTTTACGTGTTCAGTCCCAGCGCCGGGAACATCGTGCTTATCCTCGCCCTGACGCGGATCCCGATCTACCTGCGCACGGCACGGGCCGAGTCCGCGGAGCTTCAAAGCCGGACGTTTGTGGACGCGGCCCGGACCTTTGGGGCCGCGCCAAACGCGATCATTGGACGCCATGTCATTCCCGTGGTCCTGCCGACGCTCCTGACGCTGGCCACACTCGAATTCTGCTATGTGATGCTGGCCGAGTCTTCCCTGAGCTTCCTCGGCATTGGCATCCAGCCGCCGGACGTCAGCTGGGGGCTCATGGTTGCGCAGGGCAGGCAGTACCTGCAGACCGCCTGGTGGCTTTCCATCTTTCCCGGCGTCGCGATTGTGGTCACCACCATTGCCGCGAACGTCCTGGCGGCCTGGCTCCGGATCGCCACAGACCCCGCCCAGCGCTGGCGCCTGGCACTTCCCCGCAAGCGGCTGATTGCCCGCATCCCAGTCAAGGAGGCAAAGCCGTGAAAACTGCTGCCCAAAGCGTGTTCCCCGGCCAGTCCAAGGCGCATGAAGTTGTTCTTAGTGTCAGGGGCCTGGCTGTGGACATCCGCACGCATCGCGGAATCGTCCGGGCCGTCGATGACGTAAGCTTCGAGGCACGCGCGGGGGAGACCCTCGCACTGCTTGGAGAATCCGGGTGCGGGAAGTCCATGACGGCCAAGGCGCTCGCCGGAATCATGGACCCCGTCTGCGACCTTGCCGGCGGGGAGGTGGTCCTCAACGGGACAGACCTGGCGGCCCTGACAGCCAAGGAACGACTGAAATTTGCCGGTCCCGAGCTCGGAATTGTCTTCCAGGACGCGCTGACAGCCCTCAACCCTGTTTATACCGTGGGAACACAGCTCGGTGAGGCTTTCCGGATCCATCGTGGACTGAGTGCCAAGGAAGCCAAGGTCCAGGCAATTGAGTTGATGGAGCGGGTGGGGATTCCCGAACCCGAGTCCCGGGTGAATTCGTATCCGCACCAGTTCTCCGGCGGCATGCGCCAGCGCATCCTGATCGCCATGGCCGTGGCACTGAACCCGCGCCTGCTGATTGCAGACGAGCCCACCACTGCCCTGGACGTCACGGTCCAGGCCCAGATCATGCAGCTTCTGCGCAAGCTCCGCGAAGAGAGCCAGATGGCCGTCGTGCTGATCACCCACGATCTTGCGGTTGTTGCTGAGGAGGCCGACTCGGTGGCGGTGATGTACGCGGGCAACGTGGTGGAGAGCGGACCGGTGTCCGAGGTCTTCAGCGATCCGCGGCACCCCTACACCAAGGGGCTACTCGAGTCGGTGCCCGTCCATGTTGGCCGCGGCGCCCACCTAAAGTCCATCGCCGGAAGCCCACCGGAGCTCCATGACATACCGGCGGGCTGCGTGTACCAGTCACGCTGCCCGTTGGTTCAGGACATCTGCCGGTCCGAGCGCCCGCAGCTGCTGCCCGTGACGGAAAGCCCCATGAACGGTCGCCCCGTGACCGAAAGCCCCGTTGACCTGCAGGACGACGCCGACGATTACGCCGGCGCCCTGCTGTCAAGGCCCGGCCGGGCTGCGGCCTGCCACTTCAGCAAGGAGATAAACAATGTCTGAGCCGCTTTTGCAGGTTGATGGCTTGTGCAAAACCTTCCACGTCGCCAAGAGCGCCCGCGGCAATACCCGCCTTAAGGCCCTGGATGGCATTAACCTCACGGTCGGGCGAGGGGAAACCCTGGGCCTGGTGGGGGAGTCGGGCTGCGGAAAATCCACGCTTGCCCGGACCCTCATGATGCTGGAGACACCGGACGAAGGGACGGTGACCTTTGAAGGTACGAACCCGTTCGGGCTCCGCGGAAAGGAGCTGCTGAGCTGGCGGCGCAGGGTCCAAATGGTGTTCCAGGACCCTTTTGCCTCGCTGAATGCACGGATGAACGCCGGCGACATTGTTTCCGAGCCCTGGGCGACCCACCGGAGCCTTTACCCGTCCTCGCGGGAGCGTGAAGCCCGCGTACGGGAGCTGCTGCACATGGTCGGGCTGCGGCCCTCGGACGCGCGCAAATCCCCGCAGGAGTTTTCCGGCGGCCAACGGCAACGGCTCGGCATCGCCCGTGCCCTGGCTCTGAACCCCGACGTCATCATCCTCGATGAGCCGGTTTCCGCGCTGGATCTGTCCGTCCAGGCCCAAATCCTCAACCTGCTCAATGACCTGCAGCAGGAACTCGGGGTCTCCTATATTTTCATCTCCCATGACCTGACCGTCGTCCGGCATGTGGCCGACCGCGTGGCCGTGATGTACCTGGGCAGGATCATCGAGACCGGCGCCACGGAGGAAGTCTTCGACCATCCACGGCACCCCTACACGGCGGCGCTGATGTCCGCCTCGCCGAAGCTCGACGTTACCGGGGCGAAGCGGGACCGAATCGTCCTCCAGGGCGAGCTGCCCTCCCCGCTGGATCCGCCGTCGGGCTGCCGTTTCCGCACCAGATGCTGGAAAGCGCAGGACGTCTGCGCCGAGGTGGCGCCCGAGCCGCGGGTGACGGCCGCCCCCGATGGAGGGCTGCGCCTGGCCGAATGCCACTTTCCACTTGAAACCGTCAAAGGTCTCACAGGCGCCACCGCAACCGTCGGGTGACGGCCACGGAGTATGCGCTCATCGCCGGCGTGGTTTTCCTCGCCGCCTGCCTGCAGGCCTCAACAGGCTTCGGCATGGGGATGCTGGCCGCGCCGGTGGTGGCCATGGTGGATCCGGCCCTGCTGCCGGCCACACTCATTCTTCTTGCACTCCTTGTGACAGTCCTCGTAACCGTCCGTGAACGGCAGCACCTGGATCTCCGCGGCACGGGCTGGGCTCTGGTGGGCCGGATCCCCGGAAGCTTCCTGGGGGCATGGCTGGTGGCCCTGCTGTCCAAGGAGGGCCTGGCCTGGGTGGTGGTCATCGTGGTGGTCACCGGCCTGGTCCTGGCAATCCGGGGGTGGGCGCCCGAACCGGTCAGGATAAACCTGATCGCGGCCGGGGCCGCCTCAGGCATCATGGGCACCGCCACGTCCATCGGCGGACCGCCCATGGCCCTGGTCTGGCAACGCCACCAGGGATCACGGCTGCGAGGCACCATGAGCGCGTTCTTTATGGTGGGCTCGGCAATTTCCCTGGTGGCGCTGGGGGTCGCAGGCGCCGTGACAGGTCAAATATTGACGCTCGCGCTGTGGTTGGTGCCGGCCGTGCTTGGAGGGTATGCGGCCTCCCGGTTCGTGAACCGTTTCCTGAACACCGCCCGGCTGAGGATGCTGGCGCTGGGCTCGTCCGCGCTGGGAAGCCTGCTGTTGATGGGGCAACTCGCCGTCGCTGCCTTGCAGCCCTGACCTCCGCGGTCACTGCAACGAAGTCCCTGCAGCCCGGTGATCTACCTGGCCCTAACCCTCGGTACGAGGTTGACCAGTTCCCGTCCGTGCGCCAGCCGGCCAATATTTGCCGCGATGTCCGCCGCCCGGCGTTCGAACGTGATCCGCGCGTGCCCGGAGTGGTGCGGCGTGAGGACGGTATTGTCCAGCGATCCGAACGGCAGTACGGCGGGCGGCAGCACGCCGTCGGCGGGGGATCCCCACCACACATCAATGCCTGCTCCTGCGATACGCCGGGACTGGAGGGCGTCGAACAGCGCCTGCTGGTCCACCACGGGACCCCGCGCAACGTTGATCAGGAGCGCGGACGGCTTCATGGTCGCGAACTCCGCTGCCCCGATCATCCCTCGTGTCGAAGAGTCCAGGGGTGCGGTAACAACAACGACGTCTGAACCTGCCAGTAGCTCCGGAAGCTGGTGGTTGCCGCCGATCCAACTCAGAGTGACCCCGTCGGGGGCGCCGGCGGCCGGATTCTTGCGGACGGCGCGAACATCCATGCCTAGCAGGCCGGCCATGCGCGCCGTTTCCGCTCCGATGGAGCCCAGCCCGACCAGTCCCATCGTCATTCCACGCAAGGTCGGGTGGAACGGCACTTCGGGGTCGGTGGCAATGGTCCGCCATCGGCCTTCACGCACCGCGCGGTCGGCCGCGATGACATTGCGGGACAGCATCAGCGTGACCATCAGGATATGTTCCGCAATGGGCCGCGCGTGATGGAACGTGTTGGCAACAAGGGTTGCTGGCAGCAGTCCCGGAACGAAGATCTTGTCGTACCCAGCGCCGGTGACGTGCACCAGCTTCAGTCTGCTAGCGGCGGCCACCTGCGCGGGACCCAGCGAGGAACAGACGACGACGTCGGCAGTGGCCAGTGCTTCCAGCTGGCGTTCAGGAGACCAAGCCGCCGCCATGGTCCAGTGGTGAGCGCCGCCGTCGTGCCTTAGCTGATCCTCAAAGCGGCTGATGATGGGGTCGGTGACCACGATCGACAGGACCTTTTGCGAAGGCACCAAAACGCTCACCAGCGGGGGCTCTGCAGCTCGTAGGAAGGGTGCAGCCGCTGCATGTACCCGGTGTCGTCCCGGCTCCTGAGCCCGCACTCCAGATACTGGCGGTGGAGGCGTTCCAAGGCGTCGCGGTCCAGTTCGATCCCTAGCCCGGGTCCTTCGGGGACGGTGACGGCTCCGTTCTCAAACAAGAAAGTGTCGGCCGCAATGACGTCCTCTTCCGGGTCCTTCCACGGCCAGTGGGTGTCACACGCATAGTCGAGTTTCGGCGTGGCCGCGGCGAGATGGACCATTGCGGCAAGGCTGATCCCCAGATGGGAGTTCGAGTGCATCGACAGCCCCAGCCCGAAGGTCTCGGCGATGCCTGCCAGCGACTGGGAGCGGCGGAGGCCTCCCCAAAAATGATGATCCGAGAGGATCACGTCAACGGCCCCGGCGGCCACTGCCGGCGCAATATCAGCGAAGCTGACGACGCACATGTTCGTGGCCAGCGGCATGCCGACCTCGCGGCGGACTGCCGCCATTCCTTCGATGCCCGGGGTGGGGTCCTCCAGATACTCCAGAATGCCGTCCAGTTCCTTGCCGACGCGGATGGAGGTCTCAACCGTCCAGGCGCCGTTGGGATCTATCCGGAGCGGCATCGCCGGAAACTCCGCGCGGAGGGCCTTGATCGCGGCGACCTCCTCCTCCGGGGGGAAGACGCCTGCTTTCAGCTTGAGGGCGGAGAAACCATACTCGTCCACCATTTTCCGCGCCTGGCTGACGATCCCGACGGGATCCAAGGCTGCGCCCCAGGCGTCGTCCGCCTGGCCGGGATGCCCGGCCCACTTGTAGAACAGGTACCCGCTGAACGGGACGGCGCTGCGGACCGCTCCGCCAAGGAGGTCGCTCACGGGGCGGCCAAGGAGCTTCCCTTGGATATCCAGGGCAGCAACGTCAAACGGCGAGAGGACGCGGTCCGTGGTGCTTGACCCGGTAACCATTCCGCTCATTCCGTGGCCACCCCGGATCGTGTCCTTTTGCAGGGCGGCCGCAACGCAGCTGCGGAGTTCGTTGATGTTGAACACGTCGGTGCCGGGAACGGCCTCGGCCGCGAGGTGCAGACGGGCCAAATGGCCGGCGTCACCGTATGTCTCACCCAATCCGCTGACGCCCGCGTCGGTATGGACTTCCACTATCGCCCGGAGCGCAAACGGCTCGTGGACACCGACGGTGTTCAGCAGCGGCGGGTCCTTGAACGCCACCGGCGTGATCGTGACGCCGGTAATCCTCACCTGGTGGAGGTGCTGTGCATGCTGGCTTTCCTGGTTCACTCCGGTGTGCTCCTTAGGCGTGGGTCAGGGGACCGGCCGATTGACGCTCTGCCTGGCTGACGGTTTCCGCATCTGCTGCTGAACTGAACATAATGGGTGCAAACGATCCAAGTCCAAGCCATAATGAGCACTCATGCATCCATGAAAGGTATTGATGTTCTCCCTGCCGCAGCTTGAATCATTTGTCGCTGTTGCTGAGGAACTGCACTTCGGTGCGGCCGCAGCACGGCTGAACATGACGCAACCACCCATGAGTCGGCAGATTCAGATGCTCGAGAAACAACTGGGTACCCAGCTCTTTGGCCGGACCAGCAGAAGGGTTGAGCTGACGGCGGCCGGCTTGATGCTGCTGCCCAGGGCCCGGCAAATACTGGACATGTGCATCAAGACCGATTTGGATGTCCGCCGGGTTTCATCCGGCGACGCCGGCGCGATAACCGTCGCGTACACCGCCATCGCTGGTCAGAGCGCGTTGCCCCAGCTGCTGAGGCGTGCCGCCGACATCATGCCCGGTGTCTCGTTTGTCTTGCGGGAACTGGTCTCCACGGATCAGATGGACGGGCTGGTGAAGGGCAGCGTGGACATCGGGTTGCTCCGGCCGATTGTGGCCCGGCCGGGCATTGTGTCAAGGCCCATCATGACGGACCGTCTCGTCGTGGCCATCCCCTCGGGCAGTGCCATTCTGGGCAACCTGCCGGATATGGATGCGCCGCTTCCGCTGGGCTGCCTGGATCGATTGCCGCTGCTGATGTATTCAACCAAGGAAGCGCGCTACTTTCATGACCTCGTCCTTCGGCTGTTTGCCAGCGCAGGTGCCCACGCGAACATCACGCAGTACGCAAGCCAGGTCCCGGCCCTCCTTGCCTTTGTTCAAGCCGGCCTGGGCGTGACGCTGGTGCCCGCCTCGGCTATGGCGTCGTCGCCCCCGGGTGTGGAGTTCCACGAGATCAGCGGCAGCCATGGAATCCGCGAACTCAACCGTGTGGACCTGGAACTCGCGTGGAACGAGCAAACTGCCAATCCGGCCGTGCGGAGGCTGCTGGAACTTATTGACTCCACGGGCCTGAATCCCGGCGAACGTTTGGACATGCCGCCGGGAGACCTCGTGTAGGCGCCCGCGCAGCTGCCGTTGGGCTGCGAACTGCTGGATTGAGCCTTACGAGGCCAACCGCTCACGTGCGTTGTGATCAGAACTGCTGGGTTCGAGGCCATGTTTGGGCTGGGTGATCTCTGCCCACACCGCATCGAGGGAGAGGCCGAGGACGTCGGCGATCGCAGCGATGGTCGGGAAGGCAGGAGTCGCTACGCGGCCCGTCTCGATCTTCCGGAGGGTCTCCGGTGAGACGCGCGCATCGAGCGCGATTTCGAGCATCGAACGCTCTGCCCTGGCGCGTCGCAGCAGGGCACCGAGGCGCTGTCCGCGCTCGACCTCTGCGGGTGTGAGTGGCAACCTAACCATGGCTCCGATTATAGTACCGGGATAATATGGCCGGGATAGTTATTGGATGCGTGAGAAAGGCGCCGCATGATCGAGATCCTGAACCCCACCGAACTGGCCCGAGCAAAAGTGACCGGCACCCTCGTCGCCGACATCTTGCAGACGCTGAAGATCCGTAGCACAGTCGGCACCAACCTCCTGGACATTGACCGGTGGGCCCGGACCATGATTGTCGAGGCTGGCGCGCTGTCCTGTTACGTCGACTACGAGCCATCCTTCGGACGCGGGCCGTTCGGACACTACATCTGCACGGCAGTCAACGACGCCGTGCTTCACGGACTGCCCTACAACTACGCGCTTGCCGACGGCGACCTGCTGACTCTCGACCTCGCCGTCTCCAAGGGAGGAGTTGCCGCAGACTCTGCCATCAGCTTCATCGTGGGCGGCTCCAAGCCCCCGGAGAGCGTCGCGCTGATCAGCGCGACCGAGCGCGCATTGAACGCAGGGATAGCCGCTGCCGGACCCGGGGCTCGTATCGGCGACATCTCCCATGCCATCGGCTCTGTCCTCAGCGAGGCCGGGTACCCGATCAATACCGAGTTCGGGGGTCATGGCATCGGGTCGACGATGCACCAGGACCCGCACATCGCGAACACCGGACGGCCGGGCCGTGGATACAAACTGCGCCCCGGGCTGCTGCTCGCGTTGGAGCCATGGGTCATGGCCGACACCGCTGACCTCATCACCGACGCCGACGGGTGGACACTCCGAAGCGCGACCGGCTGCCGGACAGCCCACAGTGAGCACACGATCGCCATCACCGACGACGGAGCCGAAATCCTCACTTTGCCGACGCAGGCGCACCCGTGAGATTGGAGCCCCACCTGCGCCTATGCTCCCGGCGTCTCATCACGAATCACCGGTGACGAGGACTGTTCCCGATGTCCCCGCCTGCCGCGCGACCCGTCATCGCTTGGACGCGACCCGTCATCGCTTGGAGAGGTACGACAGTGCGGCCACGACATGGGTTTGGACGCCCATGGACAGGGTCGGATCGATCACGGGGGCGAAGAAGGGGGAGTGGTTGGCCGGGATGTCCTGATTCACTGTCCCCTTCGCGGCCGCAGCCGCGTAGGCGTCGGGGTCCGCGCCGCCGAGGAGCCAGAATGTGTAAGGCACGCCGAACGCATCCGGAATGCGGCTGAAATCCTCCGAAGCCGTCTGCCTCTCGGCACTGTGCACGGCGTCGGCCCCAAAATGGGCGGAGAACGCGGCCCGGACCCGCTCTGTCACGGCCGCGTCGTTGCTGGTGAGCGGGAACTGGTCGTAATACTCGAAATCAGGCTCCCGGGGCGACCCGGCGGCAGCGCACTCGCCGTTGACAATCCGCTCAACCGCGGCGAGTACCGTGGCCCGGACGTGGTTGTCGTAAGTGCGGATATTCAGCAGCAGTGTGGCGCGGTCCGGGATGATGTTCGATGTCGTGCCGGCGTTGAGCGCCCCGACGGTGACGACGGCGAAGTCCCCGGGCTTCGTCTCCCGCGAGACGATTGACTGCAACCTGAGCACGATCGAGGAGGCCAGCACCACCGGGTCCACGGACATGTGAGGCATCGAGCCGTGCGCGCCTTTCCCGTACACGGTGATCCTGAGTGAATCTCCGGCCGAAAGGACTGGCCCTGCCGTGGTGGCGACCGTCCCCGCCGGGATCGGCATCACGTGCTGGGCGAGGGCGACGTCGGGCCGTGGCACTTTGGTGACCAGTCCGTCGTCGACCATTTCCTTGGACCCTGCTCCGATTTCTTCGGCTGGCTGAAACAGGGCGATGTAAGTGCCGGACCAGGCTCCCCGGCCGTCCGCCATGAGCTTGGCGGCGCCGAGCAGCGCACTGACGTGCAGGTCGTGACCGCACGCATGCATGATCCCGTCCATTGCCGACGCATAGGACAGCCCCGTGGCCTCGGTGACGGGTAAGGCATCCATGTCGGCGCGCGCAAGAACGGTTGGGCCAGCTCCGTTCGCGAGGACGCCGACGACGCCGGTCCCTCCAATGCGGGTCACTGCAAAGCCGAAGGCAGTGAGTTTCTCTTCGACAATCTTCGAAGTCTCATGCTCCTCAAGGCTCAGTTCGGGATGCCGGTGCAGCTGGGTGTACGTTTCCCGGAGCCAGGCGAGCTCGGTATCGAGCCCCGCCAGAACTGTCTCGGAATTGTTCATGCACATCACGCTTTCGGAGTCCGGGCGCCTCCACGGGCCAGGCGCAACTGACAGTCAGCTTAGTCCTGCTGAGGCATGTTCTGGGTGCCCCTGCGAGTAAGGCGAAGGCTTTAACGAGTATGAACCGTTGTTAAACGGGTAGCCGCCACAGGGGTTGTCGCGGCTAGGGACTCGTTACGATGGGGTCTCCCGGGCCGGTGAATCCGGCCGGATGAATTCGGCGGCACTGCTCAATCACGCCGCAGTCAGGGCTTTTGTCCCGGATGTTCACGACGAATGGCCGCCGCCCTCAAATCCCTCGGCGCACCGACGTCGCTGCCATGGTGGTGACGGCTTGTTTCACTTCAATGATGACTTTGCGAGGAATTCATGTGGCGACCGATATTTCCACGTCTAGTCCTTATCGCCACAATTGTGTGCCTCAGTTTGGTGCCCCTGCCCGCCAAGGCAGCTGGGGGAGTGGCGACGGACAAAGTGGTCAGTGCGCACCAGACCACGCTTTCCCGCACCGTCATTTCGCCAGCCTTTACAACCAGCCAAACCAAGGAACTCCTGGTTGCATTTGTGACCTCTGATGGAAGTGCCCAAGCCGGTGCCCAGCAGTTCACCTCAGTCACCGGTGGCGGGCTCACCTGGCGCCTGCGTAAGCGGACCAACGTTCAGTTCGGGACAGCAGAAATCTGGCAGGCCGTGTCCATCGGCATCCTCACGAACGCAAGGGTGACCGCAACGCACAACGGTTCATACCGGGGTTCCATAACGGTCGCCACATTCACGGGCGCGGACACGGCCACCGATGGAGCGGTCGGGGGTGCCAGCGGGCCCACGGGAGCGCCCACCGCTTCGCTTAGCACCACCCGCAGCGGCTCCTGGGTCTGGGGTGTGGGAAACGACTGGAGTGCGTCCACTCCCCGCACAGTGGGAAGCGGCCAAACCAAGGTCGACGAGTACCTTGCCGGCAGCGGCGGCACCTTCTGGACGCAACGCCAAACTGTGCCCGGCACAACGACGGCGCCATCTACCGTCAGAATCAATGACACCGCTCCCACTACGGACAGGTGGAATATGTCTCTGATCGAGATTCGGCCGGCCCCGGCGGCGCCGGTGTTCACGGCGTCCTCGCCTCCGGCGACGGCCACGGTCGGTACTGCCTACACCTATACGTTTGCCGCAAACGGTAACCCGAGGCCGACCTTCAGGGTGGCCTCCGGTGCCCTGCCGGCCGGGCTGGGCCTGAACACGACCTCCGGGGTCCTGTCCGGGACCCCGACGACGGCCGGGCCGGCGACGTTCACGGTGGCCGCGGCCAACGGAGTCAGCCCGGACGCGGTCACGCCCTCCCGCACGATCACGGTGAACCCGGCCCCGTCGCCCGACGGTACTCAGGCCGCCGTCGTCTTCGGGTGGGGTCCGGTGGTTGCCGGGGACGAGTTTTCCTACACGGGCGCGCCGAATCCGTTGAAGTGGGGCGTCTACAACAGTCCGGGACATGCGGGCAACGGGATCAGGAGTCCGAACGCGTGGTCTGTGGACGGCAGCGTGGTTACGGTCAGCGGCGACTCGGCGGGCACCACCGGCGGCATGTCAGCCAAGTTCGCCCAGCAGCAATACGGACGCTGGGAAGTCCGGATGAAGACCAGCGCCCGGGATCCGAAATACCACCCAGTCCTGATCCTCTGGCCGAACAACAACACGTCCCCCAACTGTGCGGAGATCGATTACGCCGAAGGAACTTCCGATACGTCCAGGATCAAGTTCTTCCTGCACTACGCGTGTAGCGGCTCGAACTTCCAGACCCAGACAGCGCAGCCGATCGATACCACTCAATGGCACAACTACGCGGTCCAGTGGACCCCATCGGGGATCACCGGTTACATCGACGGCGTGCAATGGTTCACCGACACAGACCCGGCCCACCAGCCCACGGTCGGGATGCACCAAACAATCCAGCTGGACTGGTTCCCGGACGGGACCGCTACCCTGCCAAGCCAGATGCAGGTCGACTGGATCCGCGTCTACGGCTAGCGCCGGCGGCCCGGGCCGGCCACGGCGCTTCCGAAAGCCCGAGGACGTACGGCTGCTCGAGTCGATATCCCGCGACGTCCGCCCCGCATTGGGGGCGTGACGCGGGCGCCCGCGCCCACACACCAGCCAGAAGCGGGAGCTATCTCCTCGTCGCGTCCGGGGAAATCGAGTGCCGAGCCGTTCCCTGAGGCACCGAATCTTTCGCCCCTGAGAGTTGCGGCATCGCGGGGCGGTCGCCCTCACGCAGCCAATCGTTGAAGAAACCGTCGAGCTGCTGACCCGAGGCTCTTTCCATGACGGCCTCGAAGTCTTCCGTCGTCGCCGTCGCGTCGTTGTATCGGGTCAGCCACGACCGGGCGCCCGCGAAGAACGCCGCGTCGCCAATCTTCGCGCGCAGCGCGTGGAGGGCAGCCGCACCACGGACATAGATCTGGCCCACGAACAGGTTGTCGCGGCCCGGATTAGCGATGTTGAGCGCCCAGCGGTTGTTCGCATCGAGGTACGCCACAGCGTCCCCGAACTGCTCCGACATCGTCGCCGCGCCTTGGTGCTCAGCCCACAGCCACTCGATGTACGTCGCCCAACCCTCGTTCAGCCAGATGTCCTTCCAGTCAGACGGGCTCACCGCGTCACCGAACCACTGGTGCCCGAGTTCGTGCACCACCGTGTATTCGTCCGCGACCTGCGAGTAGACCGGCCGCGTCTGGGTCTCGAGCGCGTAGCCTACCGAGTCGTCGTCGACAATCGCGCCGAACGCCCCAAAGGGGTACCGCCGGAAGAGACCCTCCAGGAACGCGATCATCTTCGGCTGCAGCGCGAGTGATGCCCTCGTCAGCGCCAGGGCCGCGCCCGTCACGCCCGAATCGATCGCGTTGATGATCGGCAGCCCGTGCGGACCCACGTCGTGGGACAAGGCAAAGTCACCGACGGTCGCCGTCGACAGGTAGCTGGCCATCGGGTCCGAGGCCTTCCACTTCCATGTGGTCCACCCGGCCTTGGTCGCCGGGCGGCCGGCGGGCAGCCCGTTCGCCACCGCCGCTTTGCCGGCCGGCACCGTGATGCGGAACGTGTAGGTTGCCTTGTCTTGGGGGTCGTCGTTCACCGGGTACCAGGTTGCAGCGCCTTCGGGTTCGTTGACCACCATCGCGCCGTCTGCCGTGGTGACCCACCCGTAGAGGGCTCCGGTGGTGTCGAGCGCCCGGCCAGTGATCCCGCCGTACTCGACGACGATCGTCGTCGTCTGTCCCGACTTGAGCTTTGGCCGCAGGCCGATCGTGAGTTCCCAGATGCGCTTCGCGTCGTCTTGCACTTGGGACCACTCGGCGTCCCTTCCGTCGTCCTGCCCGCGTAGCCACGCGGCGTCTCCGTTGCCCTGCGACTTCTGGTGCCTGGCGGCCTCGCCGTCGACCTGGACCGACGTGACGCCGAGGCCGCGCAGGTCGAAGTTGAGCGACTGCAGGTTCTGTTTCGCACGGAGGGTGATGGTCGCGACGCCGCTGAGGCGCCCCGTGAGCACTGCGGGATTGGTCGGCGGCGCGTAGCGGAGGGCGAGGTCGTAGTGCAGTACGTCGTACCCGCCGTTGCCGGCAAACGGGAAGTACTCGTCGCCGCTGCCGGGAGCGCCCGCTGAGTAGCGGGGCGCGTCGTGGGTGGGGGCGGCCTGCGCCGTCCTGCTGATTGCGCCAGCACTGGCCACCACCAGCACGACGGCGATCGTTGTGCGTCTCATAAACCGCTGCCCAATCATCGGTTTCCTTCCGCCGTCCGTTCTAAGCCGATTTTTGTTCCGCCGGCCGAGAGTTGGTATCCAATCATCATGGGCCTTTCTTGGTCATTAGTGTCGACTCCCAAGGTGCCAATGGCCGATTTTCCCCGGCGGAGGGGTCTGCGTTTACGTGTCCGGGGTGACGTTGGCTTCGTAGGTGAGGATTTCGGTGCCGTTGCCTTCCTCGCCGTTGTCGGGGGCCACCTTCATGGTGAGGTGTCCGGCATCGGCCGTCATCTTGAACGGGTTGCGCGTGGCTACGTGCCCCGCGGTGGACCACCGCTGGAACGGGATGTCGCGGATCACCGTGCGGGACTTGAGGTCGATCATCGCCATGCCGCCGAGTTCGTAGGTGGCACCCGTGCCGGCGGCC
>NZ_JBFTOC010000038.1:0-19995 GCF_056397785.1 Arthrobacter sp. 05L421
CGCATCCCCCGCGACCGGCTTATAAGTCGCGGCGGTCGCACCGATGATCGCCACACCGTTGGCTTTCCACTGATACGCCAAGGTCACCGGAGCCGGACCCCAAACACCAGGAACCGCGGTCAGGGTCGAACCGACCTGTGCGGTGCCCGCGATGACCGGTGTGCCCGGGGACAGTGAAATGGGTGTGAAAGTAAACGTCCAGGTGGAAGGTGCCTCTGTCGGGAATACGAACCCGTCGTTCGGCTCAGCAACAACAGTGACTGTCCCAATCCCGTCGTGGATACCGGGTCCAATCTCCTCACCGGAAATCGTGTAGCGGACCCCTGAGGCCATAGGAATGGCAAATGTTCCAAAACTTGACCCATCGCCATCTATGAAATCAACAGAATCTGGCGTTACATAGGCCGCATTTATGATGGTGATGGTGCCGACGGACAGGTATCCGCTGTGATTGCTGTTTCCCAGTGAGTCTTCAAGGTATCCCATCATGACGTTCCAGGTTCCGCCTGCGGCACCTTGGGGGATGCTCGCGGAATACTGCCAAACCCCGTCCCGGTTCGTGCCGGAGACGAGGGTGGGGAATGCAAGTCCTCGTTCTTGGCCGGTGGCGGCGTTCTGCAACTTCATGATCGGGGCAGATGTCCCGGTGGCGTCGGTGATGCGCAGACGGGCAATGACGTTGGCGGGTCCATCGGCCAGGTTCGCGCTGGCCGGGGTGACCGAGGAACTGACCAGAACCGGGGCAGCARTGTCTGGCTCCAGCGCGTTGGCGGGACCTACCGAAAGAAAGCCGACGCAGAGGGCGACAGCAGTGATGATAACGACAACCGATGCTGTCGCGGAGGCAAGAAGACGGCTGGACACGATTCCCCCAATAAATCGCCGGATTGATTCTGACGAAACGATACTTGCTAGTTGAGTGTCGCGAGTAACTTGTCCATTTAATTGCTCGGAAGGCGTGCGGATGCAAGGACGATTCGGTGACCAAGATCAACCGGCCCGGCGGCGCCCGGCATTCATTCCTTCCGCGCCGGAGCACCTCATTCGCTAAGCCACGTATGACGATTACCCGGATATCCTCAGGGTGAAGCTGTCCGCGGCGCCCATCCCGGAAGGTGCCACCGGCGGCGCGGTCGTTGACGCGCCTATGGATTCTAAGCATGTGTGGGGATTGCGACCAGGAGAACTGAGGATCGTGATCGCACCACCACACAAGACCATCCCAAGGCCTTCGACCCCGCCCGGCCGGCGCAGTTCCACGACCCTGGGCCTCCAATCGAAGGCGCCGAGGGTCTCGGTTCAGGGCACCGGGCGTTCCGTGCTCTGCCTCGCCCGGATCTAGCCTTACCCGCCGATGCGGGCAGTGGGCCACATAGTCTCCATGAACAACAACGTCGTGCTGTCTCTACTTCAGGACTGGTTCCGGGAAGCTGTCATCCTAACCAAGGGGCCGTCCAGACGGGGAGAGCCTTTACGGACTTCACCCGTGTGCTTTCCTCCGCCTCCGTAAGGATGCGCCGACACGGTCGTCACAATGACGATGGATTATGACTGGGCGTGCCCAGCCCGCCCCTAGCAAAATGGCCTGACAGTTGAATGTTCATGTGTATGATTCACGTGTCTGCGGTTTCTGCAGGCGACACTCTCGCCTTCGCAGGCAACATTTTGGGGGAAATTCATGCGCGTTTTCAATCGTGCCCGGCATTTGACGACCATGATGGTCACTGCCGTCCTGCTGGGAACTTTGGGACTTCTATCCGCCGCCCCGGCACAGGCGTCCGACATGTCTGGACCGGCGCTCGTTAGTAAGTCGGTTACGCCGACAAATCTTAATCTCCACAACGGTCCAGCCACGATCAACGTCACCATTCACCTGGTCGACGCCACGGCTGTGCAATCGCCGACCATGATTGCCAACTGGGTCGACCCGGACCCGTGGGGCTGGGTCTATGGGGGTGGCCAAAGCCAGGGCTTTGGCGGCATGACTCTGGTTTCCGGGACGATGCAGGACGGCATCTGGAAGCACACCATTACCATTCCGCAGGGGGCCGCAACCGGACAGTGGGAGGTGGTGCTTTACCCGCTGCGTGACACTTGGGGAAACAGCTCCAGTTTTTTCCAGACTTTGGCCACCGTCACGATAACCGATGAAGTTCCTCCGACCGCAGTTATCCCGACCGCAGTGACCTTCACAGAAAAGGAAGGCACCAAGGGCGATACCTACACAATCCCGACCAAGTCCGGCGTCGACTACCTCATTGGTGGCAAAGTCATTTCCGCCGCGACGTACCCAGGAACGGGCAAAGTAACCGTAACCGCAAAGGCGCGGACCGGATACATTCTGGCCCCGAATTCCGCCTCTTCCTGGACACTGACTTTTAAGGGTCTTCTGGCCGGATCCACGCCGACTATCTCCGGTAGTGGGCAGGTCGGCTCCACACTCACGGCCAACACCGGCAGTTGGGGCCCTTCCCCGGTCACCCTCGGATACCAGTGGTACCGCGCAGGGGCCGCCATCGCAGGCGCCAACTCAAGCACCTACAATCTGGGCGCCGCCGATGCCGGAAGCACCATCAATGTAAGCGTCACCGGCTCCAAGGCCGGTTATTCGACGGTGACCAAAAATTCGGCACCCACGGCCGCGATTGCCAAGGGCTCGTTTACCGCACCGACACCCACGATCGTCGGCACACCCCAGGTCGCACGGCCGCTCACGGTGGCTCCTGGCAATTGGGCACCGTCGCCGGCATCGCTCCGATACCAGTGGTACCGCGCCGGAGTACTCATCGTGGGAGCCACCGCCGCCACTTACACTCCCACCGCTTCCGACGTCGCGGCGACCTTGAGTGTCAAGGTGACGGGATCCAAATCCGGCTACAGCACGGTCTCCAAATCGTCCGCCCCGACGACAGCTGTCGCTAAGGGTTCACTCACCCGGTCCACTCCTACGGTCACAGGGACCCCCATTGTCGGGACCGCCCTCACGGCCGCCTCCGGAACCTGGGGACCGGGCGCAGTCACCCTCCGATACCAGTGGTACCGCTCCGGGGCCGTCATTACGGGTGCCAACGCCGCCACCTACACTCCTGTGACTGAGGACCTGGGCGCGATTCTCACGGTCAAGGTCACCGGGTCAAAAACCGGATTCACCACATCCTCCCGAACCTCCGCCCCGACAGCGGCCGTGGCTAAGGGATCGCTGATCAGGGCCACGCCAATCATCTCCGGGACGGCAAAGGTCGGGTCCACCCTCACCGCCAACCCCGGCACGTGGGGCCCGGCCCCGGTCACACTCCGGTACCAGTGGTACCGCTCCGGCGTTGCGATCACCGGCGCCAACGCGGTCACCTACAAAATCACGACAACCGAAGCCGCGAAGACCCTCACCATCAAGGTCACCGGGTCCAAGTCCGGTTTCACGACCTTCTCCAAAACCTCCGCCGCGACAGCACCCGTTGCTAGATAGAAGGGCAGCCTGAGATACGGAGCGCTCTCGACACCGTCTGAATGACAACGAAACCCCGCCAGCTACTTTGCTGGCGGGGTTTCGTCAATAAAGTAGCTGACAGTGCCACACCCGCCGACCGAATGTTAACCGCAAGTCCAGCCGCCAGAAGATAACTGTCCACATAGCCTCCCTACGGTGGTCGGGTCGCCGGCGCAGCGCCGGCAACTGTCATCCAGGAGGAACCATTCCCATGCGCGCACCCCTGACTGCCGCGGCCGCCGCCGCGCTCATCGCCGCTCTGGCAAGCCCCGCCGTCGCCGCTTCCACCCCCGAAACCGACTCCGCGCCGTCGTCGAACGCTGCCGCAACAACGGCAGTTAAAACCAATGAGAGCAACGGCTCCTTTGACCTGCAGGCCCACCGGGGCGGACGCGGCCAGTGGACCGAGGAATCCCTGGCCGCGTTCGCAAATTCGCTGAAGCTCGGCGTGTCCACCCTGGAGCTGGACACCCACCTGACCTACGACGGCAAGGTGATCGTCTGGCATGACGACACGATCCAGGCGGACAAGTGCCGCGACACCGCTCCGGCCACGCCCGGCGACACGCAATTCCCCTATGTCGGCGACCGGGTGGCCGAGCTGTCGCTCGCCCAGATCAAGACACTGGACTGCGGGTTCACCCAGTTGAAGGGGTACCCCGAGCAGGACGTGATCGAGGGCAACCGGATTGCGGAGCTCAAGGACGTCTTCAAGCTGGTGCGCGACGCTGGCGCCAAGAAGGTCCGCTTCAACATCGAGACCAAGGTGGAGGACGGCCGGTCCGGCGGCGAGGGCATGGTGGCCCTGACCAAGGCCGTGGTCACAGAGATCTACACCGCCGGCATGGCCGGGCGCAGCACCGTGCAGTCGTTCGACTGGTCCTCGCTGAACCTGACCAAAAAGATCGCCCCGCAGCTGCCGCTCGCCGCCCTGTCCAGCGGCGATGCGTGGCTCGAGGTCGGCAAGCCCGGCGCCAGCCCCAACCTCGGCGGCATCGACATCGACACCTACGGCGGCTCGCTCGCCAAAGCAGCGGCTGCCCAGGGCTACGACGTCATCTCCCCCGCCTTCGCCTCCGTCACCCCCGTCATGATCAAGGAAGCCCATGCCCTCGGCCTGCCGGTCATCCCCTGGACGGTCAACACCACGGCGGACATGAACCGGCTGATGGACCTGGGCGTGGACGGCATCATCAGTGACTACCCCACCCGCCTGCGCACTGTCATGGAAGAGCGCGGACTGAAGCTGCCCAAGGCGTACCCCGCCAAGGGCTGATGCACTGATTTCCAGGGGGCCCGCGCTCCTGGCAGCGAAGCTGAACCGGCTCCCGCCTTGAAGGCGGGGGCCGGTTCCGTCCGGCTTCGTTGCCGCCAGCGATGCTGTGAGCCGTTGACGGGCGTCAGTCTCCGGCCTACGTGCGCTGGGAGATGTTGATGATGTTGCCCTCGCTGTCCAGGAACCAGGCCGCCTTCCCCCAGTTGGCGGTGGCGATGCCGTTCTCCGTCTTCAGGCCGGGAAAATCGTAGTCTTCAAAGACGACGCCGCGGCCTCGCAGTTCTTCCATCTCGCCTTCGAGATTGTCCGTTTCCCAGCCCATCTGGGTGTTCTTGGCGGTCCCGGCATTGTCTGTCTGGTACATGAGGAAGCGGGTTCCTTGGCCGCAGCTGTACATGACGCTGCCCTCCTCCATGGATTCGGAGGGTTCGATTCCCAGCTTGTCCCGGTAGTACTCCTTCGCCCGGTTGATGTCCTTCGCGGGGAGGACAGCCATGATGTTTGAATCCTTGAGCATGATGATTCCCTTCAGTGCGCAGATGACCGCAGCGACGGCGATGCTCCCCCCCGGTTTCGGCCCCCGGAATCCCCATCCGGAGCCCGTGGCCGCCCCTTGCGCCGAGCCGGGGCAGCCACTTGGGACTCTTTTACGCCACGCCACGCATGACCAGCGTGAGGGGTCCCCGAAGTTATGTGGCCATTATGGACCGATACGGTCCCCGCTGAAACAGCCTCGACGTCGAACCCCCATCCCCGCGTGCTGGGGCAGCCACGCCGTCGAACCCCAACAGCGGACCCGGAATCCTCGCTGAACCTAACCAAGAGGGTTCTGGACCTGCGCCGGCAGCAGTGGAAGAACGGAATCTTCACCACGGACGACGGCGGCAGCTCGCGGGTCGAAGCAGGGAACCTTCTGATCTGCGAACGCAACGAGCGCTTCCCCGTCGCCGTCGCGATGGGTAGCGAGCCTGTGAGGCTGCCGCCCGGCACGGTGCTGCTCGCCGCTGCGGCGCCGCTGGCCGAAGACGGACGGCTGCAGCCGAACAACGCGGCCTGGGTGCTAAGGGGCTGAGCCATTCCACCAGTCGGATAGCCGCCCCGGTTTCCGTCGAAATCGTGGACAGCCCATGGCCCGGGAAGAGATCATCTCTGCTACGTTCCTGCAGGTCCAGCGGCCTGTGGTTGCCGGGCATGTTCGGGGCCGCTGCGAGCGTGTATCAATATTTGAGACAAAATGTCCTGAATGGTGGAAGCCTGCCTAGTGTGACTTCATGGACGTGCCCGAGCAGCCCACTCCAATTTCCCCCTTTGTTGATGCTGTGTGGCTTGCAGAGCATAAGGACGAGGTCATCGTCGCAGACGTTCGCTGGTACCTGGACGGCGCCTCCGGCAGGGCCGCGTACGACGGCGGGCACATCCCGGGCGCTATCTTCGTGGACCTCGACGCATGGCTCTCAGGCGACTCCGGACCGCGAGGACTCAACCCGCTTCCCGATCCTGAGGTCTTAGCCCAGGGTATGGCTTCCCTCGGCATTGGCGACCGCTCGGTCGTTGTCGCCTACGATGACGCCGGGGGTGTCATCGCAGCTCGGCTCGTCTGGATGCTACGAGCGCTCGGCAAGCACGCGGCACTGCTCGACGGCGGCATCGCTACTTGGGCGGGCCGGCTCGAAACAACACCGGCGGAACCTTTGCCAGCTAGCTTCACTCCGGCCCCTTGGCCCGTGGACCTCCTCGTGCAGGCTGAGACTCTCAAGGGATGGGCCGGCATCATTGTTGACGCCCGGAACGCCGACCGTTTCGACGGCACCCTCCAAGTCCCCACCGATCCCCAGCCGGGGCGTATCCCCGGCGCGGTGAACGTCCCGTGCCGGGAAAACCTTGATGCCAGCGGGCGCCTGCGCCCGATCGCCGAGGTGCTTGCGGCGTTCGCCCGCGCCGGAATCGAGGATGGCTCCGCCGTCGTCTCCTACTGCGGCTCAGGCATCACCGCATGCCACAACCTCTTGGTCCTCGAATACGCCGGACTCGGCCGCGGTCGCCTCTATCCTGGCGGGTGGTCAGAATACGCGGCTGACCCGAAGCGCCGGGCGGAGCGTGGGATCTCTCCCGTCCTTACCTGACCAGTGCCCAACGAAGCCCTCTGCATCTCCCTGGTCGCTCTTTCCACCGTGGGGTTCGGCGACATCCAGATTCCGCCATGAGCCGAGTCAGGTTTTCGGTTTCAGTGTTCCGCGGGCGATGCTGTCGGCGGAGTGGGCGGGATTCCCGTTGTACGGCTGGTTGGAAATGTCGACCACAGGGTATTGGGCCAGATCGATGCCGGCGGGGATGGTGAAGACGCCGGAGTCATTGGCGAGGACGCCGAGACTGACCATCTTGGAGAGGTCGGCAGAGCCGACCCACACTCCCCGGAAGCCGGAGATGTGGTCGTTGGAGAGCCGGACCGTGAGTCGGCGGGAACCGTCGGGAAGTTGTTGCACCTGCGCATCTCCCCTCCCGGTGTGCGTGGGAAGGGGAGTCAGGGATGTTTGGGCGAGGACGACGGCGGCGGGGACCGACTGGCTGGATGTGGGTGCAGGGGTGCCGGCGCGTTCGAGGACTCCGGCCGCGGTCCAGCCGGCAGCCAAGCCGACGACGATGCCGGCGGCTGCGGCGGTAATCCAGAACCGGGGACGGGCAAGCCGCTTCTTTGCGCCGTGCCGTAGTGGAATCGGGGCAGCCTGTGGTTCGGTGCCGGGCGTGTCAGCTGCGGCAGGACCGGCAGACGGCGCCGATGACATGGAAGGCCCGGCGGCTCGCCGGCTCAGGGGATCCGCCGCGAGCTCCGGGGACAGCCCGAGGGTCTGATGGATGGCGGTCCAGGTCTGGCTGCCGGGCGCCTCGAGTTCAATGTCGGCGAGGTCGAGGGTGACTACGTGCACGGCGTGCTGCAGGCTTCGGAGGGTTTCACGGCACTGCGGGCAGTTGGCGAGGTGGTCCGCGTCGGCGTCTGCGCCCAAGGGCTCGCCAAGGGCCATCAGGCTGAGAAGTTCGGCGTCAAGGTGTTCCATGTTCCACCTCCAGGCGGTTGCGCAAACGGCTAAGGCTGCGCCGGATGTGGCTTTTGACGGTGCCGAGCGGCAGGTTCAGGCGCGCGGAGATCTGGTCGTGGGTCAGGTCTTCGTAGAATGCCAGCCGCATTATTGTCTGTTGTGGATCCCCAAGATGTTCCAGCTCTTCGTCCAGGGTCAGGCGGTCGGCGAGTTCTTCGACACCGCCGGTAGCGGGTCCGGGAGCCGGGTCAGCGACCAAGCGAGTGGCGGCTTGTTCCAGATGATGCTGCCGGGAGCGGGCGGACAAGGCGTCGGAGATGGCATTGCGCGTGATCCCGATAAGCCAGGCCGGCAGCCGTGCCGCCTCGGGGCGATAGCTGGTCCGCGATTTCCAGGCCCGGATGAAGACCTCCTGGGTGACATCGTCGGCCGCGGCACGCTCTCCCACGGATCGCAGCGCCAGCGTGTAGACCAGCGGACTTAGCCTCCGGTAGACCTCGGCGAGGATGCGCTCGTCCCCGCCGGCAAACGCGTAATCGAGGCTGGGGTCCCAATCATGCGCGGCGGCAGCCTCCATGGGGTGCTCCTTCGAGCGGCAACGGGGCTTGTAGAACCATATTATGCCGCTCCCACAAGTGCTCCGCCATGGTCGGTGGCCGCTGTTGTCCGGAGCGTCACTACGCGCGCCTGTCGGCGGGGCCGCCGTCGAAGCGGCCCCACCGGGCTACAGAACGTGATGGCTGCACGAGTCCCAGGAGCTTACTCTTGGTTGCCTTCGTCTCCTTCCGATGACGAGTCCACCACTTGTACGGCGACTTTGAGGTTCTTAGCGGCGAGGCTGCCCCACGCGTACACGATGGTGTTCTTGCCCTCGGCAACCTTGACCTTCGCGGGGCCGATCAGCGGGGCTGTGGTTCCCGCGGCCGCGACCGAGGCGGAGACAGTTCCGGCCTTGAGGGTAAGGGCCTTCTGATGCGGGTTGGTGAGGCCCTTGACGACGGCGGTCTTTCCGGCGAGGACATCGACGGCCGGTGCGGCGGCGACGTGCCGGACGGTCAGCTTGCCCTTTCCATCCGGGCTGGACGACGTGTCATTGGTGAACAGCGTGGCCGTAGGTTTGCCGTTGGCTGTCAGGTGCGCGACCGCCGTGTAGTCCTCCCCTGCTTCCAGGTCGACCGTGACCGGACCAATCACGGGCTTGGCCGCGCTGGTGGCGTTCGCGCCGGTGATAGCAATCTTGTGGTCACCGTCCGGGACATTTAGCGGTCCGGCCAATGTGCCCGGTTTGAAGTTGTCCAGTGCCCGCTTTCCGTCGACCCAAACGTCCACGGTGAGGCCCGGGACGCCGTGCAGGACCGAAAGTTTCGCTGTGCCTTCGTCGCGGTGATGCGAGTTGCCGGCCTGGGCCGGAGCGGCGAAGGTCAGTGCTGCCAGCAGCGTCATCGCTCCGGCAACGGCAGAAAGTGTCTTGCGCATTTCCAACTCCTCGTAGAGGCCCCCCGTGGGGGCTGTAATTGTGCTTACACCTCTACTACCGGCCCAAGCCCGTGCCTGGATGCACCCATACGGAAATTTCTTGGGCCGCCCTGGCCTCCTATCGGATTCGGCTGCCGGGCGCACGGCCTTTGACCGGAACAGCCCCGGTCCGGCACTGGTTCCAGCAAAGGAAGCGCATCATCGCCGCCCTCACCGGGTTCACCTGCGTGGTGGACGCCCGTCCGCCCCGTCCCACCAGTTGAGCAGGCGCGTGGCGTGGAAGGTCAGCCACTTTGACGGTTCGCCTGCCGGTACGTCCGTTTCAAACCAGACCCGGCCGGGATGGCGGCGTTCCTGCACCCACGTCCCGTCCTGTTGCCGGGCGGACCGGACCAGCTCAACGGCGTCGGCGATCCGCGGATCCGGCGCCGCGGCGTCGTGGATAGCCGCCGCCCGGAAATAGTCCGCCGCGTTGAGTGCACTGTAGAACCACCGGAACGGGTAGGCGAAGTGGGCAGCCCACGGCGCCACCACCTCGCCCGTGGAAAGCCTGTAGAGCAGCCTGCGCTCCAGCAGGTACTCCTCGCCGCGACGCCGGGCAGCGCGCAGTTCATCGGAGCCGCCGGTCGCGGCCTCGAAGTACAGCAGACCCTTCAGGGCGTTAATGGTGGAATGAAACGAGGACCTGGAGGAGCCGTTGACCCACTCGCAGTTCCAGCCGCCGTCGGCCATCTGGTGAGCCGGGAACCACCGGGCAAGGCCGGCGACGTCGGCGCCCAGCCAGACGCCGTTTGCCAGCGTGAACGCGTTGATGCAGCAGTCCACCTCGCCGTCCCAGTAGGGCAGGCCCTCGTACTCCCAGCGGCTGTTCGCGGCCAGGAGTTCGGCGCTGCCGGCGAGCGCGTCCGGGCCGAGACCCCATTCGCGCAACGCGTTAAGGGACCACGTCGTGGCGGTGTATGGCTGCCCCGCGTCATCGGCTGCCTCCGGTCCGCCGAAGTCAAAGTCCTTGGGAAAATATGCGCCGCCGGCCCATTGCCCGTCCGGGTCCTGCAGCGCGAGCAGCCGCGCGCCGAACCCCTCGGTGCGGACGCGGGCGCGGGTGGCTTCCCACACGTCAGGCGGCGCGCCGACGAGGTCGCGCTCAACCTGCCAGCGGAGCGCAGGGTCGGAGTCCAGAAGCCACGTCAGCAGAGCGGGGTCTACGGCCATAGCGGGGAGACTACCACGGCGCCGGCGCGCAGCGACGAAGTGTTCACCCAAAGTCGGCCGCGGACGAACTCGTAGGATGCGATGAAATTATGGCCTTCCGTCGTCGTGATCGTTCAGTCAATCAGACGTCTCCGGCGAGACCCCCCTTGACTTCTCTGCTGACCGTCGTCAGTCTTTTCGACAACAGGGGGCGTCCGTCCGCTCCTGAAGCCCCGGGGAGGACACTGATGTTCCGTGCCAGGTCGCTGATGCGTTCCGCGACCTCCGGAGACCGGGTTACGCGCCTTGAGCTGTTCTTCGATCTGGTCTTTGTCTTCGCGCTGTCGCAGCTGTCCCATTATTTGCTTGAGCATCCCTCATGGGTGGGGGCCGGAGAGACATTTGTGCTTCTTCTTGCCGTCTATAAGGTGTGGGTGTACACCACCTGGTCGGCGACATTGCTGGACACTTCGCGGCTTGAGGTGCAGTGGATGCTGTTGATCGTCATGCTTGTCACCCTGTTCATGAACGCCTCAATCGACTCAGCGTTTGGCGCCTTCGGCTGGCTCTTTGCTGCGAGTTATCTCCTGGTCCAACTGGGCCGAGGTGCGTGGATGCTGACTGTCGGACTTGACCGGACCACCCACAACCATTTCGTGCGCACGCTGATCTGGGGGTGTATGAGCGCGCCGTTTTGGATTGCCGGCGCCTTCTTCGGTCCGGGGCCCCGTTTGATGCTCTGGGGTGTCGCTGCCGCGATCGATCTGGGCGGCCATATGCTGGCGCACCGGTTGCCGGGCCGGAAGACCGAAGGAAGCCGGGTCCCGCTCCCGGGAGAGAGGATCTTTGAGCGGTTCGGGTTGTTCTACCTGATCGCGCTCGGCGAGACAATCTTTTCAAGCGGCCTGGCGATAGCGGGCAATCTTGAGGACCCCTTGATACTTCTGACCGGGACCGTAAGTTTGGCCGGAAGCGTCGCGATCTGGTGGTGCTACTTCCACGGCCTCGAGCAGGAGGTTCTGGAGAAGCTTGCTTCTGTCGACGATCAGTTCCGGCCCGGTATTTTGGCGGGCAACACCTTGGTGGTGTTACTGGCGGGCCTGATCCTGGTGGCGGTTGGTGATCAGCTCGTGATCACTGATCCGACCGCCCGCCCCGATCTGGCCACCGTCCTGTTTCTTTTTGGTGGGCCGGCTCTTTTCCTTGCCGCCCGGGGCTTTTTTATTCGACGGGTACTGGGACACCGCCAACCATCTGATCTCGTCGGCATCGCAGCCTTGGCGGTCCTGGCAAACTTGAGCCTTCTCCTCCCGGCCTTCGTTGCCGCCATAGGGGCCGTTCTTCCCCTCATCGGCGTGGCATTTTCCGACGCCGTGAACCGCCGCCGCCGAGCGCTCTGACGGCACGGGGCTGCCCGCCCGCGCTGTCAGATTCGGCCGGGAGCTGGCGGCGGCGGCACAGGCGGCCAGCAGCCGGCGAGACGCCCCGCGGGAAATATCCCCACGCCATGTGTCGTTGGCACCCACGGGAGCAGGTCCCGATGCGGAACCGGCTCCCCTGCATTAGACAAACTTGAAGGAGCTATACATGCCCGATTTCACCCCGCTCTGGTCAACTATTCAGATCGGATCCACCACACTGGCCAATCGAGTCGCCTTGGCGCCCATGACGCGAGTCAGTGCCAGCGAGGAGGGACATGCAACGGAGAGAATGGCCTCCTACTACGAGGCGTTTGCCCGAGGAGGCTTCGGTCTGCTGATCACCGAGGGCATCTATCCGGACACGAGCTACAGCCAGGGCTACCTGTTCCAGCCGGGCATCGCCACCGCAGAACAGGCACAGTCCTGGATCAAGGTGGTGGAGCGCGTCCATGCCGCCGACGCGCGGATATTCGCCCAGCTCATGCATGCCGGGGCACAAGCCCAGGGCAACCGATTCGTGGAGTCATCGGTGGGTCCGTCGGCCATCGCCCCCAAGGGTGAGCAGCTGGCTTTCTACCGCGGAGAAGGGCCCTTCCCGGTTCCTTCGGAAATCACCGCTGCCCAGATGGACGAGGTCCGGCAAGGCTTCGTCACCGCGGCGCTGCACGCCAAGGACGCGGGATTCGACGGCGTCGAGATTCACGGCGCCAACGGCTACCTCCTCGACCAGTTCCTCACCGACTACCTGAACAAGAGGACCGACAACTATGGCGGTTCCCCCGAAAACAGGGTGCGTTTCGCCGTAGAGATCTGCCAGGCAGTCCGCGAGGCCGTCGGCCCGGACATGACCGTGGGGATCCGTATCTCGCAGGCCAAGGTCAGCGACAACGACCACCGGTGGAGCGGAGGCGCGGAGGAAGCAAAGATCATCTTTGCCGCCCTCGGGACCACCGGAATCGACTTCATCCACACCACCGAATACAGGGCCGCCGCTCCGGCGTTCGAGGACGGCCCGGAGTCCCTGGCCACTCTGGCCAAGCGGCACTCCGGAGTAACCGTAATTGCCAACGGCAACCTCGACGACCCGGAAACGGCCGTGTCCCTGCTTCAGGACGGCGCCGCCGACGTCGTCGCTTTGGGCAAGGCCGCCTTGGCCACCCGAGACTGGCCGCGCCGCGTCCGGAACAACGAGGCCTTCGACGAGCTCGACGGCAGCCTGTTCGCTCCGGTCGCGGACGTCAAGGACTGGGAGCTGGAACTGCCCGCATAACGGTGAATTGCAGGGACAGGCCAGGCGGAGATCGCCTGGCCTGTCCTGGTGTAAGCCCGCAGCGGGGCGGGGCCACAACTGGCCTGGATGGTCAGGGCAGAACGGACATGATCCTCACGACCTTGGCGCCCGTCCGCCATCGCCAGCCCGACTGGAACGCGCTGTTCACGCCACCGCGCGCGGCGTCCCCGGCCTGGGACCGCCCTCACCTACTAGCATTGGGTTCATGGGTGCCGATGACAGTTCCGCCGTGCGTAGCGGTGGAGTCCCGTCAGCCGGTATCCCGTCGGGCGATACCAAAGATGCCGGCCAACTCATGGCCATGCTGGACCATGGCGTTTCCGCGGCTGATCTGGAAACCACGCTGTCCGCCTGGCTGGCGGCCGGGGCCATTGACCAGTCCACCGCGGCGGCGGCCCGCCGGTTGAACTCCCGGCTGTGGGAGGCGAGCCGCCGGGAGGGCCTGCTGCGCGTCCTGTACGACACGGCCACGGACCTGACCGGCATACGTGACGTCGAGGCAGTGCTCAAGGCCATCGTCCGGCGCACCCGGTCACTGATCGGCAGCGACATCGCCTACCTGAGCCTGAACGACTACGACACCGGCGAGTCCTACGTCCGGGTGACCGACGGCGCAACCACCGCTCTCTTCCGCAACATCCGCATGCCCCTCGGCGAAGGTGTGCTCGGCGCCGTCGCGACCGGCGAGGCGCCAGCCCAGAGTGCCGACTACCTGATGGACGAGACCAAATCGCATCTGGAGTCAAGCGACACCGCGGTGGCCGCCGAGGGCGTCCGGGCCATTATGGGTGTCCCCCTTCGTGCAGAAGGGAAGGTCATCGGCGCGCTCCTGGTCGCCGACAGGCATGCGCACCAGTTCAGCAGTGACGACGTCGCCTTGATGGAATCCATTGGTACGCACGCGGCCGTCGCGCTGGAAAACGCCCGCTACTTCAGTGAAATGGCCAATGCCCTCGCCCGGCTGGACCTGGCGCAGCAGCAGAATCTGGCCCACATGCGGGCCCTGGAGGAGCTCTCCAGCCTGGACCGGCGGCTCATGGAAACCCTGGCCTCAACCGGCAGCCTTCCGTACCTGCTCAACCTGCTGGCCGAGTCCCTGGGCACGCGTGTCTTCTTAGTCTCTCCCATGGGCGAGCCGCTGGCGGAGCTCGCAGCGGACGCAGACTTCGGGAGCCTCCCGGCCCTGAGCGCCGCCGAAGAATCTGCGGCCAAAAGGGCGGCCGTGCGCTTTGCAATCGAGGGCAAGTTGTACACCGTCATGTCCGCCGTCGCGGGCGACCAGCACCTCGCCTCCCTCATCGTCGCCGAGGAACTCAGCCCGGCCCGGCTCGCGGTCCTGGAACGCAGCGCCCTGGTGCTCAGTGTGTCCCTGCTGCTGGAACGCACCTTCCAGGACGCCCAATACCGGCTGCAGCTCGAACTCATCGATGACCTGCTCAGCCCCCGCGCCGAAAACGCCGCGGCACTTGCCCGCAGGGCCGGGCAGTTCGGCCTGGCAAACCACCTCCAGCTCGTGGTGCGCGTGGTGGGGGTCCCCGACGACCAGCGCCAGCGGGCACTCTCCATACTCAGGCACCGGTCCGAGGGCGCTCCGGGAATCATCGCCCTGCACGAATCACACTTGTGCATCATCGAACCCGTGGAACGGCACGACAACCGCCCGAACGAAGCAGGCGGCGCCGGCCGGATCGGCCAGTCCATCATCGACGAACTGAAACGACGCCGCATCACCGCCACCGTCGGGACGTCCGAACAAGTCACCGGATTTGCCCGGCTGGCCGCCGCGCACACCGAAGCCCACGCCGTCCTCCGTGCCCTGCAGGCCCTCTCGCGCAACGGCGAGGCAGCGGACCGGGCCGCCCTGGGCACCGCCGGAATGTTACTCGGAGCGATGGACAGCCCGTTCGCCGGACAGCTTCTCACCGCACAGCTGGGGCCACTTCTGGGCTACGACGAGCGGCGGGGAACGCAGCTGGTCCTCACCGCGTGGACGTTCCACGAAAACGGCGGCGCCGCCCAGGAAACCGCAGGCTCCCTCCACATCCACCCAAACACCCTGCGGCAACGGCTGGACAGGATCGACGCCCTAATCGGTGCCTCCTGGCGCCGGGGAAGCCGTTCCCTTGACGTCCAAGTGGCGCTGCGCCTGTGGCGGATGAAGACAGCCGGCGTCAGCTCCGCCGGTTCCTGATCTCACCCGCCTGCTTGCCACCAGCTCGAAGGGGCATGGCACCGGCACACATGCGCAGGAGCGATATATGGCGCGAAACCACATGGTGAGGGTCACGTAGCTCTGGAATGCTGAGATCTGCGGCACCTTTGGGGAGCCGCCCATCCCATCCCTAGGAGTTATTCACAATGTCGTGTGCGCATGCAGCGGGTATCCGTCCCGCAACTTTCGGCGTCCTCCGCCTGCCGCGGAGCGTCGTCGTCGGCGCCCAGCAGCGCTTCGCCGTCGCCAATATCGCAGCCGAATTCGGGACCAACGTCCTGGTCTGCACCGATCCGCGGCTGGCCGTCTCAGAGGAACTTCAGGCCCTGGTCCGGAGCCTTGAGGACCGGAACCTGACCGTACGGGTCTACGGGGACACCCAGGCCGAGCTTCCGGTGCCGGGGATCATCGCCTGCGTCGAGGAGCTCAACGGCCAGGAGATCGACGTCATCATCGGTTTTGGCGGCGGCAGCTGCATGGACATGGCGAAGGTCGTCTCCGTGCTGCTCACCCACGGCGGCAAGCCGAGCGACTACTACGGCGAATTCGCCGTTCCCGGCCCCACCAAGCCGGTCATCGCACTGCCCACCACGGCGGGCACAGGGTCCGAAGCGACCGCAATCGCCGTCGTCTCCGATCCTGATCTGGGCATGAAGATGGGCATCTCCAGCCCCCACATCATCCCGTTCGCCGCGGTGTGCGATCCCGAGCTCACCTACTCCTGCCCGCCGTCCCTGACGGCCGCCACCGGTGCTGATACCTTCGTGCACCTGGTGGAGTCCTTCACAGCCATTACCCGGGAGCCGACCTCCACCCTGGCCTCGGAACGGGTCTTCGTCGGCAAGAACATCCTGACGGACTCGATTGCCTTGAACGGCATCGGACTGGTGGGCCGCAGCCTGGTCACCGCCTACAAGGACCCGGAGAACACCGAGGCCCGTGGCGGGATGATGCTCGCGGCGCTCTACGGCGGTGTGGTCCTCAGCAACGCCGGAACCGCCGCGGCGCACGCCATCCAGTACCCGGTAGGCGCACTTACCCACACCCCGCACGGGGTGGGCGTCGGCCTCCTGCTCCCCTACGTCGTCCGCCACAACTTCCAGGCGATCCAGCCGCAGCTGGCGCAGATCGCAGCGGCCCTGGGGCGCGATATCCGCGGGCTCGACGAGCGCGCCGCCGCCGTCGCGGGCGTCGAGGCAATCGACGAGGTCATCGTGGCCATCGAGCTGCCGCCGACGCTGCAGGCCCTTGGCGTGCAGGAAAGCGATCTCGACCAGATCGCCAAACTGTCGTTGAACTCCAAGCGGCTCATCGACAATAACCCCGTGCCGCTTGATCTCGACGCCGTCACCTCCATCGTTCACGCCGCCTACGCCGGCGACCGCACCATCCGCTGATCAGCAATAAGGACCATTGATGACTCTCCTTTCAACCTCTGAACCGCTCGACGTCGACGGGCTGGCGGTGCCCCGCCAGCTGCTGATCGCCGGGAACTGGCGGGACGCCAGCAGCAGTGACACCGTCGAGGTGATCAACCCCTCCGACGCTTCGGTTATCACCGACATCGCCGACGCCGACGTCGAGGACGGGCTCGCCGCCGTCGACGCCGCAGCAGCAGCCCTCCCGGAGTGGGCCGCGACGCCCCCGCGACGTCGCGCCGAAATCCTGAGCCGCTGCTTCGACCTGATGACCGAGCGCAGCGAGCAGATCGCCCACCTCATCTCCCTCGAAAACGGCAAGGCCCTGGCCGACGCCCGCGGAGAAGTGGCGTACGCCGCGGAGTTCTTCCGCTGGTACGCCGAAGAAGCGGTCCGGATCATCGGCGACGTGTCCGTCGCGCCGTCGGGCTCCAACCGGATCTTGGTCCAGCACATGCCGATCGGCGTCTGCGTGCTGATCACCCCCTGGAACTTCCCGGCGGCCATGGCCACCCGGAAGCTGGCACCGGCGCTGGCCGCCGGCTGCACCGCCGTGCTGAAGCCCGCCACGCTCACGCCGCTGACCACCCTGGCGATCGCCCAGCTGATGATCGACGCGGGAGTCCCCGCCGGCGTCGTCAACGTCATTACCACGAGCAAAACCAGCGAGGTCATGACCCCGATCCTTGCGGACCCCCGGGTCCGCAAGCTGTCCTTCACCGGTTCCACCAGCGTCGGACGTCACCTGCTGCGGCAGGCAGCCGACAACGTGCTCAAGTGCTCGATGGAACTGGGCGGCAACGCTCCGTTCCTGGTCTTCGATGACGCGGACCTCGATTTGGCCCTCGACGGCGCCATGATTGCCAAGATGCGCAACGGCGGCCAGGCCTGCACCGCCGCCAACCGGATCTACGTCCAGCGCGGTGTCCACGACGAGTTCGCCCGCCGGCTGGCCGAACGCATGGGCGCCATGCGCGTGGGCCCGGGCACCGACGCCGACACCGAGGTCGGTCCGCTGGTGGACGAGGCCAGCGTCCGCAAAGTCGACTCGCTGGTCCGGGACGCGGTCAGCCAGGGCGCGAGGCTCCTGGCCGGCGGCAAGGCCATCGACGGCGCCGGGTATTACTACCCGCCCACCGTCGTGACCAACGTGCCGCTGCAGGCCCGCATGGTCAGCGAGGAAATCTTCGGGCCGGTGGCCTCGGTCATCCCCTTCGACACCGAAGAGGAAGTCATCGCCGCCGCCAACGATTCCGAGTACGGTCTCGCAGCCTACGTGTTCACCGAGGACCTTCGCCGCGGGCTCAGAGTCTCCGAACGCATCGAAAGCGGCATGGTGGCCCTCAACCGGGGACTCGTGTCCGACCCCGCAGCACCGTTCGGCGGAGTCAAGCAGAGCGGCCTGGGCCGCGAAGGTGCCCACCAGGGCCTGCTGGACTTCACCGAAACCAAATACATCGCCCTCGACTGGTAGCCCGCGGCTCCCTTTGTTTCCATCCGAAAGAAAAGACCAATGACGATCTCTAATACCAAAGCCAAGACGAAGTCGCCCTGGCGCGTTCCGGCTGCCAGCTTCATCGGCACCACCATCGAGTGGTACGACTACTACATCTTCGGTTTGCTCGCCGCCACGGGAGTCTTCAGCCGCCTGTACTTCCCAGAGCA
This sequence comes from Arthrobacter sp. 05L421, assembly GCF_056397785.1. Classification (NCBI taxonomy): domain Bacteria; kingdom Bacillati; phylum Actinomycetota; class Actinomycetes; order Micrococcales; family Micrococcaceae; genus Arthrobacter; species Arthrobacter sp. 05L421. Next base: position 18,473 of record NZ_JBFTOC010000038.1, read on the forward strand.
GGATCCGGCCACCGGTCTGCTGATGGCGTTTGTCACCTACGCGGTAGGTTTCGTTGCCCGTCCGTTCGGCGGCATGTTCGCCGGCCACTTCGGGGACAAGATCGGCCGCAAGCCCATGCTGGTGCTCTCCCTGCTCATCATGGGCATCGCCACCCTGGCCATGGGTCTGCTTCCCACCTACGCGCAGATCGGAGTCTGGGCTCCCATCCTGCTGACGGTGCTGCGCCTGCTGCAGGGCTTCGGCGCCGGAGCGGAATGGGCCGGCGCGGCCGTCATCTCCATCGAACACGCCCCTGCAGGACGCAGCGGATTCTTCGGAAGCTTCACCCAGATGGGCGTCCCGGCAGGCATGCTGCTGGCCAACTCCAGCGTCCTGGCCGTCAAGGCCGCCGTCCCGGCGGAGGTCTTCGAGGCCTGGGCCTGGCGCCTTCCGTTCCTGCTCAGCGTGATCCTGATCGTCACTGGCATGGTGGTCCGCACCAAGCTTGAAGACTCGAACGACTTCAAGGAACTCGTGGCGACCAACCAGACCTCGAAGAAGCCGCTGGGCGAGGCCATGAAGAAGGAAACCAAGGGGATCTGGCTTGTTGTCGGCATGCGCCTGGCAGAGAACTCCGCGTTCTACCTGTACTCGACGTTCTCGGTGGTCTACATCATGAAGACGTTTGGAGCCGAGCGCGCCAACCAGGGCACGATGTCCGTTCTGATTGCCTCGGGCATCGGCGTCATTGCCGTCCCGCTGTGGGCGATCCTCTCGGACAAGATCGGGCGCAAGCCGCTGTACCTGTTCGGTTCCATTGGCGGACTCCTGTTCTTCCCGCTCTACTTCGTCATGACGGACACCGGCAGCGCGCTGTTGGCAACGCTCGCCATCATCATCGGGCTCGCCGTCTTCCACAACTCGATGTACGGCCCGCAGGCGGCCTTCTTTGCGGAACTGTTCTCCACCAAGCTGCGCTACAGCGGCGCGTCCATGGGTTACCAGTTCGGCTCGGTCCTGGCAGGCGGCATCGCGCCTCTTGTCGCCGTGGCGCTCCTCACCGCCGGCAACGGCAAGCCGGGCTGGGTGATCCTGTACTTCAGCATCATCGGCGTCATCACCGTCGTCGCAACCCTGCTCGCACCCGAAACGCTCGAAAAGCTGGACCGCCGGATTACCGCCGCCCAGGAGCTGGACGAGAAAAACGCAGCGATCGCACAGGAGCGCGTCAGCGCTAACTGACACTCCCTGAAATAAAGCGGGCGCCGTCCGGGTCGAAGGTAGACCTGGGCGGCGCCCGTCTTTCTGCGCCTGATCCGCCCGCAATTATGCGTTGCCGGAAAGTGCCGCCCCAAACAACACAACGCGGGGTCACTTAGCGCCCATAAATGCCCGGCAAAGTCATATGGTCGTAGCAACGCTCTGATTGATGGAGCGTTTTATGGTCAAGCTGTTTCCTCCGAATACCCGCACCGACTTCGTTGACATGGTGTGTGGCGGGATGTCGATACTCGCCGCGGCCCGGCGTGTCGGGGTCATGCAT
>NZ_JBFTOC010000039.1:0-16562 GCF_056397785.1 Arthrobacter sp. 05L421
GGGAGAGTAGGTCACCGCCGGAACACCATTAACGGTCGAGGACCCCCAACCACGTTGGGGGTCCTCCCGCATTTAACGGCACTTCACAACTGACCCGCAGCAGGGGCCGTTTTGGAGGCCCAGAACGGCCCCTGCTGCCAGCCAGTTGGGACAAGAACCGCTGACGGACCAGGCGGGCAGTTCAGGCACAAGCTCCACAGCCCGGTGAATCCCGGAGATACCTTGAAGCGCTGGAAACCTTGGGAATACCTTTAGCCCGCCGGCTATTTCGGGCGCGGGCATTGTGGGCCATTTTTGCGCAAGCTAGGGTGTGAATTCCTACGAACCACTAAGGCGCAGGGTGCGTCGTCCAGACCCTCTAGGAGTCCTACGATGCGCGTCGATCCTGGTTTCGCCTTGGGCAAAAACGGTACTAAAAGGCATCGGTCTAGCCGGTACTCTTTGGGTCGTCGATGGATTTCCCTGGCGTCAGTCTTTTTCCTGGTGGCCGCCACAATGTCCCTTATTGCGGGCCCCGCAGAAGCCGCTACGTTTACCTTTTCTACTACGGCAGATGCTGTGGTGAAGCGTGACAGCCCCACCATTAACTTCCGGACGGCAACAAGCCTGAAGGCTGATAATTCGCCTGTCGAAATGATCTTCCTCAAGTTCACGGTCTCCGGCACTGCCGGCAGCACCGTGACCGGCGCCAAGCTCAGGCTGTTCGCCACGGATCCCTCCAACTCGGGCGGCCAGATCCGATGGGTCCTCAATAACTCCTGGAGCGAAAACACGATCACCTTCAACAACGCGCCCGTTGCGGAAACGCCGATCGTGGCTTCGCACGGCGCTGTTGCGGATAACACTTTTGTTGAGTTTGATCTCTTCGGTGCGATTAAGGGTGACGGGACGTATTCGTTCCGCATCAGCACCACATCCTCCGACGGCGTCATTTACAGCTCCAAGGAGTCTTCCGTCACCACGCAACGGCCTCGATTGACTGTCACCACTAATGCCACGCCGCCGCCCCCTCCTCCTCCGCCTCCGCCGCCGCCTCCGCCTCCCGGAGCCAACCCGTGCGGCACGGCGACCGTCGCTCCGGCGAAATACGACCACGTCATGTGGGTGATTTTTGAGAACAAGACCTATTCACAGGTCATCGGGAACGCCAGCGCGCCGTACATGAGCACGAAGGCGAGCCAGTGCGCGTCGGTGTCCACCTGGAGTGACGCAGGCACGGGGTTGCCCTCGTTGCCGAGCTATCTGGCCATGACCTCGGGCAGCACCCAGGGTGTTACTTCCGATTCGAACCCGAGCGGCCTGCCGCCGATTACGGCCGATAACATCTTCCGGCAGGTGCGAACGGCCGGCCAGTCCTATAAGAGCTACATGGAGGACATGCCTTCGAACTGCCGTTTGAGCGCGTCCGGTCTGTATGCAGAGCGGCACAACCCTGAGGTTTACTACCAAGGTCCGGGGGACAGGGCGGCATGCGCGGTCAACAATGTGCCCCTGGGCAACGTGAGCGCGGGACAACTGGCAAGCGACCTGGCTAATAACACTCTGCCGAACTTTTCCGTGGTGGTGCCGAATGTTTGCAATGACATGCATGACTGCAGCGTCGCCACGGGCGACACCTGGCTCTCGCAATGGATGCCCGTTATCTTGAACAGCCAAAGCTACCGGGCAGGGCGAACGGCGATATTCGTACTTTTTGACGAAGATACCCCGATACCCAATTTCGTGGTGGCTCCTTCTGTGGTCCCCGGCACCGTCATCCAGGGTAACTACAACCACTACTCCCTTCTCCGGACCACCGAAGAAATGCTGGCCATAGGCCTGAAATTGCAGAACGCCAGCACGGCTCTGAGTTTCCGGACGCCGCTGCGTATCTAAGTGCGGACTTAGGTGCTGCGCACCTAGGTGCCGCAGGGGATTCCCAGCAGACTCCCGGGCAGCACCCGGGCGGTCCGGAACGTTCTCCGGGTTGGGCTCGTTAGAATTTGACGGGGCTGGATTCCAAAAGACCAGACCAACGCTTTCGTTCTAAGGACACTTCAATGCCCGAGCGCACTATCGTCATCACCGGAGCCAGCGACGGCATTGGAGCGTCCGCCGCGCGGACCTTCGCCCGGCAGGGGGACCGCGTGGTCGTCGTCGGGCGTTCCGCGCAGAAGACCGAGACGATCGCGAGCGAAATTGGCGCTGACTTCTTTGTCAGCGACTTCGCCGATCTGGGCCAGGTGCGCACCCTGGCCGCGCAGCTGAAGGAAAAGTACCCGCAGATCGACGTCCTGGCGAACAACGCCGGCGGCATCATGGGAGCCCGCGAGCTGACCGTGGACGGCCACGAGACAACCTTCCAGGTTAACCATCTGGCACCGTTCCTGCTCACCACTGAGCTGATCGACGTCCTCGCCGCCAGCCAGGCCACCGTCATCAACACCTCGAGCGTCGCGAATTCGCTGTTCGGCAAGCTGGACATTGACGACCTCGACGCGGCCCGCAGCTACTCCACCAACCGCGCGTACGGCAACGCCAAGCTCGCCAACATCCTCTTCACCACCGAGCTTCACAACCGCTACAACACCGAGGGGATCTCGACGGCGGCGTTCCACCCCGGCGGCGTGGCCACCAACTTCGCGGCGGACTCCACAAGCCCCATGCGACTGGCCTACACGTCCTTCCTCAAGCGCTTCATGCTGACGCCTCACCAGGGCGCGGACACCCTTGTGTGGCTCGCCAACGCCACCCCGGGCCACGACTGGATCTCCGGCGCCTACTACGCCAAACGGACCCTCTCCAAGGCCAACAAGCAGGCCTACGACGCCGGCCTGGCCAAGGCATTGTGGCAGCGCAGCGAGGCGATGGTGGCCCAGGACCTCGACAAGCTGGACCGCCGGCAGTAAATCACGTGAGCCTCACCAACAACACCCGTTCCGTGGGTTAGCATATCCCTGCCCCTCGCCGACTCGCGGCCGAGGGCTTCTATTGGGGGGAGTGCTCTCACACGTGCACCTGAAGAAACTGATTATCGCGTCCCTGGCGGGTGCCGCCGTCGTCCTGAGCGCCACGGCCGTGCCGGCATCCGCCGCGCCCGCGCCGAAGTCGTACAAGAACTGCACAGAGCTCAACAAGGTCTACCCGCACGGCGTCGGCAAATGGGGCGCCCGAGACAAGACCACCGGAAAGCCGGTCACCACCTTCCGCATCGACAACACCCTGTACAGCTACAACGACGGCGGTGCGAGGCACTGGGGCGAATACGACCTCGACCGCGACAACGACGGCATCGCCTGCGAAAAGCGCTGACGTGAACTGACGGGATCCTCGCCAACGGCGGGGATCCCGACATGTTTAACCCACTACCGGCCGGACGGGACGGCTGCCAAGCGGACGGCTACCGCGCGGCGTCGACCTTGTCCAGGGCGGTCAGGGCGCTCTCCATGGTCCCGGCCAGGTGGCTGGCGGGGGCCGGCTTGGCGAACAAGTAGCCCTGCAGGGAGTCGCAGCCGCGGTCCATCAGGTACTTGGCCTGCGCGGGGGTCTCGATGCCTTCCCCCGTGACTTTCAGTCCGAGGGCCTGCGCGGCGTTGATCATGGTGGCGAAGAACGGGAGCTGTTCCTGCCCGGTTTTGATCATGGCCACGAAGGAGCGGTCGATCTTGACGTTGTCCAGGGGCAGTTCCTGGAGCCGGCCGAGCGTGGAATATCCGGTGCCGAAGTCGTCCATGGCAATCCGGACGCCGGCCGCGCGCAGCTGCCGCAGCTGGCCCAGCACGTCCGAGGCGGCGTCGAAGAACACACTCTCCGTCAGTTCAAGGGTGAGCTGGCGCGGGTCAACGCCGGTGGACGCGGCAATCGCGAGCACGTCCGTGGCGAAGTCCCGGTGCTGGAACTGCAGGCCCGAGACATTCACGGCGACGCTGTACGCGGGGTCGCCGGCCAGCCATGGCCGGATCTCGGCGCAGGCGCGGCGCAGGACTTCATCGCCGATCTCGCGGATCAGGCCGCTCTGCTCCGCCACGGGCAGGAACTGGTTGGGCGGCACCAGCCGGCCGTGCCGCTCCCACCGGGCGAACGCCTCGAACTGCACCACCGAACCGATGCCGGGCGACACCACGGGCTGGTAGTGCACCGAGATCTGGCCCAGCTCGACGGCGCGCCGGAGCCCGGAATCGCCGTCCACCTTGTGGGCCGCGGTGTTCAGCATTTCCGGCCGGAAGCGGAGCCAAGTGTTCTTCCCGGCAGCCTTCGCCGCGGTCATGGCGGCGTCGGCCTGCCGCAGCAGCTCCGCCCCGTCCAGCGTCTGCACCGACTTCGACGCCAGGCCCATGCTCACACCGGGCCGGACCATGGAGCCGCCCACGCGCAGGGGCGCGTAGAGGGCCTCAGCGATCCGCTTGGCCACCGCGTCCGCGTTGAGGCACTCGGTCAGCAGCACCGCGAACTCGTCGCCGCCCAGCCGGGCCACGGTGTCGTGCGGGCGGACGCAGTTGCGCAGCCTGCTGGCCAGCTCCACCAGCAGTTCATCGGCCGCCGAGCGTCCCAGCACGTCATTGAGGTGCCTGAAGTCATCGAGGTTCAGCAGGAGGATGTCCACCGGATCGGGGCGGCGCAGGGCCGCGGCGAGCCGCTCGTTGAAGAGGGGGCCGTTGGGCAGAGCCGTCAGCGGGTCGCGGAGGGACCCGGCCCTGAGTTCGTCGTCGTGCCCGGCAAACGCCGCGGGTGCGGCGGCACCCTGAAGTCCGCCTAGGCCAGGAGCTCCCGCTGAACCAGGAGTACGACGGCGGATGAAGTCGCCGCTGAGGGGCCGGTTGGCGTTGCCGGCGCCAGAGCTTGTTCCATGGTTCCCTGCATGATTCCCTGCGGGGTTCGCTCCGGCGGTGCCGCGGATCGAGAGCGCCACGGACGTTCCGGGGTCGGCCGTTCCTTCGGGGGCGGGGACTAGGGAGCACGTGATTTCGACCGGAAGTTCGGTGCCGTCGGCCCGGCGGCCCGAGCCGGTGAACTGGGGGCGGGCGCCAGCGGCCTTGCCCAGCGCGGCCAGGACGCCATGGAATTCCTCCCGCGAGGCCTCGGCCAGGAGCATGCTGTGGTCCGCGCCCATAAGCTGCGCGCGGGAGTAGCCGAAGAGCCGTTCCGCTGCCGGGTTGAGGAAGGAAATGGAACCGTCCGGGCCCACCAGCAAGAGTGCGTCCGGACTGTACTCCAGCAGTTGTTGTGCGAAACCAGCTTCCACGATGTCTAACAGCCCCCCAGGCAATGAATACGGGTAGCGGGCGCCTTGCGGAGAGCGAGGCGCACTGCGCTGACTGAATCATATGCCGTGCCGGCTCACCGAACGTGATGGGCATCATCCCGCCACCGAATGTGTCGAGCGCGCCCCGATTTGACGCCCTGCCCGGCCAGCCTGCCGGGCTACCCGCAGCGGTACGCCGGGCCGACGTCGCGGTCCACTGCCAGTCAGTGACGACTGGACGGCGTCGAAAACGCCGACGACTAGACGCCGACTACTAGACGACGGCGACTGGAACCCTCCGTGTGAAGAGGACCTCCTGGGTGATCCAGTCCAGCAGGTCCACGTAGAGCCAGAACGTGCCGGGGGCCGGCGGGCGCAGAAGCATGTCGTAGCGCTCGGCGGCACCGAAGTTGACCAGGCTGGACCGCAGAGGGCCCGTGGCCGAAATCGGCACTGCCGGACCGGTGGGGTTGGACGTGTCCCGGAACGGCCGTCCGTCGTGCGAGATGAGTTCAGCCATGGCCACCGGCTTGCCCGCGGAATCGGTGAAGCGCACGTTGACCGGGAAGTAGTTGGCATTGAGCAGCCGCAGCAGGGTGGGTTTGATGGCTCCTCCTGCCCTCTTGGCCCGGATGCGGGTAAGGCTGGTGGGGCCTTCGATTTTCGGGGGACGGGCTAATTCGCCGCCCAGCAGGTAGAAGTTCTTGGGATTGAACTTGTCCAGTCCAACGTCCTCGCCCGAGAGCCCGGCGGCGTGGTTGAGCAGGTGCCAGCGGGGGTCGACGGAGTAAGGGACGAGGATGGTCTCGGTGTCGATGTCGTATTCCGGACCGTCAACGAAGGCCCGTCTGGCGCCTTTGGTCACCGGAAAGTCCGGGTGTACCGGGGGGTCGATGATCAGCGGGCCGAACATGCCCATTTGCACGTGCAGTGTGGTGTTGACGTGGCAGTGGTAGAAATATGTGCCGGACGCACCCACGTTCGGGTTGCCAGGCTGCCCGCGTTCCGGCCGCCACTGATAGGTGTAGCTTCCCGAGACCTCGAATGAGGTGTGGCCGACGCCGTCGTTGCGTGGATCCGGCTCGATGCCGTGCCAGTGGATAGTGTGGACCTTCTTGCTCGGGCGGACAGTGCCGTGGAACAGTTGCCCCTCGGTGAGCCGGATCAGGGGTGCGGGGAAGATCCGCCCGGAGTTCTCGGTCTCGAAGGTCCAGATCTCGAACTTGCCGCCGTCGTCGAACACCATTTCGCGGTTGAAGAACTTGAACTCGTGTTCCACGTCTGGATTCTGGCGGAACTCGGTTTCGGGGCTTCCCTCGTGCATCTGATGGGAGCTGAAATCCACCTGGGTGCGGAAGAGCTCGTGCGTGGCCGCGCCCGTGCTTCCGGGCGCGGGCGCCGCTACAGTCCAGTGGCCAACCAGCCCGCCGGGATACATGCCGCCCCTGGCTACCTGGGAGGGCTCGGCATGGCAGTGCATGGGGTAGTCCCAGTCCTCGTTCCGGGCGTTCCACACCTCATCGATGACCTCCGGCGGCCGCCGCAACGGGAGCATGGAGTCCTTGCGGTCCAGCGGGTGCATTTCAATGACGTCCTCCCACTGCTGCAGCACCACGTGACCGTCCGCGTCAATTCTTCCGCCGGTACGCGGAAACATGCTCCCGTTGCGGTTGACAGTCCAGAGGTGGTTTCCATGAAAGTGCAGCTGGTGGTGGACGACGCCGGCGTTGAGGAACCGCATCAACTGGCCGGTCCTCACAGTTCCTGCCCTGGCGCTCTGGCTGAAATTGCGGACGTCGACCTGCCGGGCCGAGCCCGACATCAGGGAGTCCTCATCCCGGACGCGGTTCAGCGCCTCGTCGGTGGACGCGGCCAGCGACTGGAAGCCGCTGCGGCCGTTGAGCGTGAAATACCGCGGATACACCGGCGTCTTGTCCGGATCCACCGTTCCGTTGCGCGACGCGATGCCGGCCCAGACCGGGTCAACGTTGTGGAGCATCCACAACCACTGGCGTTCAAATTCCGGCCCGTTGGGCATGGGCAGCCACGGCGAGGCCGGATCCGTGACCAGCAAGGCACCAAAGAGGCCCAGGACGCGCTGAACCGGGTCGGCGGTGGGATCGGCCGGATCGGCGCCAGGATCGCAGTAGAGGTAGGTGCCTGCTTTGGGGGCCGGGAATACCAAGGTTTTGGTTTGACCGGGCCGGATCTCGCCGGTGCTCACGTGGCTGTTGCCCGCTCCCGCGTTGAGGAATTGCAGGGCGTGCGGCTGGGCCAGGTGATTGGTGACGCGGATGCTGATGGTGCTGCCGGTCTCGGCGATCAGCGTCCGGTCCGGGAAGAAGCTGGCCCAGAATGCGCGGCGGACCAGGAATTCACCGGGGTTGGCAGGGTCCTTGGCAGCCGGTGCCGGGCGTCCGAGCGGGGGAGGGGTGGCCTTCAGGGGGTAGGTGCGACTCGCCACCACCGATCCGTTGCGCAGGAACACCCTCGGGCTGATGACCAGGCTGGGCTTGGGATCGTTCACCAGCGTCCGCCGGTCACCGAACCCCCGGTGGTAGACGCGGGTTCCGTCCACCATGGGCAGGAAGCCGTCATTGATGTGGATGTCGAGCGGGCTCATGACTTCACCTGGCTAACGGTCAGAGGCGGAAGGGAGAGGATGGCCGTGCCATCGTGTTCCGGCTCCGCATACTCCAGTTCCATCGCGAGGGCGTCATGGGGTGCCAGGTAGCTGATCCAGAGATGCTCTGCGGCCCCGGGGTCTACCGTGCCCAGGCCGCGGTCGAAGTCCTGGGGAGTGATGGTGGTTCCGGACGGGAGCAGCCGGAGGCGTAGTTGGCCGGGGCTGAAGAGCACGGGTTCGTGACTGGAGTTGCGGAGTTCAACCTCAAGGAGGACGACGTCGCCCCAGGTCTGGTTGAACGGCTGGGGCCAGCCGGGATCCTCCGGTGGAGCGCCGTCGTGGTCGTGATCGTGGGAAGTGGCGGAGAGGTTCGTCGAGTTCGCGGCCCGTTCGAAACTTCCCGTGACGGCCCGGTTAGCGCCTGCGGCCAGGGAGCCGGGATCGTCGAGCAGGGCGGCTGCGCTTTCGAGTGACCGGAATGCCTGTTGGCCCTTGGCGTTCAGCCGGGCCAGGCGGCCCGCCCGGGTGACCGACAGGACACCAAAGGCGGTAGCCAGTTGCGTTGCAGCCTGTGGACCGCTTCGGGAGATGGCGCCGTAGGTGCCGCCCGCCACCAGGAGGAAGGCACCGCCCCCCACGATCAGTCCGAACTGGCGCCGGCTCAGGACAGGGCCGGAAATCAGGGGTGAGCGTGAATCCATGGTCGGTGCCTCCACGTCGAGTTCGCGATAGGGCCCAATGGTGCTGACAGGGCCTTATGGAAAACTTGGGAAGCCGGACGCGAGTTTCCGCACAGCCTACCCGGGCAGCGGCACGCCCTCGAGGTCAGCGATGGCCGCCACCGAGCTGCCGACGGCCCGCTGCCGGGCCACCCCTGGTACCGGGCGGGAGAAGAGGAAACCCTGCAGGGCATCGCAGCCATGGTCCATGAGGTAGCGGGCCTGAGCCGGCGTCTCGATGCCCTCGGCGGTGACCTTCAGCCCCAGGCTCCGGGCCATGTGGATCATAGAGGTGAGGATGGGCAGCTTTTCGACGCCGGTCTGCAGCATGGACACGAAGGACTTGTCGATCTTCACCACATCCACCGGCAGGTCTTGGAGCCGGCCCAGCGAGGAATAGCCGGTCCCGAAATCGTCCAGGGCCACCCGGATGCCGGCCTCGCGCAGGGTCTCGAGCTGGCCGATCACGTGGGAGTGGGCGTCGAAGAACACGCTCTCGGTCACCTCCAGGACCAGCTGGCGCGGGTCCACCCCGCTCCACGCCGCAATGTCCAGGACACGCTCGGCGAAATCGCGGTGCTGCAGCTGCACGCCGGAGACGTTGACGGCCAGGCTCCGGAACGGGTCCTCGCCGAGCCACGGGGCGAGCTCGGTGCAGCTGCGCCTGAGCACTTCGGCCCCGATCTCCCGGATCAGGCCGCTGCGTTCGGCGGTCTCGATGAAATCGTCCGGCGGGATCAGCTCGCCTTCCCATTCCCAGCGGGCCAGAGCCTCGAACTGCACCACCTCGAGCCGGTCACTGGAGATGACGGGCTGGTAGTGGACCGTGATCTGCCCCAGCTCCACCGCCCGCCGCAGCCCGGCCGTGAGCTGGGTGCGCTCCAGCAGTGCCGCCAGCATCTCGGGCCGGAAGTGCACATAGCAGTTCTTGCCGGCCTCCTTCGCCGCGTACATGGCCAGGTCCGCCTGCCGCAGCAGCTCCGATGACGTCTCCGTCCCGGCGTCGCGCGATGCCACGCCCAGGCTCAGGCCCGGCCGCATGAGCGTCCCCTCGATGGAGACTGGGGCGTTCAGGGTGCTGACCACGCGCTGGGCCACGGCGTCGGCGTCCCGGCAGCCCACCAGCAGGACCACGAACTCGTCCCCGCCCAGCCGGGCGACCGTGCCGTGCGGACCCACGCAGTTCTGGAGCCGACGGGAAATCTCCACGAGCATCTCGTCGCCGGCGTGGTGGCCCAGGACGTCGTTGACTTCCTTAAAGTCGTCCAGGTCCAGGAGCAGCACGTGCACCGGTTCCGGGGTGAGCAGCGCCGCGGCGGCCCGTTCGTTGAAGAGCGTCCGGTTGGCCAGGCCCGTGAGCGGGTCCTGGAAGGCCAGTTCCTTGAGCTTGCCCGCCTGCTCGGCCAGTTCCTCCATGGCGCGGCGGGCCTGGTCCTGGGCGCGCCGGCGTGAGGTGATGTCGTGGAAGTTCCAGATCCGTCCCACGATCGCGTCCGCCACCTTTTGCGGGCGGGAGTACAGCTCCACCGTGCGGCCGTCGGCGAACTCCAGGACGTCGTGGCTCTGCATCCGGCTGTCGGCGTAGAGCTCCGCGACCTTCTGCAGGAAGTAGTCGGGGTCCACCAGTTGGTCCGCGATGAAGCGGACCAGCGCATTGGGGTCCTCGGCCGCGATCAGCTCCGGCGGCATGCCCCACAGTTTCAGGTATTGATCGTTGATCCCGGTGATTTGGCCCTCGTTGGAGACCACCACGATGCCGTCCGACGTCGATTCCAGCGTGGCGTCCAGCAGCGAGACGGCCAGCCGCCGGCCGGAATCGGAGTCGTTGCGGTGATCGGCGTCGCGGACGGCTACCGCCATGGCCGTGCCGGCGTCGACACTCACCAACGCGCACGTGATCTCCACGGCGAGTTCCGAGCCGTTTCGGTGCCGGCCGACGGCGGCGAACGGCCGGCTGCCGGCCTTGCTCTTGCGGCCCAGCCGGCCAAAGACCCGCAGGAAACCGCCGCGGGCTTCCTCCGAAAGTAGGATGGTGTGCTGGACGCCGAGGAGTTCCTGGCGCGGGTAGCCGAACAGCCGTTCCGCGGCCGAGTTCACGAAGGCTATGGTCCCGTCCGCGGTCAGCAGCAGAAACGCATCAGGACCCTGCTCCAGCAGGTCTTCACCAAGTCCAGTTCCCACGACGATACCGGCCCCCAAGCGACGGAAGTTCATAGAGCGATGATGTTCCCGGCCGAGGTGCCCGGATGAATGCGTTTCCCTGAATCATAGGGTCCTTCGGCCTAGTGTCCAGCACATCGGCCACGGAACTTTACGGGTCACCGGTTGCCGGGCACCCGAACGCCTTTCAGCGCGGCGATGGCCCGGGCGGCCCGGTCCAATGCAGGCTGGAGCGTGGCCTCCGGCTGGGGGCCAGAAAACAGGAAACCCTGCAGGCAATCGCAGTCCAGATTCATTAGATAGCCGGCCTGGGCGGCCGTTTCCACGCCCTCTGCCGTGACGGTGAGCCCGAGTCCGTGGGCCATGCCGATCATGGCGTTCAGGATGGGCAGCGGTTCCGTGCCGGTGTTGATCATGGCCACGAACGACTGATCGATCTTCAGTGTGTCCACGGGCAGGCCCTGCAGCCGTCCCAGGGAGGAAAAGCCGGTGCCGAAGTCATCGAGCGCCACGCGGACGCCGGCCGTGCGCAGGCTCATGAGCTGGCCGATCACGTGGCAGTCGTCCTCGAAGAAGACGCTCTCGGTGACCTCCAGGACCAGCTGGCGCGGGTCCACGCCGCAGGATGCCGTCACGGCCAGGACCAGCTCGGCGAAGTCCCCGTGCTGCAGCTGGACGCCGGAGACGTTCACGGCCAGGGACCGGGAGGAGACCTCTTCCAGCCAGGGCTTGAGTTCGGTGCAGCCGCGCAGCAGCACTTCGGTGCCGATCTCGACAATGAGGCCGCTGCGTTCGGCCGCTGGAATGAACTGGTTGGGCGGAACGAGCACGCCGTCGCGCACCCAGCGGGCCAGGGCCTCCACCTTGGTCACGGTCCCGCTGCCGGCGGAGACGATCGGCTGGTAGTGGACGGCGATCTGTTCGTTATCCACGGCCAGCCGCAATCCGGCCTCGAGGTCGTTGCGGTCCACCAGGGCCTTCATCATCTCCGGCTGGAAGCGCATGTACCGGTTCTTGCCGGCGGTCTTGGCGGCATACATCGCGACGTCGGCGCGGCGCAGGAGCTCGGAGGCGTCCACGGCGGCCTCGCCGATCGAGGCGAGTCCCAGGCTGAGGCTGGGCCGCAACATGGTGCCGTCGATCCACACCGGGAGGCGCAGCGAGTCGACGATCCGGGCGGCCACCGCCTCGGGCTCCGCCGAGTCGACCAGGAGCACCACGAACTCGTCGCCGCCGAGCCGGGCCACGACGTCGCTCGGCCGGACGCAGGTGCGCAGCCGCCGGCCGACCTCAATGAGCATCTGGTCCCCGGCATGGTGGCCCAGGATGTCGTTGACTTCCTTGAAGTCGTCCAGGTCCAGGAGCAGGACATCCACCGCGGTGCCGCGCGGGCCCGCGAGGGCGCCGGCGAGGGTGTCGTTGAACAATTGGCGGTTGGACAGCCCGGTCAGTCCGTCCCGGAACGCCAGCGCCTTGAGCTGGGCGGACTGCGCGGCGAGATCTGCCATGGCCCGGGTGATCCGGTCCTGGGCATCCATGGCCGCGGTCACGTCGCGGAAGCTCCACACCCGTCCGACCACCTGGCCCGCGACTTTCTGCGCGCGCGAATAGCGGTCAAAGGTCCGGCCGTCGCGGAACTCCAGGATGTCGTGGCTTTCCGCCGCGGGATCGGCGTAGAGGGCCTCGACCTTTTCGACAAACTGGGCCGGGTCCCGCAACTGGTCCACGACGAAGCCCAGCACGGCCTCATCGTCCCCGGTGGCCAGCATTTCCCGCGGGATGCCCCACATGGTGAGGAACTGATTGTTGACGCCGGCGATCTCGCCCTCGCTGCTGACCACCAGGATGCCGTCGGCAGTGGATTCGAGCGTCGCGCTCAGCAGCGACATGGCCTCGCGGAGGCTGTCATCGTTCTCCGGCCGATGCGAGGTGTCCCGCACCGCGGCGATCATGCTCACAGCGCCAATACCAGTCCCGTCCCGGGTGCCTGTACCGGTGATGAAAATAGAACCGGCGACCTCGGCCCGGAACTCCGTGCCGTCCCGCCGCACCCCGTAGGCCTCCACGGGAGCTGTGTCCGTCTCGTCGTCGACGACGTCGGTATGGGCGTGGGCGTCGCGGCGGCGGAGGTTGAAGAACAGCCGTTCCAGCCCGTTCCGGAACCCCTCGGCCAGGAGGATGCGGTGGTCCGAGCCCACGAGCTCCCCACGGGGGTACCCGAACATGCGCTCCGCGGCGGTGTTGACCATCCGGATGGTCCCGTCCTCGGCCACCACCAGCAGGGCGTCGGGGCTGGATTCCACCAGGTCCCCATAGCCCGGCACCGCGCTGGAGACTTCCTCCGGAACTGTCCCGGAGACTTCGCCGGAGATTTCCTCCGGGTACGACGACGGCGGGTACGACGACGCCGTCATCCGGCTACCGCCGGGCGAACCTGAGACCACCAACGAGACATAGAGAACCCTCCCATCGGGAAATCATAGGCGCCCGGAGGGTACAGGCCTTGTCAACACGTGGGCGGGGCGGGGCGGATCCCGGTCGGGGCCCGCGCGGAATGACCAAACCCCCCGTTGCGCTGTCACCTAGGGTGCTTAAAACCCGGGTTTGGCCGCCCGGAGTGATGGGGCAACGAGGGGGAGCGGCGGTAGTAATCGGTGCTCACGTCTTGGCCGCGCGGCCCTCTCGATCTTCGGTGCCGCCGGACTCCTGATTCCTCCCGCGTGACCACTGCCGCCCCTGCACGCCGCCTCTGCCGTGTGGTACTCAGCGGTCGCTTTCGTCCGTCACACTTAGCACGTGCGTACTTTTGGTGTTGAAGAGGAATTCCTGATCGTGGATCCCGATAACGGATACCCTCTGCCCTTGGCCGGAGAGGTGCTTCGCCTACACGATCCCGGCCGCCAGGCGGTGAACCATTTGGCACCCGTCCCAATGCTGGCCGCCGAGCTTCAGCAGGAGCAGCTCGAAGTCATCACGCACCCGCATTCCAGCCTGAGCGGACTCGCGGCCGAGATACGGGCGGGCCGGGCCCATGCCGACTCGTTGGCCCGGATGGCCGGCGCGAGGATCGCTGCCCTGGCCACGTCCCCGCTGCCGGCCGCACCGCACGCCACCCGCAACGACCGGTATGACGCCCTGATGGAAAAGTTCGCTCTGACGGCCCGAGAGCAGCTGACCTGTGGATTCCATGTCCATGTCTCCGTGGGCTCCGATGAGGAAGGGGTCGCGGTCCTGGACCGGATCAGATCCTGGCTGCCGCCCCTCATAGCATTGAGCTCAAATTCCCCCTTCTGGAACGGCGCAGACAGCGGGTACGCCAGTTTCCGAACCCAGGCGTGGAACCGGTGGTCGACTGCAGGGCCCACAGAGGTCTTCGGCTCGGCACAGGCCTACCACTCGCTGGGGGAACGCCTGTTGGGCACCGGGGTCGTCACCAGCCCGGATTTCGACGCGCGGCTGTCTGTACGCCACCCGACCGTCGAGGTCCGGGTGGCGGATGTTTGTCTTGATGCCCGCGACGCGGCACTTATTGCTGCGCTGGTACGGGCACTTGTGGAGAATGCCGCCCGGGAATGGGAGGCCGGCCAGCCACCGGACCTGGTTCCCGCCGCAATCCTGCGGCAGGGAGCCTGGCGCGCCAGCCGTTGGGGCACGGACGGAGAGCTCCTCCACCCGGTAACGCACCGGCCAGACACCGCACGAAATGTCTTCGACGCACTCCGCGGCCATGTCCGGGAGGCCCTGGAGGACACCGGCGATACCGCCTACGTCGACCAGTCCCTGCAAAGGATCCTTGATCAGGGCACGGGAGCCACCCGGCAGAGGCAGGCTTTCGACCGCTACGGCAGACTCGCCGACGTCGTCGCTCTGGCCACCGGCGTCACCCATCAAGAATCTGCCGATCATTTCCGCTTCGGCGAGCCGGTCCTCGGAAGGGACGGAGAAACGACTAACCCAAGCACGGATTTGGTCTCCGTCTCCGGCTAATGCACAACGGAGACTGCCGCCACGTGGACTGGACTGCGGTGGGCTCCACCCGAGCGATGGTCGTGAGCAAGCCAGCAGCACGCCAGCCCGGCCGCTGGTCCCGAGCAGAAAAGCGGTGCCGCGGATGCTAGTCCAGAGGCAGTGTTATCGTCACACAGGTTCCCGCAGCGGCGGAGGAATCGATGATGATCTCTCCGCCGGCGAGGACCACGGCCGCTCGCATGAGGCGCAGTCCCATGCCGGTGTGCCGACCAATCATGGCTGCCGGCACATCGAAACCCCGGCCGTCGTCGGTCACTTTGAGCTGAACGCCGTGGCTCATGCTTTGGGTGACGCAGCCCAGCCGGACGGTCACAGCCGAGGCCTGAGCGAATTTGTAGATATTGCTGAGGAGCTCCTGCGCCGCTCGGTACAGAAGAGTTGCGGATTTCCGGTCTACTTCCGTCCTATGGTGCGGAGTCTCCAGATGCACCACGGTCCCGCGTTCGCGGAGGGGAAGCGTCAGGCGGTCAATTGCACCGGTTACCCCAAGAGCATGGAAGTCGACCGGGTGTGTATCGGTAAGGACGCCACGTACGGCGACGACTTCATCGCTTAGTAGTGATTTCATACTCTTACTGTGCGCTTGTGTCGTTGGCATTTTCTTGTGCCGCGCCGCGGAGACTGAACCTTGATTCTGCAGGCCGCGCCCGAGAGATTTCGCCAGGTATCGGAGCAGATGAGTATGCCTGGCTGTCAGCCTCCTCAGTGATCGCAAATCCCCGACCGACGTCTGTTGAGTACCGACAATTGCGGCAGATTGGGATCTGTTACGGATTTCCTGACACTTGCCGTGAGGGCCTATGGGTCACCCTGACGCTCGCCGCCGCCGGTGAGCCCGCCGGCAGAACGTACCTAGGCCGCCGGAAGCGATCCAGGCCGCTTTTTCTGGCTGCCTTTCGAAGATCAGGCGGGCGTGGTAATTTCTGCTTGGATTAGGAGTTCCTCATGCGATTGCCTTCCAATCCGGCTCCTGATACCGCTTTCGAAAGCAGAGGCAACGATGGCAACTCTATTGATCTTCCATGAGGTCGACGACGTTGACCACTGGCTCAGCTCGCCGCGACGCCAGGAGCTCTTCGGACCTATGGGCATGACTGTTCGAACCTTTGTCGACCCGGAGAAATCCAACCGCGTCGGCCTGATCGTCGAAGTCCCGGACATGGACACGTTCCAGCGAATGATGGAGTCCGAGGCCGCGGCCGACGCCATGAAATTCGACGGCGTACGCCGGGACACGATCCTGATGCTGGTCGAACCCGAGCCCAGCACCTGACCCGGGGACGTAGCGTTGGCGGGTCTTTGAGGCGTGTAGCCGCTCATATCTGCGATCTGCCGCCGGTGGACGGCGCGTTTGGCCAGCGCCGCCGGTCGTGTGCGGGCGGCTGGCTTGGCACGCCGCGGAGCAGGGCATCGCCTACATCCCGTTCTTCCCCTTGGACGGATTCACGCCGCTTCAGTCCGGCACCCTCAGGGATGTCGGCGGACGCCTGCAGGCAACCCCGATGGGTGTCGCCCTAGCCTGGCTGTTGCAGCGCTCGCCGAACATCCTGCTCATCCCCGGCACGTCCTCGCTCGCGCACCCCTGGGACAACGTTTCGGCTGCCGCCCTTGAGCTGCTGGCCGACGCGATCAAGCAACTGAACGCAATTGCCCAATAGGGGACTGCCCCGGCTTTTGTTGACTCGGGGTCTTAGGCCGCTGTGAGCGCGGTCCGGTTGATTGTTTCATATTCGATGGGCGTGAGTTTTCCCAGCCGTCTTTGCCGTCGCCGGCGGTGGTAGGTCCTTTCGATCCAGGTCGTGATTGC
>NZ_JBFTOC010000040.1:0-16243 GCF_056397785.1 Arthrobacter sp. 05L421
CGCGGCCACCGTCGGCGCCGTCCGCGACCTCGTGCACGCGGCCAACAAACAGACCGCCGTGGTCAAGGACGTCACCGGCTTCGTGCTCAACCGGCTCCAGTACGCCCTCTTCCACGAGGCCGCCCAGCTGGTGGAACAGGACATCGCGACCGCTGAGGACATCGACACCCTGGTCCGCACCACCTTCGGCTTCCGGCTGCCGTTCTTCGGCCCCTTTGCGATCGCCGACATGGCCGGCCTGGACGTCTACAACTTCTGCTACAAGTCCCTGCAGACCGAATTCCCGGAACGCTTCGCCACCCCAAAGATCCTCACCGAACTCGTGGAGGCCGGAAAGCTGGGCACCAAGACCGGCGCAGGCTTCCTCAACGTCCCGGCCGAGCGCACACCGGAACTGATCGCCTACCGGAACAAGGCCTACGTGGCCATGCAGAAGCTCATCGACGAGCTCGGCCCCGCACCCATCAACTGAGTCCAACCGGGCACGTCTGCAGATACTAAGTTTGGTGACTATTGCCTCACCGAGTGGTAAACCTGAACTGTTCCGCTGAGGGACCCGGCGGGCTCGTTTCTGACAGCGAGGTGCATCATGACTTCCATGAATCCTGCTAATCAACTCGACGAGCTGGGCCAGCGCACTCTGCGCAGGGCACGCCGCCGCATCATGCCGCTGATCGTCGTGCTTTACTTCGTTGCATATCTGGACCGGAACAATGTCGGCTTCGCGAAGCTGACCATGAGCGAGGACATCGGCCTGAGCGCTTCGGCCTACGGTCTCGGCGCGGGCATCTTCTTCCTCGGGTACGCGCTGCTGGAAATACCGAGCAACGCCGGCATGTACAGGTTCGGCGCCCGCAAATGGATCGCCCGGATCCTCATCTCATGGGGCATTTTCGCCACGGCGATGTGCCTGGTGAACAGCGCGACCAGTTTCTACATCGTCCGGTTCCTGCTGGGCGCGGCCGAGGCCGGGTTCTTCCCGGCCATCCTGTTCTACCTGACGCTCTGGTTCCCTTCCGCACAGCGCGTAACGGTGCTCGGCATCTTCATCCTCGCCCAGCCGGTCTCCAACGCCCTTGGCGCCCCGGTGTCCGGCCTGCTGCTGCAGCTGGACGGCATCTGGGGCCTGCAGGGGTGGCAGTGGCTCTATATCATTGAGGGCATCCCGGCTATTATCCTCGGCATCCTGACTCCAATCCTCATGACGGACCGCCCGAGCCACGCGCGTTGGCTGGCCGACGACGAGCGCGAATGGCTCACCACAACAATGGACGACGAGCTTGCCCGGCACCAGAAGGGGCGCCCGCATCACTTCCTGGCCGGCCTCAAGGACCCGCGCACCGTTGCCTACTCAGCGCTGTACTTCGGGCTGGTCTGCGGAATCTACGGCCTGGGGCTGTGGATGCCGACGATCGTTGCCGCACTGGGCGACTTCAGCACCACGCAGGTCGGCTTCATCGTTGCCATTCCCTACACGGTTGCGGCGGTTTTCGTGTACTTCTGGGGTAAGCGCTCGGACCGCACCGGTAACCGGGTCCTGCATGCGACCATCAGCATGATCATGGCGGCCATCGGCCTCCTGGCTGCCGGCTACCTCGTCGAGGTCAATGCCGTCCTGGCACTGTTGGCCCTGACGCTTGCTGCCATGGGGATTTACTCCGCCATTGCCCCCTTCCTGGCCATGCCGGCTACTGCCCTGGTCGGAGCTGCGGCGGCAGCCGGGCTGGCTATGGTGAATTCGCTCGGTAATCTGGGCGGGTTCGTGGCTCCCTTCGCCGTGGGGCTGTTCAATGACGCCACGGGAGACAACCGTTCCGGCCTCGTGTTCCTGTCAGCCTGCCTTGCCGTCACGGCCGCCGCCACCTATCTCTACGCACGCAAGCGCCCGGAGGGGCACGTAAAGCCGGGTACGCCGGCCACGGTCGGTGAGGAAGCGGTAGCTTCCGACGACTTCGACACCAAGAACTGACCATCAGACGACGAGGGGCTGACCATGATCCAGCAAGCAGCGTTTCCGTCCGGCCGGACCGCGGTGCTGACCGGCGCCGCCTCTCCCCGCGGCATCGGACGGGCGACGGCGGAATTGCTCGCCAGCGGGGGCTGGGCAGTTGCGATTCTGGATATCGACGGCGACGCGGCGCGGAAGGCGGCGGCGGAAATCGCCGACGTCTATGGCGTCCCGGCAGTCGGTGTGGGCGCGGACGTGTCCGATCCGGCAGCCGTCAACGCCGCCATCGACGAGGTTGAGTCAACGCTGCCGCCGATCATTGGCCTGACCAACCTGGCAGGCATCAGCTCCCCCACGGAGTTCATGGACGAGACCCTCGAGGCCTGGGAGCGGGTGTTCAAGATCAACATGACTGGCACGTTCCTGGTCACGCAGCGGGTGCTTAGGGGCATGATCGAGCGGAAGCTGGGCAGGATCGTGAGCGTCTCCTCCATCTCGGCCCAGCGCGGTGGCGGCACCTACTCCAAGGTCGCTTACAGTGCTTCGAAGGCTGCCATCATCGGCTTCACCAGGGCCCTGGCCCGCGAAATGGGCCAGCATGGAATCACGGTCAACTGTGTGGCTCCGGGTCCGGTGGACACCGACATCATGGGCGGGACACTGACGGAAGAGCGGAAGGCCGCCATGTCAGCCGACATCCTGGTGGGCCGGGTGGGAACCGTGCGCGACATCGCCGCGCTGCTGGTGTTCCTGCTGGGCGAGGACGCCGGTTTCATCACGGGCGCGACGTATGACATCAACGGCGGACTGCAGATTTCCTGACCGCAGGGACGCGAAGGGCCGTATCACTCCCCCGAGTCGGCTGCAGCCCTAAACGGCAGCCATCACGGGCTCGCCATTGAAGTATTCGAGCTGCCAGCCGTCGACGGCATGGTGGTGGGCCAGGTTGAGCACGGCGTTGTCGATGCGTTCCAGGGTTCGGCCGATCGCGCGGCTCAGGCTCACGCGCAGGAGCGTACCGTGGGCCACGGCCAGGACGCGGCGGCCGTGGAACTCCTCGGCCAGCGCCTCCAGGGCGGCCAACCCGCGGCGGGCTGCCTGGTCCTCGCCTTCCGCGCCGCGAAAACCACCGGGGATGCGCAGCGCGTCCAGTTCAGGGCCGTCCTGCAGGCCCTCCGCGGGTCCGAAGCTGCGCTCGGCGAGCTCCGGCACGCGCCGGGCCACGCTGAGCCCCAGCCCGGCGGCAATGAGGTCGGCGGTTTCCGCCGCACGGCTCAGCGGCGAGGATACGATCGCGTCCCACTCGTAGCCGGACAGGGCGGCGACGGCGTCGCGCGCCTGGCCGCGGCCGACGTCGTTCAGCGGAATGTCGGTGGATCCCTGCAGCCGGCCCTCCGCGTTCCAGTCCGTCTGGCCGTGGCGGACAAGGGCGAACGTCGTAAAAGTCATGCCTTCCATTCTGCCCTGCGGGCGGACAGGCCCTGTCATCGGCGAGTCAACAGCAGGTCATCATGGTGGAGCTACCCGGCAGGGCCGGACTGCGTGGCGTAGGCGGTGGCCCGGTCGCGGACGTGGGCCACGTAGGAATCCGACTGGTTGTAGGAGTAGATGGCGTCCGTCCAGCCCGCGGCCGTGGAGAGATCACCGCCGTGGACGCATAGGTACGAGGCGGCACTCAGCGCGGCGTCGTCGATGTTGAACGGGTCGGCTTTTCCGTCACCGTTTCCGTCCCGCCCGGCGAACTGCCAGGTGGAGGGAATGAACTGCATGGGTCCGACGGCGTGGTCCCACTGGGCGTCGCCGTCCAGGGCGCCGGCGTCCGTGTCAGGGATCGCGGCAAATCCTTCGCCGTTGAGGCTCGGACCGACAAGTGGCCCACTCGCCTGGCCGGCGCTGGTCAGGTGACCGCCGCCGTAGGTTCCGTGGCCGGATTCGACGAAGCCGACAGCTGCCACCGTATTCCAGCCGATGCCGCACGCCGGCGCGGACTCGTTGGCTGCACCGGCCGCAGCCACGTAGGCCTGGAGCGCACGGGCAGGGATGCCGGTCTTCGCGGCGGCATGGCTGAGCCACTGGGCGTCCGTGCGTCGGGTGATGTTCACCGCGGAGGTGATCCCGGCGGAGAGCGTTTCGAGTTTCGCTTCCGCCCGGGGCGGTGCTGGCAGGACTGCGCTAGTCCCCGCGCCGGAGAATTGCGGTGCCCAAAACAGGAACCCGGTAATGACGCAAAACGCGAACAGGCCGAGCACTGCCAGGCGTTTCAGGTGGAGCATGGACTAGTTGGACCTGCCGCGGACGATGCCGATCCGCTGATCC
Source organism: Arthrobacter sp. 05L421 (assembly GCF_056397785.1). Taxonomy (NCBI): domain Bacteria; kingdom Bacillati; phylum Actinomycetota; class Actinomycetes; order Micrococcales; family Micrococcaceae; genus Arthrobacter; species Arthrobacter sp. 05L421. The sequence continues at coordinate 4,265 of NZ_JBFTOC010000040.1, forward strand.
GGAGCTGTGCGGCAAATCGCCCTGGTGCCGCACCCACGCGGTGCCATAGTCCTAGCCTTCGCAGTCGACGCAGTAGGTGTGGCCGTTCTTTTCGCGTGCCACTTGGGACCGGTGCCGGACCAGGAAGCAGGAATAGCAGGTGAATTCGTCCTGCGCCTGCGGGATGACCTGTACGACGAGTTCCTCGGCGACGAATTCACCGCCAGGTGTGATCGAATCGTCAAAGGCGTCAGTCTCATCCATCTCGCGGACAACGCTGCGGGCATCCGGGGCGTTGGCGGATTGCAGCGCCTGCAGGGAACTATCCTGCGACTCCTTGACGTCGGATCGGACTTCGTCGTAATCGGTTGCCACGGGGGTGACTCTCATTCCTATGTTTAGTTCTGACGGGAAGCCAACGTACACCATTACGCCCCTCTCTGCTTCATCCGAACAACGGGTGGCCCACAAGGGCGTTCCCGCTGTGACTACCGCCACTCCTTCCCGCGGCGTCTGGATCCAAGACGAGACCGGCACAAATCAGTCCGACGGTCCCGTTGTCGACATCGACAACCACGTCACGAAGCCGTAAAATCCGGTGCGCCCGGCCGCAACCGGCGCAGTGCGGCCCCGGGCAGCCATAGCTGCCCGGGGCATCACGTCAGATGGGGCGCCGGTTCCGCATCACCGGTCGGAGACCAGGAGCTCCCGTCTCTGCGCAGCGGGGTTCTCCACCGGTGTGGAGGCTGCCGGGCTGCTTGCCGCCGGGATGGAAGGGGCAGCCGCGGCGAAGGTGTTGGCCGGCCGGGGCAATCCGTAGTGCTCACGGAGGGTCCGGCCGGTGTATTCACGCCGGAAGAGTCCGCGGTCCCGCAGGATCGGGATGACGTGGTCCACAAACGCGTCAAGGCCGGACGGGAGCACGGGCGGCATGATGTTGAAGCCGTCCGCTGCACCGGCCACGAACCATTCCTGGATCGCGTCGGCCACCTGCTCCGGGGTGCCGGAGAAGGTCCGGTGCCCGCGGCCGCCCCCGAGCCGGCCGATGAGCTGGCGCACGGTCAGGCGTTCCCGCCGGGCGAGGTTCACGATCAACGTGTACCTGCTCTTGGCGCCCTCGATCTCGTTCTCCGGGGGCAGGTCTTCCGGCAGCTCGGCATCGAGGGCCAGAGATTCCGGCGAGACCCTGAGCACACCAGCGAGCTGCCGTCTGGCGTGCTCGGGGTGGATGAGCCCGTCGAGTTCCTTCTCCAGCCGCTGGGCTTCGGCCTCGGTGGACCCGATGACCGGAACGATGCCGGGAAGGACCTTGATAATCTCGGGATCCCGGCCGGCGGCGGCGGTCCGCCGTTTCAGGTCCGCATAGAAGCGCTGCGCGTCGGGCAGGGTTTGCTGGGCGGTGAAGACCGCTTCGGCGTAGCGGGCCGCGAAGTCCTTGCCGTCTTCCGAGGAACCGGCCTGGACAATCACCGGGTGCCCTTGGGCGGAGCGTGGCACATCCAGCGGGCCTTGGACGCTGAAATACGTGCCGGTGTGGTTGACGGGGTGGACGCGGGTGTTGTCTCCCCAGATCCCGGCGTCCTTGTCCCCGAGGGCGGCGTCGTCTTCCCAGCTGTCCCAGAGTTTCCGCGCGACGTCGAGGAATTCCGCGGCGCGCTCGTACCGCAGCGCGTGGGCCGGCTGGTCCCGCAGCGAGAAGTTCCTCGCGGCAGCGTCCCCCGCGGTGGTGACGACGTTCCACCCGGCCCGGCCGCCGCTGATGTGGTCCACGGAGGCAAACCGCCGGGCGAGGTTGTAGGGGTCGTTGTAGGTGGTGGACGCCGTCGCTATCAGCCCGATGCGTTCGGTGACGGCAGCGATGGCGGCAAGCAGGACCGTCGGCTCGAGCGTGCCGTAGGGGCGCTGGCCGACGTCGCCGTGCAGCACCGGCGAGTCCGCGAAGAAGATGGAGTCGAACGTGCCGCGTTCGGCGGTCCGGGCCAGCCGCTGGAAATGGGCCACCTGCGTCCCGGCGAAGCTGTCGCTTTCCGGCAGCCGCCAGGAGGCTTCGTGGTGGCCGGTGCTCATGAGGAACGCGTTGAGGTGCAGCTGCCGTGCGCCGCTCACAGCGGCGCTCCCGACAGATTTGCGCGGAGTTCGACCGTCTCGGAATAGACGGAGGAGTCGCCCTGGATGGAGGTGCTGCTGCGTCCATCGATACCCCGCGGAACATCGCCAGCCACCGTGACCCGGTTGAGCTGGCGGGGCTGGCCGTCAAAGTTGTCCGGGGCGTAATGCTGGGTGATGCGGTTGTCGAAGAGCACCAGCTGGTCCGGTTCCCAGTTGACGCGGACCACGTTCTCCGGGCGGGTGACATAGGCCTGAAGCAGCCGCAGAATGTCCTTCGATTCGGTGTTGGACAGTCCCACGATCCGCAGCCTTTGGGCGAAACCGCCGATGAAGAGTCCCCGTTCCCCGGTCAGTGGATGGACCCGGACCACGGGGTGGGCGGTCTCGAAGTGGATCCGGGTGAATTCCTTCCGAAGCTCATCGGCGTTGGCGTGCTCGAGGTTTTTCGGCACTGAGTAGTCGTAGTCATTGGTGTGGACGGCCCACAACGTGTCGGCGAAGTTTCGCAGTTCCTCCGGCAGGTCCTGGTAGGCACCTGCCGAGGAGGCGATCAGGGTTTCCCCGCCGTAGGCCGGCAGGGTGATGCTGCGCAGGGTGGAGGCCTGCGGCGGGTTCACCACGAACGTGACATCGGTGTGCCAGTTGTTGGCGCTGCCGTTTTCGCTGTCCACCGGCAGGACCGCCGGTTTTCCCTCAACGGAGGCCACCGTGGGGTGCGCCTGGGTGAGCGGGCCGAAGCGGCTGGCGAAGCGGACCTGGGCTTCGTCGTCGCGGACGTTGGCTTCCCGGAAGACCAGGGCCTTGTGGGTGTTCAGGGCCGCCCGGATCTGGGCGATGGTGGCGTCGCTGAGGTCGCTGCTGAGGTCCAGGCCGCGGATCTCGGCGCCGATGCGCGCGCTGAGTTTCCGGAATTCGAGGCGGGTTTCGGTAGCTGTCGACATGGTGTTTGTCTCCTTGATCTGTGGGGCGTGGCTAGTTTGGCCGGGGTTAGATCGACTGGGATCCGACGGCGGTCCGCCACCGGGAGAAGTGCCGCTCGACGGCGACCAGCAGGTAGTTCACCAGCAGGCCGAGCAGGGAAACGGTCAGGATCCCGGCATACATATCCGGGATCAGGAAACTCATCTGGGAGTTGACGATCAGGTAACCGAGGCCCGCCTTGGCGCCGACCATTTCCGCGGCGATGAGCACCAGGATCGAGGACGTTCCCGCCATCCGGATTCCCGTGAAAATGGTCGGTGCCGCCGACGGGAGGATGACCTTCTGGAACAGCCGGAAGCTCGAGAGCCCCAGGGAGCGGGCGGCACGGATGAGCAGCGGATCAACGGTCCGGACGCCGGCGATGGTGTTCAGCAGCACGGGGAAGAACGCGGCATAGGCCACGATGCTGATCTTGGACGTCTCCCCGATCCCCAGCAGGAGGGTGAACACCGGGAGCAGGGCCAGCGCCGCCGTGTTCCGGAAGACCTCCAGCAGGGGGTTCAGGAACCGGTCAAGGGACCGGTACCAGGCGACCAGCAGGCCAAGAGCCACGGCGGATACGACCGCGATGCCGAAGCCGCTGGCGGACCGGGTGAGGCTTGCCGCCAGGTGGTTTTGCAGCTGCCCCTTGGCGATGAGGGTTCCCAGGGCCCGCAGGACCTCGTGCAGCGGCGGGAGGAACACCCTGGTGGAGGCCGAGGCGAGGTAGGTGGGCCCCAGTTCCCAGACCAGGAGGAACAGCACGATGGCGCCCGAGGCCCAGATTCCGCGCCCAGCCTTGCGGACAATGGCCCGGATCAGCGAGGGAAGGTGCTTGGCTGCCGGGCTCCGGGCGGGCCCCGCGGTGCGTCCCGCAGCGGCCGTGGGTGCGGCAACGGCGGCAGGTGCGGCGTCTTTGGTCAGTGTTGGTGCGGTCATTAGGCTGCCCTTCCCGTGCTGATCTGGTCCTGGCGGAGTTGGCCCTGGCTGAGTTGGGGCGCCTCGTCCGGCGCAGACCCGTCGGGCCGGATTTTGACGTGCCCGGCGTCCTGGGCCTTCCGAACCTCGTCGTGCAGCAGCGACCAGACCTTGTGGCGGTGTTCAACGAAGGCGGCGCCGGAACGGACGTCGCCATCACCGCTCCGCTCCCCCAGGTCAATGTCGACAATCTGCTTGAGCCGGCCGGGGCGGGAGCTGAGCACCGCCACCCGCTGGCCCAGGTACACGGCTTCGTCGATGCCGTGGGTGATGAAGATGATGGTCTTGCCCGTGGCTCGCCAGATACGCAGGAGTTCCTCCTGGAGCTGTTCGCGGGTCTGGGCATCGAGTGCCGCGAACGGTTCGTCCATGAGCAGGACGTCGGGTTCGTACGCGAGGCTCCGGGCGATCGCAACGCGCTGCTTCATGCCGCCGGAGAGTTCATGGGGATACCGGTCCTCGAAGCCGGACAGGCCCACGAGCTCCAGATAGTGGCGGGCCTTGTCGGCACGTTCTTTGCGGCTGAGGCGCCGCCCCTCGCTGCCGGTTCCCTCGAGGCCGAAGGACACGTTGGCGGCCGCGGTGCGCCACGGGAAGAGTGCGTACTGCTGAAAGACGACCGCACGGTCGCGGCCGGGTCCGGTCACCTCCTTGCCGTCCACCAGAATCTGGCCGGTGTCCGGGCGGGTGAGCCCGGCAAGGAGGTCCAGGAGGGTGGTCTTGCCGGAGCCGCTCGGACCGACCAGAGTGATGAACTCGCCCGCGGCGACATCCAGGGTGATGCCCTCCAACGCCGTCAGGGTGGTGCCCTCGGGCTGGTCCTTGCTGGCCCGGACGGTGAATTGTTTCCCGACGTTCCGGAGGCTGATTTTCGGCGCCTGGCCGGTACCGCGGGTCATGATGCCGCCCCCTTCAGCAGGTCGTTGAAGTCGTTGGTGTAGTACTTGGATGGGGTAATGTCGCCGGTGACGATTCCAGTGTCATTCAGCCACGCTGACCAGCGGGCGAAGTCCTGGTCGCTGATGGCGCCCTTGGAGGGGACGCCGACGCTCTTCCAGTACTTCAGGGCCGCGGTGCTTTCGGAGCGCTGGCGCTTGTCGATGATCTTCGTAAACCGTGCGATTACTTCGGCGCGGGGCGTTTTGCGTTCCCATTCGATGGCCTTGGCCACGCCGGTGGTGAAGATCCTCGTGGTTTCAGGGTTCTTCTCGATGAAGTCCTTGCGCAGGACGTATTGGCCTCCGGCGAAGGTTCCAAAGAGTTCGAAGTCGTTGAACAGGGACCGCAGGCCGCCCTTGGCGACTGCGTTATCCTGCAGCACTCCGCCGAGCGCCCCGACGTCGACCTGGCCGCGGCGGATGGCCTCCTCGGTGTCATTGGGCGGAACGACGACGAGTTGTACCTGCTTGATCTCCTCCTGGGACAGACCGTTCTTCTTCAGGTAACTGTTGATCACGGCGTCCGAATGAGCGCCCAAGGTGTTGACGGCGATTTTCTTGCCGATCAGATCCCGTGGCGACCGGATCGGACTGTCCTGGGTGACGTAGAAGCCGTTGAACGTCTTATCGTCCTCGCCGTAGTAATTGATCACCGCGGTAACCGGTGCGCCGGCTTCGATGAGCTTCACCACGGCGCCGGAGAAGGCGCCGCCAAAGTCGGTGGCCCCGGTAGCGGCTGATTGGATGCTCGCCGGCCCGCTGATGGTGTTGCCCACCCAGTTCAGCTTCACGGCGCCGAGGTAGCCGAGGTCCTCGGCCAGCTCGGGCAACGTGACGCTGTTGGCCCAACCCTCGTAGCGAAGTTCGGTCACCTCGGGCGTCCCGGGGGCATTCCCGGCCGGGGACTGGGCGCTCGCAGGGCCGCCGCAACCGGAGACCACCAGCGAGACCGCCACGGCGGCAGCAACGCCCAAGGTGGAGAAAAGTCCTGCGGGTAAGAGTCGGTTTTTCATAGCGGATACTTTCTGGATTCGATGGTGCGGACCGGGCTACCGGACCGTGTCCACCATCAGAACAGAGTTAAATCCGCGCCGGCAGGTACTTCGACACCCGGCGAAACCGCGCGTCATCCGGCGACGAAAACAGCAACGGACGGCACCGGCTACCCCATCGGACGCATCGGGAAGCAGTTCGTAACGGGGCAGACTCACGCGGTCATCGGCCGCCATTCCGGGACACATCCAGGCCCCATTGGACCGGCACTGTGACGGCACTCTGACGTCCGACGACGGCGCGTGAAGGCGCCGTCGTCGCGCCGCCGTCGCGCCCGGCACCAAAAAATTCCCAAGATGTAGCCGAATGTTGCGTTTCCCGGGGCTGCGGGGAGAGGGCGGCGGCAGGGGCCCTCTCGGCGGGTGACCTCAGATCAGCGCCAGAATTCGGTGAGCTGCCCGGCAAGGGCGCTGCCCTGGTTGTAACCCGCCCGAGCGGCGGGCGGACGCAGCGACAGATCCATGGCATTGACGCCGAACATGTGCTCGGCGGTGCTATCCGGGAAGAGGGTTTCGACTCTGCTGCCGTGTGCGCGTAGCTCGTCGACCTGTGTGGCGAGATGCATGCCCCAGTGCACCGGCGTCCGTGTTCTGCCGCTGAATGGTGACAGCACCAGCACCCGTGCGTATCCGGCCGCCAGATCGGCGTTCTCGGCGTTGGATCGGTAGCCGCCGTCGATGTATCGGCTGTCCCCGATACCGTAAGCGAAGCCACTGGCACAGCTGGCGGCCACGGCGTCCACCAGCTCGACCCCTCCGTGACGGTCGAACACGACAGGTTCACCGGCACGGGCATCGACCGCCGTGATGAGCATCGTGTGTTCCGGCCAGTGCTGGTTGGGCAGCCTCGCGGCGACGGTCGCGCGCCACCGCGCTTGCCCGGAACCGTCCGACGCCGCATCCAAGTCGAGCGCCGCCGCGCCCATTCTGCGGCGCATATCGGCCGCATCCTCAGAGGCAGCGATAATCCTGCTCGTTCTTTCCATGTGGTCCGCCGCCGGCCTAGCGCGTCCACCGTCGGATCCAATGGGACCGGTCCGTTGCTGGGGTGGGGCGGCAAGGATGGCGGCAAACAGTTCGGTCGGGGTCGCGCCAGCTAGCTGGGCCGCGGCCGTCGATCCGGCCGACGTGCCGACGATCAGGTCGGCATCGGTCACATCCAGCCCGGCATCGAAGAGGCCAGCGATGACGCCGATCAGCCACGCGTTGCCTGTCGATCCGCCGCCGCCGAGGATCAACGCTCGCTCGCTCGCGGCGCGCACCGGCTTTGTGGCGTCGAGACGCGGTTGGTCCTGGTCGGACTTCGGCCGGTCGGGGGCCGTCGATGAGGTGAAGTGCAGGGGTGAAGAAGGTGATGTGTTCACGGGAGTCGTCCTTCGCGTATGGCCTGGCGGGCGCTCCCAGTTGCGACTACTGCAGTCGCGCGATCGCGGACTGCCGGGGAGCACCCATTGCGGATACTGCGTACATGGGTCTCACCTCCTGTCGATGGATCACAATCACCGGAATAGTCGCACACCGGAGTCGCGGTGCGCAACCGGTATCAACGTAGTTACCGTCCTCTGTCACGCTGGCGTGTTCGCCGCCGCCATGTGGCAGCGGCGAACACGCCTTGAGCATTGGCCGAGCCGCCGCTACATTCCGGGGATCTGCTGGGCCTCGTTAACCTCGATTTCGCAGCACCCCCATGAGCACGGCGAGTGATGCCTCGGCGGAGCTGATGTGATCGGTCGAGTCCGGGGCCGCTGACCACTCGTCCGGACCAGCGCCAGCCGGGAGAAAGTGCAGGGCACTCCCCCAGGACGGCGGCTATAGGGCCCGGTGGTGTTCGATGAGCCATCGCGCCATCTGTTGGGCGCGCTTGGAGGCCAGCGTGTCGCCTTCGGTGGCGGAGATGATGGAGCCCTTCATCAGGATGTGCCAGGACCGCGCGAATTCCTCGGGGCGGTCCAGCCCGGCTTCCTCGGCCAGGGCCTGGATGTGACCCCGGATGCGGCTGAGGTAGTCGATGCTCGCCTTCCCCAGCGGGTGCCCGGCCCCCATCTCCAGAAGGACGTTGATGAACGAGCACGCCTCGAAATCTTCGCGCTGGAACCAGTCGCCAAACACGTCAAATACGGCGAGCAGCTGTTCCTCGGCGGTGGTGCCCCGTTTCCTGGCCTCGCCCACGATGAGGTCCACGGTCCATACCTGGTCGCGGAGTTCCAGAAAGGCCAGCACCAGGGCATCTTTGGACGGAAAGTGCCGGTAGAAGGTCGCTTTGGATACCCCTGAGCAGTTGATCAGCTCATTGACGCCAACACCGCGGATACCGCGGCTAGAGAAGAGCTCGTAGGCGGTCGCGAGGATGCGGTCCACAGGCTCGTCGCGTCCGGCCATAGCTGTGGCAGGCAAGAGCGTGGGGCCCGCGGCGTCGTCGACAGTCATGATGAAAAAATTTTACACCCGGCCGGGGCGTACAGACCGGTCTGCCTCGGAGTGTGCTATTAATGCCCGCTGGGTTGCCCCCGAGCATTCGGTGGGCGGGACGCTGGGCGGACGGGCCGAGGCCCTGCTGTGCGCCTTTGGTCCGCCTAGGGATGAAGAACGCGGTCCCCCTCCCGGTGTGTCGAGAATCGGCTGTCCAGTGCGTGGACGAAGCTGCGCAGAGTGGCGGATTCGTGGGTGTTGTTGGCCAGTCGGACGATCGCCGAGGCGGTGTGGGCCAGCTTGATGTTGTGGTGCTGGCTGTAGGCGGAAAGCCGTTCGAAGGCGGCGTCGGAACCGATGTGAAGTATTCCCATCAGGATGCCTTTGGCCTGTTCAATGAGGCCTCGCGTGCCGATGGCTCCGGCAATGGCCTCGCGTGCGGATCGGTCCGTTTCCAGCTGGACCGTCCTGGTGAGGTCGAGCATGAACCCGTCGATGAACAGCACGTTCCCGTCGCTGTCCGGCACCCCCTCCCCAGCAGTCAAGACGCGGCGTTCCCGCCGGCGAGCGTCGAAGAGGCGGTGGTAGTTGGCAAAAAACCCACCGCCGCGGCACACACCCTCAATAGTTTCCCTGCACCGCATCCGGTCGTCAGGGTGCAGGTGCGACATCAGCACCCCCACAGTGGGCACCACCTCGCCCCGGTGATAGCCGTGGATTTGGTAGACCTGCTCGGACCACTGCAGCTCCCCCGAGACCACATCGTAGCGAAAGGTCCCAGCGAGGCAGTCCTCGGTAGCCAGTGCGCTGGAGTAGGCCTGCAGCGCCTTCAGCCCGGTCACGGCCATGCCTGTCTGCCAGGCCTGCCGGCCGGCGCCCAGCGCCCGGGCCCAGAGCGCCCCATGCCGCCAACACGAGACCCGACGGCGGTTAGCACGAGCTGAAACCGACCTGCGCGGACCGCGTTTCCAGAGCCTGTCGCCAGCGTACGATCAGCTGCTGATTCCGGACTACTGCCCGGCCGCCCAAGAAGCGCGCGGCGGAGGGTATGCCGATGCGCGGCGGCCGTCTCGGGAATCTGGGCGCTCCGTCACGGGCCGGCCTCGCCCGTGCCCGCGGATCGCTGGCGTGCGTCTCCTGGGCTCGCCGGTGCTCTCTGGGCTCCCCCGGAGTGACATTGGCCCCGGAGTGGCTCAGGGCGCCACTTTGCGGTGCCTCAATCTCGGTCACCAGCCCCATGCCGGCGTACTCCCGCACTGCGGCGATCCCGGCCACCGCCGATGGCAGGTCAGGAAAGGGCTTGGAGAGGGCCATGACGGTCCCATCCGGGGCGGTCAGTCGAAATCGGTAGGAAGTGTCGGAATCGGTGAACAGTTCAAACATGCCTGTCATAGAACCCTCCTGGAAGCCGGGACCCGGTTGTTCTCGGTGACTCCGTTGTCACCGGGAACAGCCTGAATCCACCCGGACGATGCCAGCCGCTCACAGAGGCCGGCCCGGATCGAATTGATGAATTCATGAAAGTCTGAACTATGGTTCTGGCCCGCGCAAGAGGTAACACCCTGTCTCCCGGCGGCGGCGACACGCCGGCGGTCCGGCGCTACGATATAGGAGCGGGCAGGCCAATCACGGGAGCTGCGAGACAGACTTTTCTGTCTGGGCCGTGTTAGTTTTCCTGTCGGCGGGTTCTGCACAGACGCGCGGCTCAGAATATTTGAATGTGAAGGAGGGAGGTCCCGATGCCGGATGATCTTCCCGCGGGCTTGGTCCTGACCAATGTGAAGGCCGAACTTTTCAAGTCCATGGGCCACCCTGCTCGAATCCAGCTATTGGAGATGCTCGCAGACGGGCCAGTTGCCGTGAGCAGACTGCGCGACAATACCGGCCTGGAACCGTCGAATCTCTCCCAGCATTTGAGCCTGCTCCGCCGCCAGCGCCTGATTGTCCCCTCACGACGGGAAGGGCGGCTGTTCTACGAACTGGCCAGCCCCGAAGTGAACGACCTGCTCGCGGCCGCCCGGTCTCTGCTCGACACCCTCCTCCACTCCTCCCGCTTGACTCTGAGTCCCCTGGCTGACGAGCGGGAAGAGGCAATCCGCTAGATGCCGGCGCGCGGCGGACCGCCAGACGGCTCCTCCGGTGCCGTCGACGTCCGCCGCGCCGGCACGTCCGCAACGCCACGTGGACTAGACGGCACTGGGGGTGGCGACGGGCCATCGTCGGGGACTACGACATCACGGCTACAGAGCCCGGGAAGCACCTGGGATTCCAGGTCGTGGCAGGCCTTGCCCGCCGGCCGGTGCTTACCGGCTCAGTGAAGCGCCGGGCGGAACGACTGTTCGGTTCACCCTGGACCTGCAGCCCAAAGGACTCATGAACTCGTGAGCCCGGTGATCGTCCGCACCATGAATGCTGAGGTCGCGCAACTGACAAATCTGAAGAACGTTCTCAAATCCGCATAGAGTGGCCTCACAGGGTGGCACCTATGGAAAACCGGAGTCCCGCTGAGTATGCCAACCTGATTCAGGACCACTGAGACGTCCTGATTCAGGACCACGCGGCGTTTCGTTGCTCTAACCATGACCGGGCAGAAAAATTGGCTCTCCGACATGACAAGAATGTGCTCTGGCGGCACCAGGCCTGAGCGGCCCAGCGGGAAATCTACCTTCATCGGGGCCGATGATCGTGCAGGCGAGGATCCCCACAACCAGGGCGAAAAGGAATCCAGACCGTTTCGGTAACCAAGATCTCGCCACGGCTTCAGCCGGGCAAGCACTTAGCCCGACGGATCCGGCGCAGGCGGAATAGTGCGCGCTTGACAGTCCACCACGGTGGGCGGACTATGACGCTCATGCGCGCAACGACCAAGGGCACGCTCAAGAACCCGGAACCATGAGTGCCGGGGCGCCGATAGCGGCACGGACTGAATCCGGACTTGTCCTTGCCGTGCTGGCGTCCGGCCAGTTCCTGATGACGCTCGACAGCTCGGTGATGAACGTTTCGATGGCCACGGTGGCCGCGGACCTGGGCACGTCAATTACCGGCATCCAAACGGCCATCACCCTTTACACACTCGTCATGGCGTCCCTGATGATCACTGGCGGCAAAGTCGGTACCATCATAGGCCGCCGCCGCGCGTTCGCCCTCGGCCTGATCATCTATGCCGCCGGTTCGCTGACCACGGCGCTGGCGCCCAACCTTGGTGTCTTGCTTCTGGGCTGGTCCCTCTTGGAGGGCACCGGCGCAGCCCTGATCATGCCGGCGATCGTCGCGCTGGTTGCGGCCAACTTCCCGCCCGAGCGCCGCGCCGCAGCCTACGGGCTGGTGGCCGCGGCAGGAGCCATGGCGATCGCAGCGGGCCCGCTCATCGGCGGCGCAGTGACCACCTTTGCATCCTGGCGGTATGGGCAAAGTCAATCAGTGGGAGCAACGCAGGGGGTTAGGCTGCGTGCAGCAGCTGGTTCAGCCGGTTGGCTGGGGTTTCCAGGTTCAGGGTGGGCCGGGGCCGGCGGTTGAGTTTCGCGGCGACCTGCCGGAGGTCCTCGGGGGTGTGA
>NZ_JBFTOC010000041.1:0-15419 GCF_056397785.1 Arthrobacter sp. 05L421
CGCGGCCACCGTCGGCGCCGTCCGCGACCTCGTGCACGCGGCCAACAAACAGACCGCCGTGGTCAAGGACGTCACCGGCTTCGTGCTCAACCGGCTCCAGTACGCCCTCTTCCACGAGGCCGCCCAGCTGGTGGAACAGGACATCGCGAGCGCGGAGGACATCGACACCCTGGTCCGCACCACCTTCGGCTTCCGGCTGCCGTTCTTCGGCCCCTTCGCGATCGCCGACATGGCAGGCCTGGACGTCTACAACTTCTGCTACAAATCCCTGCAGACCGAATTCCCGGAACGCTTCGCCACCCCGAAGATCCTCACCGAACTCGTGGAGGCCGGAAAGCTGGGCACCAAGACCGGCGCAGGCTTCCTCAACGTCCCGGCCGAGCGCACACCGGAACTGATCGCCTACCGGAACAAGGCCTACGTCGCCATGCAGAAGCTCATCGACGAGCTCGGCCCCGCCCCCATCAACTGACCTCCAGCGTTCACTTCCACTTCAGGAGCCTTCCTATGAGCACTTTCCCCACAGAACGCACAGCCATCATCACCGGCGCCGTCTCCGAGCGCGGCATCGGCCGCGCCACCGCCAACTACCTGGCAGCACAGGGTTGGAACATTGGCATCATCGATCTCGATGACGCACGCTGCAAGGCGGCGGCCAAGGAACTGGCCGCCGAGCACGGCGTCAAGGCCTTCGGCGTCGGCGCCAACGTGTCCGACGAAAGCTCGGTCCGTGCCGCGATCGACGCCATCGAGGCCGAACTGCCGCAGATTGTTGCCCTCGCCAACGTGGCGGGCGTCAGCTCACCGGTTCCGTACCTGGAACTCGACGCCGCCGAATGGGACCGCGTGCTCAACATCAACCTCAACGGCGTCCACTACGCCACGCGCCGCGTCGCAGAATCCATGGCGAAGAGCAGGATCGGGCGCATCGTGAACATCTCCTCTGTCTCCGCGCAGCGTGGCGGGGGCACGTTCTCCAAGACGCCGTACTCGGTGGCGAAGGCCGGCGTGATCGGCCTGACCCGGGCGACGGCCCGCGAACTGGGCGAATACGACATCACGGTCAACGCCATCTCCCCGGGCCCCATTGACACCGACATCATGGGCGGAACCCTCAGCGAGGAACGCAAGGACGAACTCACCAAAGACCTCGTGGTCAACCGCGTTGGCTCCACCCGGGACATCGCAGCAGCAATCGCCTTCCTCATCAGCGAAGACGCCGGTTACATCTCCGGCCAGACGCTGAATGTGGATGGCGGACTCTACATGCACTAAGGAAGAAGCACCGTGGCACAACACAGCCAAACCGCCGCCGCCTCCGGATTCGCAGCCTGGAGCAAAGGACGGAAGATATACCTCGCCGTTGGGATCCTGGCCTGCCTGGCCGGCGTTCTGATGATGGTTTTTTCACGCTAGAAGTTGTTCCCGGCCGGATCCGGCCCTCGCCTGCCTGGCCCACTTCGGCCGGGCAGGCTTGGCCGTGTCCGGCCTCTTGGCTGGGCCGGCCTAATTTGGCCGGATTCCGGCCGCTCTCCACGCAACTGATTCACCCACTGAGTTACACCACTGATTGCTCGACGAGGAGTTTTTGATGTCCGTAACAACAACGTCCACCCGGGACCTACTGGAGACGCCGGTCCTTAAATCGGCCATCTCCAAGGCCTCCCGCCGTCTGATGCCCATGCTGGTGATCCTGTATGTGGTCGCCTTCCTGGACCGCACCAACGTGGGCTTCTCCGAGGCCGCGCTGGGAGTGGACAAGGGCATCAGTGCCGGTGCCTTCGCCCTGGGCGCCGGGATCTTCTTCATCGGCTACGCCCTGTTCGAAATCCCGAGCAACCTGCTCCTGACCAAATTCGGCGCCAAGGTGTGGCTGGCCCGCATCGCCATCACCTGGGGCATCGTCTCCGCGTGCTTCGCGTTCGTCCAGGGCGAGACCTCCTTCATCATCCTGCGATTCCTGCTGGGCGTCACCGAGGCCGGGCTGTTCCCCGGCGTCATCATGTTCCTGGCGGCCTGGTTCCCGAACAAGGTCCGCGTCAAGATGTTCGCCATCTTCTACCTGGCCCAGCCGTTCTCCCAGATGCTGGGCGCCCCGCTCTCCGGCTGGCTGATCAACATCGGCGACCAGGTCCCCGGCGTCCAGGGCTGGCAGGTCATGTTCTTCGTCGAAGGCATGCTGGCGGTCATCGCCGGCATTGCCGCGTACTTCTTCCTGATCAACAGCCCGCAGGACGCCAAGTTCCTGGCCAAGGACGAGAAGAAGGCGCTCCTGGAAGTCATGGCGCTGGAGGACACTGTCAAGGAAGAGTCCGGCCCGCGCGGCGTGCTTGCCGCCATGAAGAACGGCAAGGTCTGGTACTTCACCGTCATCTACTTCTGCCTGCAGATCGCCGTCTACGGCGTCACCTTCTACCTGCCGCAGCAGGTGGCCCAGCTGACCGGGCAGAAGGTGGGCATCGCCGTCGGCCTGATGGCAGCCATCCCGTGGTTCTTCGGCATCTTCGCCTGCTACTTCATCGGCAAGGCTGCCAACACGGTGGTCCGCCGCCGGGTCTGGGGTACCGGGCTGTTCATCTCCACCGGACTTTGCATCTTCGGATCAGCGTGGGCCGGTGCAAACCACCTTCCGGCGCTGGGCATCATCTTCATCACGCTGGCCGTGTGCTCCTTCCTTTCCATTGGCCCCATCGCTTGGTCCTACCCGACGGCGTTCCTCACCGGAACGGCCGCGGCCGCGGGCATTGGCCTGATCAACTCCCTCGGCAACTTGGGCGGCTTTGTCGCTCCGATCCTGCGGACCTCGGTCAACCAGATCGCGGCTGACCCCACCGGCTCCGCAGGCGTCCTTGCCCTCGGCGTGCTCCCGTTCCTGGCAGCTGGGATGATGTTCGCGACCCGTCGTTTCAAGAACAAGGCCGACGAGCTCCTGGAGCAGTAAAGGCGTCCCAGCCCCGGCTTCCAGCCCAATTAACTGGATCCAGCAGAAAGCACCAACAAATGCAGCAGATTCCCGGCAGCCAGACCTCCAGCAACCAGATCCTGGTGGGGGTCAGCACCAAGATGTACCTCGGCTACCGGGACAGCCTGGACTGGTTGGAGCGGCTGCGGCACGAAGTGGACACCCGTCCGGCGCTCGCGGCCGGGCGGGTTGTCCCGTTTGTCATTCCGTCCTTCCCCGTCCTGCCCGAGGCGGCCCGGCTCCTGGCCGGCTCGCCACTGCTGCTAGGGGCGCAAAACTGCGGCTGGGCGGACGGGCCCTGGACCGGGGAGATTGCCCCGTCCATGCTCGCCGAACTCGGCGTCCGGCTCGTGGAGATCGGCCACGCCGAACGCCGGAGGCACTTCCACGAGGACGATGCCATGGTGACCCTCAAGGTCCGGGCCGCGGACGATGCCGGGCTCACGCCGCTGCTTTGTGTGGGGGAGACGGAGCGCGGGCAGCCCTCCGCTGCCGTGGACTTTGTGTACCGCCAGATCGAGTCGGCCGTCGACGGCGACTGGGACCTCGCCGGCCGCTTGGTTGTGGCGTACGAACCTGTCTGGGCCATCGGCGCGGCCGAGCCCGCCGCCGCGGCGTACGTGTCCGACGTCGTCCAGCGGCTCCGGGCGCAGCTCACCGTCGCGGGGGTGCCAGATTTGCCGGTCATCTACGGCGGTTCCGCCAAGCCCGGACTGCTCCCAACGCTTGAGGGTGTCTCGGGCCTGTTCCTGGGCCGGTTTGCGCACGACCCCGCGAACTTCGGCGCCGTCCTGGACGAGGCGCTCCTGCTGGCCTAAGGCTCCCCGCGCCGGGACCAAGCATCGTGGGACATGTCCAGCCTTGGCCGTGAAAAGTGGTCCGGATGCCGTTGTGCCCACTGGGGGAGTCCAAGAATGGGCATGTCCCTTGGACTGGCGGGCAAAGCTCAGGCAGCCACCGACTGCTGGCACAG
The DNA here is from genome assembly GCF_056397785.1 of Arthrobacter sp. 05L421. Lineage (NCBI taxonomy): Bacteria > Bacillati > Actinomycetota > Actinomycetes > Micrococcales > Micrococcaceae > Arthrobacter > Arthrobacter sp. 05L421. The sequence goes on from NZ_JBFTOC010000041.1 coordinate 3,936, forward strand.
GCCGATGAAACCGCCCAGCTGTTCCATGCCCTCCGGATGCGTGGGCAGGTAGTTGGTCAGTTCCGGCGCGCGGACGATTACTGCCCGCCACTGCCCTCGGGAGACCGCCACATTGATCCGGTTCCGTGAGAGCAGGAACTCCATGCCCCGCGGAGCCTCGGCCACCGCTGAGCATGCCATGGACACGATCACCACGGCCGCTTCCTGGCCTTGGAACTTGTCCACCGTCCCTACCCGTACGCCGGCGAGATTCGCGGTGTCCAGAGCGTCGCGGATTACGTTGACCTGGGCGTTGTAGGCCGCCACCACCAGGATGTCGGCGACGTCGAGCGGGCGGGTGCCCGCCTCCGAATGCCAGCTCAGCCCCAGATGCCGATTCACCTGACGGACCACTTCTGCGGCCTCCTCGGTCGACGACGTGATGTTGCCGCTGTGTTCCACCATGACGGTCTCGATTCCGGCAGGAACTCCATCGAGCCTCCGGAGGTCAGCAGCCGGCGCGGAGTGCAGCTTGCCCTCATAGGAGAGTTCGGACACGGCCCGGCAGAGCTCCGAGGTCATCCGCCACGAATCGGCCAAGAAATAGCCAAGCTCCGGCGGAAGCGTGGCATGACCGGCGGAGACCCAGCCCAGAGCTGACTCGTCCACGGGTTCGGGGTGTGCGCCCTGGCTGACCTGCGGCAACTGCTGCGGATCCCCGAGCAGCAGCAGCCGGCTGCTGGCCTGTGCCACGGCGAGGGTGTTGGCCAAGGAGAACTGGCCGGCCTCGTCGATCACCAACAGATCCAGCGACCCGGCCGGGACATTTGCTCCCGTCATGGTCCACGCCGTACCGCCGATCAGCGCGCCGCCCGGTGAGCCCAGCAGGCGTGCCACATCTTGCGCCGAACGCTGCTGCCAGGGAAGCGGCTCCGCGTGTTTCACGTCCTTGGCGACCACGGAAGGATCGACGCCGGCCTTGGTGACCGCCGTCTTCAGCAGGTTCTCCACCACCGCATGGGACTGGCCAACGACGCCGACTTTCCAGCCGCGGGCCACGAGCCGGGCGATCACGTGTGAGCCCACATGCGTCTTACCGGTCCCGGGAGGACCTTGGACCGCCACGTAGGAATGGTCCAGGTCCGCGACGGCCGCGGTGATGGCGTCGATGTAGCGGTCCGGTCCGTCTCCGGGCGTCGGCAGCGGTGCGCCAGAGGCAAGCCGCGGCGGAACCCGCCGGACCAGATCCAATGCCGGGTGATGCGGGAACGCGGACGGCCTGGCCTGCAGCGCCGAGGTGACGCGGGCAGCCAGGGCCGCCAGCGCCTCCTCGAGGCTCTTGGTTTGGATGGGTTGGTCTTCGGTCAGGGCGACGGGGACCTGGTTATACGGTTCGACGTTCTTGCGAAGCTTGTCCCGGATGATGACGGTGTCCTTGCCATCCTCGTGGCCCAGCTCCAGAACCTCGGTGCCGAACCAGCCGTTGCGCCCGGTTCCTTTGGTGCCTGTGCCCTCCAGCCCGGCCGGAAGCGGCGGCTCGTACATTCGGAACCACGTGCTGCCTTCGCGCAGGTCCGAGCCGGGGCTGACCGTGCCGATCAGCTTCACCCTCCGCTCCGGATTCTTGGCGCCGTCCTTCCACCAGTCCTCAAGGACCTCGGCGTCCTCGACGAGGAAGACGTTGCGGTCCTGCTGGTGATGGGTGACGGGGCCGTTCTCGCAACGGTCGAAGTGCGCCCACCAGAACGCCTTGCGCTCCCGCCGGTGATAGCTGACCGCTGCCGCCAGCATCGAGACCGCCTTCTGATCGTCTTCGGAGAGCCCGACGCCGGAATCCGCGAGTTCGGCCAGCGAAACTTCCAGCGGTTCCAGTTCGGCCAGCGACACTTCCAGCGGTTCCAGTTCAGCGGAAGCCGGCCCGGAGCCCGCGCTGACTTTCACAGGCTTGAGCGCAGCCGAGGACGCACCGTCGCCTCCGGCCGCGTCGCCGTCTCCCGGCTTGATCCCGCGCTCCTGTGCTAGGCCCAGGAGCCAGTTCCGGAGCTCCAGTGTGGAGAGGCAGTCGTATTCGTTGTAGTCGGAGATCCCTGCGAGGATTGTGGTCGCCTCATCGGGCCGCTCATTGTCACGGGCGTCGCAGTAATGGGCGTAGGCAACCACGGAGGCGCCGGCGTCCTTCACATCTCCGGAGCGCAGATTCGTCCCCATGTAGAGCGGCTCAAGTTTCTTGATGCTGTAGGAGTTCTCGGAGATCCGGATGCTGTTCCGGACGGTCTGGTATAAATCCACCAAGAGCCCGTCGCGCAGCCAGCCGTCCACGGTGTCTTCGCCGGCAACGTGCATGACGGAGAGTTTTCGGAGCGCCGTCTTCTCATAGGCGGCGTAGTGGTAGACGTGCATGTCCGGGTAGTCCCGCCGGCGTTTCTCCACATAGTCGAGGAAATCGACGAAGGCCTGTTTCTCCGCTTCCCGGCTGTGCGCCCAGAACGGCCTGAAAACCCCGGGGACGCCGGGCCCAGTCGGGGCTTCGATGACGCCGAACAAGTACTCCAGTCCCCAGACTCCGGTGGCCTTTTCCTGCCACAGCGGATCGCCCTCGAAGTCGAAGAAGATGTCGCCGTCGCTCGGCGGGGGAAGCTCGGCCAGCGTGTTTTCCGGGATGACCGCGTAGCGGAGGGAGTGTTCCTCGCCGTCCTTGACGTACCGGACGCCGCCGTCGTCTCCGCCGACGCCGCTCTGCATCCGGGCCTGGGCCTGCAGGCGCTGGAGCGCTGCGTTCGCCTTCGGAAGGCTGGCCCGCGCCAAGTCCGTGACCGTATGGATGCCGTCTGCGTGCAGTTTCTTGCGCTGTGCCGAATTCATTCGGGCGACGAGCAGCAGGTCCTCGGTGGCCGTGACCTGTTCCTGGCAGTAGTCGCAGCGGCCGCAGGCGGTGATTCCGGCTGCACCCCATTGCGCGGCTCCGCGTTGCGCCAGATGCGAGGAGGTCAAAGCCAGGAAGCGGTCCCGGCGCTCGCGGAAGACCGGCAGGATTTCTGCGAGTTTGTGGTGGCTGCGGACGTAGTCGAATCCTCCGTCCGCCAGCTGCACCGTAGCGCCCAGAACGAGTGTCACTGCCGGATCTACAGGGATCCCGGCCTTCAGCAACTGGTCCCCATAGGCGGCAAGCTGGAGCAGAGCCGTGACCTTCGCGTGGCGGGCGAGCTTGGTGTCGAACACCGCGTAGCTGCCGTCTGCCTGCCGCACAAGAAAATCGGAGCGGCCATGGAACTGGCCGTCGAAGAAGGCGGCTTGGAAGACGACGTCAGCGCCCGCCCGCAGCGCCTCGATGGACTCGGTATGCTTGGCAGCCAAAGCGGCGCGATCCATGGCTTCGGCAGGGACGACGTCGTAAACGCCGCTTCCGGTGACCGGATCCCAGCGGCCGAAGTCCGCGACGAACCCATCGAGGACTTTGCGCTCGTGGAGGTCACCCAAGACGGCGGCGTGCTGGAGCATCTCGTCCGCGTCGAAGGCCACTTTGGACGAGCGGCCCAGCTTCTCATCAAGCTTCCGGAGCAGCTGATACTCACAGCTCGCGGCCACCACCAGATCGCTCGCCGAAAAGACCAGGTCCGGTGATGAGCCCTGCACCTCAGGTTCAAGAAAAAACACGATGCCCCCGTTGTTGCTGGACTCTGTTCATTAAGCCAGCGTTGATTAGCCTGCGTTGATCAAACCCCGCATGAGCCAAGTCCGGCCTTCCGTGTTCAAGCTATCAAAGACCTCCGACAATCGAGCAGGGAGCAGGGAGCAGGGAGCAGGGAGCAGGGAGCAGGGAACACGGGAGCGGGTACCCGTCAACCAGAAAGAGCAACCAGGAACAGCAACCGGCAAGATCCCTCTGGTTGCTGCCATCGGATCGGCGTAAGGTCTGGGGCCATGACCGAACAGCAACCGTATGAGCTGGTCCGGCGATACGTGCACTTTGAGCTGCGCCGCTATCCCGCCTATGTTGTGGCCGAGATAAAGGTCAATGCGACGTTTGACCGGGCCGGGAATGCTGCCTTCCGGCATCTGTTCAACTACATCAGCGGCAGCAACGCGGCCCGTCAGAAGCTGGCGATGACGGCCCCGGTGATCCAGGAACTGGGTCCTTCACAAAAGCTTGCGATGACCGCTCCCGTGCTCCAGAGCGGTCCGCTGCCGGGAGGCGACGAGCCCGCTGAGTTTGTCGTTGCCTTTGTGCTCCCTGCGGGCATAACGGAGGGGACGGCCCCGGTCCCCGCGAACTCCGACGTCGAAGTCCGGGCAATCCCCGGGTCGCTGGCGGCTGCGCTGCGGTTCTCGGGAAGCGGGTCGGAGTCCGCTTTCGAACGGCGCAACAATGACCTGCAGGCTGCACTCGTAGTAGCCGGGCTGACGGCCGACGGGCCGCCACGGTTCGCCCGCTTCGATCCGCCCTTCAAGCCGTGGTTTATGCGGCGCAACGAAGTCGTTCAGGACGTGCAGGAGCCTCCTCCTGCTCCAGTTGAGCCCAGCCGTAGACCCGGGTAAGGCAAAATGGTTTGGGTGACCCAACACCCGCAGCGCCCCGCCTCGCCCGTCTCGCCCGCTTCCGGCCCGTCGCCACAGATGGGCACGCCGCAGACCGGTTCGCCGCACACGCAGGAGTCCGGCATCGCCGCCCAGATCGCCGCCGAACTCGGCGTCCAAGCCTGGCAGGTCAAGGCCGCCGTGGACCTGCTCGACGCCGGATCCACCGTGCCGTTCATCGCCCGGTACCGCAAAGAGGCCACCGGAACCCTGGACGATACCCAGCTCCGCGACCTGGAGGAGCGGCTGCGCTACCTGCGCGAGCTCGAAGACCGCCGCCGGACCATCCTTGAAGCCATCGCCGCCCAGGGCGCGCTGACCCCGGAACTGCAGGCCGCCGTCGTCGGCGCCGATACGAAGTCGCGGCTCGAGGACATCTACCTCCCGTTCAAAACCAAACGGCGCACCAAGGCGGAGATCGCCCGCGAAGCCGGGCTGGAACCGCTCGCGGACGCCCTGCTCAAGCGCCCGGAACTGGACCCGGACCGCGAAGCGGCCAAGTATCTCAACGCCGAACACTCGATTGGGGACCCGGCCGCGGCGCTCGCGGGAGCCCGCTCCATCCTGGTGGAACGCGTCGCCCAGGATGCCGACCTGGCCGCCACCCTCCGGGAGCGGCTGTGGACCCAGGGCCGGATGGTGTCCCGCGTGAAGAAGGGCAAGGAAGCCGAAGGCCAGAAGTTCAAGGACTACTTCGAGTTCTCCCAGCAGCCGGCCGGAATGCCCTCGCACCGCGTCCTGGCGCTGCTGCGCGGCGAAAAGGACGGGGCGCTGGAGCTGGATCTCGCCGAGGCGGAACCGAACGACGACGCCGCCCTCACCGCCGCGCGCGGCCGGTACGAAGCCGCTGTGGCCAGGTTCCTAGGGGTTGCCGACCGCGGCCGGCCCGCCGACGCCTGGCTGCTGCAGACCGCCCAGGTGGCGTGGCGCTCGAGGGTGCTGGCCCGGCTGACAGCTGATCTGCGGAGCCGGATGTTCGCCGCCGCCGAGGACGAGGCCGTGCGCGTGTTCGCCGCGAACCTCCGCGACGTCCTGCTCGCCGCGCCGGCCGGGAACCGCGCCACCCTGGGCCTGGACCCGGGACTGCGCACCGGCGTCAAGGTCGCGGTGGTGGACGGCACGGGCAAGGTGGTTGCGACCGACACCGTCTACCCGCACGCTCCGGCCCGGAAATGGGACGAAGCATTGCGGACCCTTGTGGGCCTGGCCAAGAAGCACGGCGTCGAACTCGTCGCGATCGGCAACGGCACCGCCTCACGGGAGACGGACAAGCTCGCCGCAGAACTGCTGAAGCAGCTCGCCATGGATTCCGGCGCAGCGCAGCAGGGTTCCAAACCGCAGAAGATCGTGGTGTCCGAGGCCGGAGCGTCGGTGTATTCAGCGTCGGCGCTCGCCGCGGCCGAGCTGCCTGGCATGGACGTATCCCTGCGCGGCGCGGTATCGATTGCCAGGCGGCTGCAGGATCCGCTTGCGGAGCTGGTGAAGATAGAGCCGAAGTCGATCGGCGTCGGGCAGTACCAGCATGACGTCACGGCCGCGAAGCTGGACCGCAGCCTGGACGCCGTCGTCGAGGACTGCGTGAACGCCGTGGGAGTGGACGTCAACACCGCCTCGCCCGCGCTGCTGAGCCGGGTGGCCGGCGTCGGGCCGCTGCTGAGTGAGAACATCGTGGCGTACCGGAACGAACACGGACCCTTCAACAAGCGCAGCGAGCTGAAGAAGGTCCCGCGGCTGGGCGCCAAGGCTTTTGAGCAGTGCGCCGGCTTCCTGCGGATCACCGGGGGAGCGGAGCCGCTGGATGCCTCCAGCGTGCATCCGGAGGCCTACCCGGTGGCCCGGAAAATCAAGGCGGCGGCCGGGAAGGCACCGGCCGCGGGAAGCTATGCGGCGCTGAACCCGCAGGACTTCGTGGACGGCTCCTTTGGCCTGCCCACGGTGCAGGACATCATCGCCGAGCTCGAGAAGCCGGGCCGCGACCCGCGTCCGGCCTTCGCGGCGGCAGCGTTCTCGGAAGGCATCGAGAAGATCTCGGACCTGAGGCCGGGCATGGTGCTGGAGGGAACTGTGACCAACGTGGCGGCATTCGGCGCGTTCGTCGACGTCGGGGTGCACCAGGATGGGCTCGTGCACGTGTCCGCGCTGGCCAACCGCTTTGTCTCGGATCCCCGCGAGGTGGTCAAGTCCGGCCAGGTGGTCCGGGTCAAGGTGCTGGAAGCGGACCCGGAGCGCAAGCGCATCTCGCTGACGCTAAGGCTCGACGACGAACCCGGAGCCCCCGCGGGACGTGCGGCTTCCACGGGACGTGCGGCCGGCGGACGTGGGGACGGCGGACGTGGGGACGGCGGCCGCGATGGCCGGGCGGCTGGTGGACGCGGGGACTCGCGGGCGGAACGACCGCGGCAGTCGGCGCCGCAGACGACGTCGAATCAGCCGTCGAATCAGCCGGCCGCGAAACCGGCGGCCGACCGGCAAACGCCCGGGCGCAGCACACAGGCCAGGCAACCGCAAAGGCCCACGCCCACGCCGTCGCCCGTCAACACGGCGATGGCCGAGGCGCTCCGGCAGGCCGGCCTGGGCAAATAGCTCCTCCTCGAGCCGCAGGGACGCCGGCGCCGGACCCGCACTTACCGTTTATCGCTGATTGCCTACCGCTTGGCGCATAAGTAGTACGTTTGCTGACGATTTGGACCATGATTGCCGGAGGCAACGGTCCTCTGCCGGAAGCTCGATCAGAGGCCCTGGCAGAGGACCGTCGCTCCAATGTGCAAGACACCGATGTCGTTGACGAGCAGGGGAGCATTCATGGGCTGGCTGGACCGCGAAAGAACCATCGCCCCGCCGGGATTCAACCGGTGGCTCGTACCCCCAGCAGCGCTCGCCGTGCACCTGTGCATCGGCCAGGCCTACGCGACCAGCGTCTACAAGACCGCGCTGGTGAAGCACTTCGGCGCGAGCCTGACCGAGATCGGCGTGATCTTCTCCGTCGCGATCGTGATGCTAGGCCTCTCGGCCGCCATCATGGGCACCTGGGTGGACAAGAACGGGCCACGGAAGGCGATGTTCACCTCGGCCGTGTTCTGGGCCAGTGGCTTCCTGATCGGTTCCCTGGGTATCTTCAGCCACCAGCTCTGGCTCGTCTATCTCGGCTACGGCGTCGTCGGCGGCATTGGCTTGGGCATCGGCTACATCTCCCCAGTCTCCACCCTGATCAAATGGTTCCCCGACCGGCCCGGACTGGCCACCGGCATGGCCATCATGGGGTTCGGCGGCGGCGCCCTGATTGCCAGTCCGGTCTCCACGGCGCTGCTCAAGATGTACGATCCCAACTCCGGCGCCAAGGGCTGGGTGGCCAGCGGCGAGTCCGTGGGCAAGCTCTTCCTGACCCTCGCCGTGATCTACCTGGCCTACATGATGTTCGGCGCCTTCACCATCAAGGTCCCGGCCGAGGGCTGGAAACCGGCAGGCTTCGACCCCACAAAGGTCAAGTCTGCCTCCCTGGTCACCACGGAAAACGTCTCCGCCAGGAACGCGGTCAAGACCAAACAGTTCTGGCTCGTGTGGATCGCCTTGTTCTGCAATGTCACGGCAGGCATCGGCATCCTTGAACAGGCCGCCCCGATGATCCAGGACTTCTTCCGCCAGCCCGACGGCACTTCGATGGTCAGCGCTGCTGTGGCCGCCGGCTTCGTGGGGCTGCTGTCGATCGGCAACATGTCGGGCCGCTTTGCCTGGTCCGCCACCTCCGACGTCACCGGACGCAAGCGCATCTACATGGTCTACCTCGGCGTCGGCGCCGTGCTCTACACCGTGCTGGCCCTGGCCGGGTCGACGTCGACCGTCCTTTACGTGGCCCTCGCGTTCGTCATCATCTCCTTCTACGGCGGCGGGTTCGCGACCGTCCCCGCCTACCTTCGCGACCTCTTCGGCACGTTCCAGGTCGGCGCCATTCACGGCCGTCTCCTGACGGCCTGGTCCGCGGCCGGCGTCGCAGGACCGTTGATCGTCAATGCATTCCTGGACGCGCAGGGCAAGCCCGGCGCGCTCAACGCTGCGTCCTACCAGCCGGCCCTGCTGACCATGGTGGGGCTGCTGGTTGTCGGTTTCGTGGCAAACCTGCTGGTCTCGCCGGTAAACGCGCGCTTCCACGAACCCCGTGCCGGCCGCGTGCGGTCCGAAGAACCTGCCTTGGAGGCCTGAAATGAGCACTGCACAGACACCGGTGACGCCGTCCACCGGAAAATTGGTCATCGCGTGGGCACTCGTCGGCGTGCCGCTCGCGTATGGCGTTTACGAAACCTTCACACGAGTGGCGGCCCTGTTTGGCTGACACCGTTGTTACAGAAGTCTTTAGGGACCGTCCGCGCGCGGCCCGGATGCCGTTCACCAGGCCGGAGCCATTCACCACCCGCCCCACGCTGCAAGGCACCTTCGGGATGAGCGCGTCCACGCACTGGCTCTCGACGGCGGCCGCCCAGGCGGTGCTGGAGCGCGGCGGCAACGCCTTCGACGCCGCGGTGGCGGGAGCATTCGTGCTCCACGTGGTGGAGCCGCACCTCAACGGGCCCGGCGGAGACATGACCGGGATCTTCGTCACCGCGGACCGGCCGGACCAGCCAATAGTCCTGATGGGGCAGGGGCCGGCGCCGGCCGGGGCTACTGTGGAGCACTATGTTGCCGAAGGCCTGGACCTCGTTCCTGGCTCGGGTGCCCTGGCCGCCGCGGTGCCCGCCGCCGTCGACGCCTGGCTCCTGCTGCTGCGGGACCACGGGACGTGGGAGCTGGACGCGGTGCTGGAATTCGCGATCGGCTACGCGCGGGACGGCCATCCGATGCTCGGCCGGGTTGGAACCACCATTGCGGCCGTGTCTGCGCTGTTCCAGACGCATTGGCCCACGTCAGCTGAGCTGTGGATGCCCGGTGGAAGGATCCCTGCCGAAGGTGAGCTGGTGTGGAACCCGGCCTATGCCCGCACCCTGGAACGACTCGTGGAGGCCGGAGTCAAGGCATCTACCCGCGAGGAAGGAATTGATGCGGCCCGGCACGAGTGGCGCGAGGGCTTCGTGGCCCGCGCCATGGTGGATTCTGTTCGGGCCCCGCACCGGCATTCCTCGGGTACGGATCACTGCGGGGTGCTGGCCCTGGCGGATCTGGCCGGGTTCGAAGCCGGATACGAGGCGGCGGCCACCGTTGAGTTCCGGGGCCACACGATCGCCAAGACCGGACCTTGGGGCCAGGGCCCGGCGCTGCTGCAGACCCTGGCCATCCTGTCCGGATTCGAGGCCCGCTACCTAGACCCGTCCACTGAATTGGGGGCGCACACCATCCTGGAAGCGCAGAAGCTAGCGCTCGCGGACCGGGAGGCGTACTACGGCGACACCGACGTCCAGCTGGAGTACCTGCTCTCTGCTGACTATTGCGCCAGCCGCCGGGCGTTGATCACAGACCGGGCGTCCCACGATTTCCGACCCGGCACTGTGCCCGGGCGGGAACCCTACGTGCCGCCGCTGCGTACCGAGTACACGCCGCCGGCGTTCGCGGGGTCTGCGTCAGCGGCCGGACTCGGCGTCGGCGAGCCCACCGTGACACCCGCGGGGGAGACCCGCGGCGATACGTGCCACATCGACGTCGTGGACCGCTGGGGCAACATGGTCTCGGCCACTCCATCCGGAGGCTGGCTGCAGTCCTCCCCGTCGATCCCGGAGCTGGGTTTCTGCCTGGGTACCCGGTTGCAGATGACCTGGCTGGAGCCGGGCACACCGTCCACGCTGACGCCCGGCAAACGCCCGCGCACCACATTGACGCCTACTCTCGTGCTGCGAGAGGGCCACGCCGTGTCCGCGCTGGGTTCACCCGGCGGTGACCAGCAGGACCAATGGCAGCTGCCGTATCTGTTGCGGACCATCGTAGGCGGATACTCGCCGCAGCAAGCCATCGATGCGCCGACGTTCCATACGACGTCGATGCCCGGGTCCTTCTGGCCGCGGACCTGGGAGCCGGGCGGCGCCGTCGTCGAGGACCGGCTGGGGGAGGACGTCATCGCGGGGCTGGAACGCCGCGGGCATGTCGTCACCCGGGCCGGCGACTGGGCGCTGGGGCGGCTGTCCGCCGTCGTGCGGGATCCTGAGACCGGCGTCCTGCAGGCCGCCGCGAATCCGCGCGGTGCGCAGGGGTACGCGGCTGGCCGGTAGTGGGTGCGCCCCACCTGGCGGGAACGTTCAGCCGACGAATTCGTTGAGTGCGATCACGTTGCCTTCCGGATCTTTCAGAAAGACTGACTCGGCTATGCCGAAGTCCATGACGTCCCCGACGATTGCTCCCTCCAGGCCCGCGAAGCTGGCCACGACCGGAGGCTGGAAGCTGGCGTCGCGGGCCTTCAGCAAATCAACGATCTCCTCGAGGCCGGTCACCATGAAGCTGATCATCGGGTAGGGCGACGGTACCCGGTCCGGCATCTCGCTGGGGGCGAGACTGGAGCCACCCGCGGCGCCGAGCACCATGGGGTTGCCCGTGGGGACCGTGAAAAGATCCAGGCCGAGGACATCACGGTAGAACGTCCGGCCGCGCCGCGTGCTGCGGCGACCGTCCCGTGGCGCCTGTCATGCTGCCGTCATGTTCTGCGGCACCCTGTCAGGCCGCAGCGACTGGATCTGTGGGTCGGAAGTAGTGGTTGCGTCTGGGGTGTTGGCGGGGGTCGAGGTGGGGTGGCGGGATGAACCAGGGGATCCCGGATTTGAGCCGGATGGTCCAGTGTTCCTTGTGGATCACGTGGTGGTGATGGGAACAGAGCAGGGTTCCGTTCTCGGTTCCGGTGGTCCCGCCGCGGGACCAGTAATCGATGTGGTGGGCCTCGCACCAGGGCGCGGGGATGGTGCAGCCGGGGAAGGCGCAGCCCCGGTCCCGGGCGGTGAGGGCCTTGCGGATGTGCGGCGG
>NZ_JBFTOC010000042.1:0-8770 GCF_056397785.1 Arthrobacter sp. 05L421
ATGCATGACCCCGACACGCCGGGCCGCGGCGAGTATCGACATCCCGCCACACACCATGTCAACGAAGTCGGTGCGGGTATTCGGAGGAAACAGCTTGACCATAAAACGCTCCATCAATCAGAGCGTTGCTACGACCATATGACTTTGCCCGCCCGGCATGGGCCGGAAGTGACCCCGCGATGTCTTGGATGGGCCGTTTTGCACTGCGTGGCACCTTCTGCGTATCCTTGGTTGGCTAGTTAATAGCAATTGGAGACGTGCCAGAGCGGCCGAATGGGCTTCACTGCTAATGAAGTGTGGGGCACAACTCCACCGGGGGTTCAAATCCCCCCGTCTCCGCGTTTGGCCCCGGTCCTTGGACCGGGGCCTTTTGCGTTCCCGGGCACATCGGCTGCGGCGCCAAGCCTCGCCTGCGCGGAGGCCCGCTCCCGGGCAGATCAGGGCGCATCGGCGTCGTTCATCCGCCCTGATCTGCACCCGAGACGAGTGAGCGGCGCTGCTGCGGCGCCGTCGGCAGCAAGTCCGGTTCCCGTCCGGTGGCCGGACGCCTCGCGGCCGCCGGCCGATCCGGATGGCAGGATAGGCCCATGTCGAGCAACAAGGAATTTGACGCCATCATCGTCGGCGGCGGCCACAACGGCCTGGCCGCCGCCGCGTACTTGGCCAAGGCTGGGCGTGAGGTCCTGGTCCTGGAAAAGCTGGAGCACCCCGGTGGCGCCGCGGTGTCCGCGCACGCGTTCGACGGCGTCGATGCCCGCCTCTCGCGCTACTCGTACCTCGTCAGCCTCCTGCCCCAGCAGATCATCGACGACCTCGGCCTGCGGATCACGCTGGCGCGGCGGCGCTATTCCTCCTACACCCCGGACCCCGCGGACGGCAGCCGGGCCCTGTTGGTGGACAACGGGGACGAGGCCGCCACTGCGGCGTCCTTCGCCGCCGTCGGCGCGCCCGACGGCGAGTTCCGCGCCTTCACCGCGTTCTATGCCGCCTGCCGGCAGCTCGCCGAGGCCCTCTGGCCCACCATGACCTCGCCGCTGCTGGCGCGGTCCGAAGCGCGGTCTCTCGCCGCCCGGGCCGGCGCCGCCGAGGCATGGGAGGCGATGATCGAACATCCCATCGGGGAGGCCATCAGCAAGGAACTGGGCAACGACCTGGTCCGCGGCGTGGTGCTGACGGATGCGCTGATCGGGACCTTCGCCCGGGCCGACGACCAGGACCTGCAGCAAAACATCTGCTTCCTCTACCACCTGATCGGCGGCGGGACGGGCGACTGGGACGTGCCGGTCGGCGGCATGGGCGCGGTGTCCGGCGAGCTGGAGCGGGCCGCCCGCGACGCCGGCGCGACCATCCTGACCTCCGCGGACGTCACGGCCGTCCGGCCCGGCGGCGTCGTGGACTACCGCCACGGCGGGCAGGACCACACGTCTTCCGCGCGGTGGGTGCTGTCCAATGTGGCGCCGGCAGTCCTGGACCGGCTCGGCAGCCGGCCTGCCGCGGGCACCGCTGGCATTTCAGCGGGCGCTGCCGGCAATCCGAACCATCGCCGCGAGGGCGCCCAGGTCAAGGTCAATCTGCTGCTCAAGCGCCTTCCGCGGCTGCTGGACGGATCCGTCAGCCCGGAGGCCGCCTTCGGCGGGACGTTCCACATCAACGAGACGTGGTCCCAGCTCGACGCCGCCTACAGCGCCGCCGCGGCCGGATTTGTGCCCGCACCGCTGCCGTGCGAAATCTACTGCCATTCGCTGACGGACCCCAGCATCCTGTCCCCGGAACTGCAGGCCGCCGGAGCCCAGACGCTGACCGTCTTTGGCCTGCACGTCCCGGACCGGCTGGTCACGGCCGAGAACAACGAGGAACGCCGCGCCGAACTGCAGGCGGCCGTCCTGGCCTCCCTGAACTCCGTCCTGGCCGAGCCGATTGAGGACCTGCTCCTGACGGATCCGGACGGCCGGCCCTGCATCGAAACCAAGACCACCCTGGACATCGAACGCGCCGTCGGCATGCCGCGGGGCAACATTTTCCACGGCGGCCTCGACTGGCCCTTCGTGGAGGACGGCGAACCGCTGGACACCCCGGCGCGCCGCTGGGGCGTGGCGACGGACGATCCACAGATCCTGCTCTGCGGCTCAGGCGCCCGCCGCGGCGGCGCCGTCAGTGCCATCGGCGGTCACAACGCCGCCATGGCCGTGCTGGAATCGGAACCTCCGCTCCGCAATGGGTGAACCGGAACTCGGAGACACGCGCATGATGGCCTCCTCGCGCAGCGCCGTCCCGGCCGGGGGCAGCTGGAGCCCGCGGCTGGCCCTCCTCGTGGCCGCGACGTTCTTCATGGAATTCCTGGACGGGACCGTCCTGACCACGGCCATACCCAGCATCGCCGCGGATTTCTCCGTGCCGGCCGCCGACGTCAACATCACCATGACGGCCTACCTGATGACGGTGGCGATGGGCATCCCGCTCAGCAGCTGGCTCGCGGAGCGGCTCGGTGCGCGCCGGGTTTTCTGCCTCGCCATCGCGATCTTCACGGCCGCGTCGCTGCTCTGCGCGCTCAGCCAGGACCTCACCATGCTGACCCTGAGCCGTGTCCTGCAGGGTGCCGGCGGCGCCATGATGGTCCCTGTGGGCACGCTGGTGGTGCTCCGCGGAACCCCGAAGAAGGAACTGCTGCGGGCCACCGCCTTCCTGGTGTGGCCCGGGCTGCTGGCCCCGGTCCTTGCCCCGCTCGTGGGCGGAGCGCTCACCACGTACCTGTCCTGGCACTGGATCTTCCTGGTCAACCTCCCCCTGGGCCTGGCGGCGTTCCTGGCCGCGCTGCGCCTGGTCCCCTCAGTGAGCGGCGACAGCACGCGGCGCCTCGACTGGCTCGGCCTGGCCCTGACCACGCTCGGGGTGGGCTCCCTGCTGGTCGGTCTGGAACTGATCGGCGGCCGGGACGCCGGGCTGCTGGCAGCCGCAGGGATCGTGGTGGGCCTGCTGTTCCTGGCCGCCGCCGCGGCCTGGATGCGGCGGACCAGCACGCCGCTGTTCAATTTGTCCGTTTTCGGCGCACGGACGTTCCGCGCGACGGCGACGGGAGGCTTTGTGTACCGCCTGACCATCAGCGCCGTGCCGTTCCTGCTGCCGCTGATGTTCCAGGCCGGCTTCGGCTGGGACCCGCTGCGCGCCGGGGCGATGGTGTCCGCCGTGTTCGTGGGCAACATCGGGATTAAGCCTGCCACCACGCCCCTGATCCGGCGCTTCGGCTTCAAACCTGTTCTGGTGTTCGCGTCGCTGGCGTCCGCGGCCACTTTTGCGCTGTGCGCGCTGCTCGACGCCGGCACGCCGGAGCCGCTGATTGTCGCCGTGCTGGTGGCCAGCGGGGCGTTCCGCTCGATCGGGTTCTCGGCCTACGCATCCGTCCAGTACGCCGACGTCGCCCCGGCCCAGCTGCCGTCCGCCAACGCCGTCTCCGCCACGCTCGTGCAACTCTCCACCGCGGCAGGAATTGCCGTCGGGGCGCTCCTGCTGCGGGTCTTCGAGGCAAGCAGCCAGGGCGCAGGAGCCACCGGTCTCGCCACGGGCGATCCGGCGGCGCCATACCGGGCAGCGTTCGTGGCCATCGCGGTCCTGATGCTCCTGAGCACGCTGGACAGCCTGGCCCTCCCCCGCCACGCCGGCGCCGAGGTCAGCCGGCCTGGCCCAACACCAACGGCAGAACGGCGCCGGCGCCGGCGAGCCTGAGGGCCCGCCCGGAGATGGTCAAGGTCCAGCGGCTGTCCACGAGGTCGTCCACCAGCATGACGCTCTGGCCACGGATTCCAGCCAGGGCCTCCTCCAGCTCCGGGCCCACCACCAGCCGGTCCCAGACTCCGGCGAGCCGGTAGGCGCTGTTCCCGCCGCGGCCGCCCGTGGGCCCGCCGTGGTTGAGCTGCAGCTGGCCCAGATACGGGATGCGGCCGATCTCGGAGATCCCGCGGGCCAGGGAGTCCACCAACTGCGGCTTACTACGGGAGGGCAGGCTGATGATCGCGGCGGGCCGGCCGGCCCCGCTCCAGCCCGGGGTCCGGGCATCTGCTGTGCCCCATTCCTTCAGCACCTGGACGCAGGCCTGCAGCATGCCGGGGTCAACGGCCCGGTCGGGCGCACCGGCGGCGAACGCCTCGCGCAGGGCCCCGCCCCAGCCAAGGTCAGTCAGGCGCGCCAGCACGCGGCCGTCGCCGAGGGCTTCATCCGGCTTGATCTTGCCCTTGACCGGCACTCCCAGGCGGTCCATGCCGCTGGGCCACTGCAGCCGCGGTTCAAGGACGACGCCGGCCCGGCGAAGGGTCTGCCCGGCAGTCTTCGTGGCGTCCTCGGCGATGTCGGCCCGGAACCAGCGGCCCGCGCAGTTGTCGCAGCGGCCGCAGGCGCGGGCTGTTTCGTCGTCCAGCACCGAGGTGATGTATTCCATCCGGCAGCCGGCGGTGTCCTGGTAGATGACCATCGAGTCCTGTTCATCCACCCGGGCCTCGGCGATCCGGCTGTACCGCTCGGCGTCGTAATTCCAAGGCTGTCCCGTGGAGCGCCAGCCGCCGCCGACGCGTTCGACGGCGCCGTCCACGGCCAGGACCTTCAACAACAGCTCCAGCGGGGTGCGGCGCAGGTCCACCCGGGCCTCAAGCGCCACCGTGGACACCGCCGCTCCGGCTTCGGCCAGGGCTGTCAGGACGGCGGCAGCCTTTTCCTCGGACGGCATGGACGCGGTGGCGAAGTACTGCCAGATGTCGCGGTCCTCCGAACCGGGCAGCAGCAGGACATCGGCGTTCGCCGCGCCACGCCCGGCGCGGCCCACCTGCTGGTAGTACGCCACCGGCGAGGACGGTGCGCCAAGGTGTACCACGAAGCCGAGGTCCGGCTTGTCGAAGCCCATGCCGAGCGCTGACGTGGCAACGAGCGCCTTGACCTGGTTATCCTTCAGAAGCTGCTCGGCGCGTTCCCGGTCCGCGGGGTCCGTGCGGCCGGTGTAGGCGAGCACCTCGTGCCCCGCTTCGGCCAGGAGGCGGGCCGTGTCCTCGGCTGCCGAAACGGTGAGTGTGTAAATAATGCCGCTGCCCTGCAAATCCTGCAGGTGGGTCAGCAGCCAGCCCAGCCGTTCGCGGGAATCGGGCAAGGTCAGGACACCCAGGCGGAGCGAATCCCGGCCCAGGGCTCCCCGGATGGTGAGCACGTCCCTGCCGAGCTGCTCCTCGATGTCATGCACCACCCTGGAATTGGCCGTGGCGGTGGTGGCGAGCACCGGCACGGTGTCCGGCAGCTGCGTGATGAGGTCCGCGATGCGCCGGTAGTCGGGGCGGAAGTCGTGGCCCCAGTCCGAGATGCAGTGGGCCTCGTCAATCACCAGCAGCCCGGTCCGGCGCACGAGTTCGGGGAGCTGGTTTTCCCGGAAGGACGGGTTGGTGAGGCGTTCAGGCGAAACCAGCAGGACGTCCACTTCATCGGCGGCGAGCTGCTCGCGGACCGTGTCCCACTCCAACTGGTTCGCCGAGTTGATGGCGACCGCCCGTACCCCTGCCCGCGCCGCGGCGGCGACCTGGTCGCGCATGAGAGCCAGCAGCGGTGACACGATCAGGGTGGGGCCGGCGCCGCGGCGGCGCAGCAGCAGGGAGGCGACGAAATAGACGGCCGACTTCCCCCAGCCGGTGCGCTGCACCACCAGGGCCCGCCGGCCGCCGTCGACCAGGGCCTCAATGGCCTCGAACTGGCCGTCATGGAACTCCGCCTCAGGGTGGCCCACGAGCTCGCGCAGCACAGTCTGGGCCTGTTCCCGGGTCGAGGCCGTGGTGTCGGCGAGGGCGGTGCTGGAAGGGGCGTTCTGGTTACTGGCCATTGCTTCAGTATCCCAGCCTCCTCCGACAGCCATGAAGCCAAGGGTCCGCTATGTGCACAATCCCAGCGTGTGGATACCGGCCGCGGCGTCAGGGCCGCAACGTAAGATAGGACGCGTGACTACGGACAAGACAAAGACTTTTGACCTCTCGACCTCGTTCAAAGCCTATGACGTGCGCGGAATCGTAGGGCAATCCATCACCGCGGAGATCGTTGAAGCCGTCGGTGCCGCCTTCGTCGACGTCCTGGAGCTCGAGGGGCAGACCGTGCTGGTGGGCGGGGACATGCGACCCTCCTCCCCCGAGTTCGCCAAAGCCTTTGCCAACGGCGCAGCCACCCGCGGAGCCAACGTCCAGCTCCTGGACCTGATCTCCACCGACGAGCTCTACTACGCGTGCGGCGCCCTCAACGCCGCCGGCGCCACGTTCACCGCGAGCCACAACCCGGCCGAATACAACGGCATCAAGATGGCCAAGGCCGGCGCCGTGCCAATCTCCTCCGAAACCGGACTCATGGAAATCCAGGCCCGCGCCGAGGAATACCTCAACGCCGGCACCATCCCCGCCGCCGGCACCCGCGGCCTGGTGGGCGTGCAGGACGTCCTCAAGGGCTATGCGGAGTACCTGCGCAACCTGGTGGACCTGCGCGGTTCCCGGCCGCTGAAGGTTGTGGTGGATGCCGGCAACGGCATGGCCGGCCTCACCACACCGGCCGTGCTTGGCGATGCCCTGCTGCCCATGCTCCCTTTGGAGATTGTGCCCCTGTACTTCGAGCTCGACGGATCATTCCCGAACCACCCGGCCAACCCGCTGGAGCCGGAAAACCTGCGCGATCTGCAGGCCGCCGTCGTCGAGCATGGTGCGGACATCGGCCTGGCCTTCGACGGCGACGCCGACCGTTGCTTCGTGATCGACGAAAAGGGCGAGCCCGTCTCGCCGTCGGCCATCACCGGCATGGTGTCCCGCCGCGAGATCGCCCGCGCCCAGGGCCTCGGCGAAGACACGCCCACCGTCATCCACAACCTGCTGACCTCCCGCGCGGTTCCGGAGCTGGTGGAGCGCCTCGGCGGCCGCCCTGTCCGCACCCGGGTGGGGCACTCCTTCATCAAGGCCGTCATGGCCGCGGAGGGAGCCATCTTCGGCGGGGAGCACTCGGCCCACTTCTACTTCCGCGACTTCTGGAATGCGGACACCGGCATGCTCGCAGCCATGCACGTCCTGGCCGCCCTGGGCGAACAGGACGGTCCGCTCTCCGAGCTCGGCCGCGAATACGAGCCGTACCAGTCCTCCGGCGAGATCAACTCGGAAATCGAGGACAAGACCGCCGCAGTGGAGCGGGTCCGCAAGGATTTCCACGACGACGACGTCGAGGTCGACTACCTCGACGGCAGCACCTTTATCGCCGCCGACGGCAGCTACTGGTTCAACCTGCGACCGTCCAACACCGAGCCGTTCCTGCGCCTCAACGTCGAAGCCACGGACACTGCCACCATGGAACGCGTCCGCGACCGCGTCCTGGCGCTGGTCCGGGGCTAGCCGTGGCCGTACATCCGGAAGAATCCCCGAACGCCGGTTCCTGGCGCGATTCCGTGCCGGACGCCAGCGCCACGGACCTGGAGAACCTGCTGGGCACCGGCGTCGGCGCCGCGCAGGAGCAACTCGAGCGCAACGGCGGTTTCCTGCCCTTCGCCCTGGTGGTCCAGAATGACGGCGAAGTCCGGCTGGTTGCCGTGACCCCGGCGGACGCGAGCGACGGATCGGACGCAGACTTCGACGCGGACGCCATGATCCGGGACCTCCACGAGCTGCTCCGGCAGCATCGGGAGGAGTTCCGGGCCGCCGCCGTCGTCTGTGACATCACGCTGCTCGAGGAAGACTCGGACGCCATCCACGTGGCCGCAGAGCACCAGGACGGCTCCCTGTTCGCCGCAGTCCTGCCCTATGCCCCCAACGCAGGAACGCACGAACTCGAGTTCGGCCAACTGGCCGCCGATACCAACGAGCCCGCCGTCTGGGTGGACTAGACCTCCCTTAGGTTGGGGATATGAAGATCAATGCGTTCGCCGATGTGAGCCTGCGCGCTTTGCTGGTGCTCGCCGCCGTTCCGGACGGCGGGCTCCTGACGACGCAGAGCATCGCCGACGCCGTCGGCACGCCGTATAACCATGTCAGCAAGGCGATGGCGAGGCTGCGCGCCCTGGGCATGATCGACGTCGAACGCGGCCGCAACGGCGGTTCCCGGCTGAGCAGCGCCGGCCGGACCGCCACGGTTGGCCAGGTGCTGCGGCAACTCGACACCCGTCTGGACCCTGCCGACTGCATCGGCTCGGGCGGCACGTGCCCGCTCATCACCGAGTGCCGCCTCCGGGCCGGGCTTGCCCGGGCCCGCGAAGCCTTTTATCGCGAACTCGACGGGATCGAGATCGCCTCACTGCCGACAGCCCGGCAGATGGCACCCGTCTTTGAGGCGATCGGCTTGCGCCCAGGGCTCTAGGTGTTCGCCACACTGGCCCTCCGCCGCGGTCCCGATGACGGGAGCTGTAGAAGTCCAGGACTACCCCCTACTTGGTCCACGGGACCGCATCCCAAGTAGGGCTACGCATTGACACCGGACCGGCCTCAGATGACAAAGTACCCCCAAGGATGTCACTACCGCCGGGGAGCCTCTTTGCTTTCGGCCACGCGAAAGGCCACCGATGAAGAGACTTCGCAGGCTAGCCACTGTCGGCGCGGGTGCGCTCCTATTTTCGCTGATGAGCGTCCCCCCAGCCCACGCGGCGCCGACCGTGGTGGCGGTGGCGCCGGCCGCGGACACCTACACCTCGTCGTCGGCGCCCACCACGGACTTTGGCACCAGCGGCTCGCTCGCCGTCTACGGCTCTCCCGAGAACACGGCAGTCCTGCGGTTCCAGTTCCCGGCCGCCCCG
>NZ_JBFTOC010000043.1:0-7885 GCF_056397785.1 Arthrobacter sp. 05L421
CAATCTGCGCCAGCGGCGCTTCGCCCTTGCGGGCCACATCAATAACATCCTGGCGGAACTCCGCCCCATAAGCCGTGGGCATGGTCAACATCCTTCCACGAGCACAAGCTCGCTAGGTCAAGGAGTCAACAAAACCGGGGGCAGTCCCAGATGAGGTCAATAGGGCGTAGACGCCAGGCCTGACAATGAGATGTTTAGGAAATCAAAGGTTTCAGTGGTTTGACACCTGACTAGCCGTCCTCCCAAATCGCCCTTTTGAACCTAACGAATTTACCCGGCATCCTAGGCGGTGTTTACAATCCTGTGAACCGGCGGTAGGGCCCTGCCCGTATCGGATCTGCCGGGTATCCACCCTTCCACTGCACCGTGTGCTGTCCCGCCACCGGCTGGCAAAACTGACCTGGCTGGACCCGGAGCACGGGGAGAGTAGTCCGCCGCTACTGACATAACGGATCCCGGGGATCGGGTCCATGTCGACATCAAAAGGCTTGGCCTGCTCGGATGTCCTGTTGGCTGCGAACGGTGTCTGGCCATGCTAGTGCCCGAGGTGCTCCGCCCGGGCCTACCAGGCTCATGCCTTGCTCTTGGCCTGCGCGAGCAACCGCTTCGCAAGCTCCTTCTGATCGATCTCTCCCGTCACAGGACCGATCATCACCCCCGTCATCTCGGTCGTGGACTCTGACACGGCCCTCTCCTTCGGATCAGGCCGGACCCACACCGTTATTCCCAGTGTCACAATTTTGGTGTGCCGGTTGGTTCGCTCCATCGTTTTTCGCCTTCGTGGCTTATGTCTGTAGTGCGGCCGGCTGGCGCGGAGGGACCGGTCGGTCTGGCTTGAGAGGAGCGTGGCATCGCCCCTGACTGGGATATGCCGACCGGCCGGCCCTGCATCCCGACCCGTAGAAGAAAGGAGACAAGACCATGGTGATCATCGGAATCGATGCGCACAAGCGCTCCCACACGGCCGTGATCGCGGACACGGTTGGCAGGCAGCTCGCGGTCAAGACGATCGGCACGACCAGCAACGACCATCTCGCCCTGCTGGCATGGGCGAACAAGCATGATGACCAGGAACGGCTTTGGGCGATCGAGGACTGCCGGCATCTGAGCAGACGATTGGAACGCGACCTGATCGCGGCGGGCGAACAGGTCGTGCGGGTGCCTCCGAAGCTGATGTCCCATGTTCGGGACAGCGCCCGCACGTTCGGCAAGTCCGACCCGATCGACGCTCTCTCGGTCGCACGTGCCGCCCTGCGAGAACCCGATCTGCCCGTCGCACGTCTCGACGGCGTCGAACGTGAGATCCGCCTCCTGGTCGACCACCACGAGGACCTCGTCGCTGAACGGACCCGCGTGATCAGCCGGCTCCGCTGGCACCTGCACGAGCTCGATCCTGCATGGGCGGCCCCGGCCAACTTCGACCGGGCCAGCGCGTTCGCACGTATCAAATTCCACCTGGACGGCTTCGCCGGGATCGTCGCCGACCTCGCTCAACGGCTCCTCACCCATCTGCACCGCCTCACCGAGGAGATCGATGAACTCACAGCCGAACTCAGCCGCCGGATCCCGGTCATCGCTCCGGCACTGCTGGCGATCTTCGGTTGCGGGTCCTTGACGGCGGCGAAGATCCTGGGAGAGACCGCCGGCGTTACGCGATTCCGCTCGAAGGACGCCTACGCACGCCATAACGGCACTGCCCCGCTGCCGGTGTGGTCTTCGAACAAGGCCCGGCACCGACTCTCCCGGACCGGGAACAGACAGCTGAACGCGGCGCTGCACCGGATACGCTCACCCAGGCCCGCTGCCATCCGGGCGCGCGAGAGCTTCTGGCCCGCCGCAAAGCAGGCGGGGACGGCGGCATGGAAGCACTGCGCGTCCTCAAACGCCGACTATCCGACGTCGTATACCGAGCCCTGATCGACGATCACAAGACCTCCGCAGCCAGCACGCTCATCCTCGCCGCTTGACGGAGGAGCTAGAGACAGTCCCGATCGGGGTCGGCCGCCCACCTCTGTTGCTGGGCAGGCAGCCGACCGGGGAGAGAGTCAAGCGCTTACGAGATCCGACCAGGCAGCTAGCTCAAGCCCGTGAGCGTCACTGACTGATCTATTTGTGACCTTGCCTCCAGCGATATTGAGCCCGGCAGCCAGCGCAGTGTCCTTTTCGAGGGCCTTCTTGACCCCTAGGTTCGCCAAAGCAAGGGCATAAGGCAGGGTGACGTTGGTTAGTGCGTAGGTGGAGGTGCTAGGAACCGCTCCTGGCATGTTGGCGACGCAATAGAACACTGTGTTGTGCACTCGGAATGTTGGGTTCTCGTGGGTAGTGGGTCGAGTGTCCTCGAAGCAGCCCCCCTGATCGACGGCGATGTCCACAAGGACACTTCCTGGCTTCATTCGAGACACCAAGTCATTGCTAACAAGCTTGGGAGCCTTCGCACCAGGAATGAGCACTGAACCAATTACGAGGTCCGCTTCAGTCACGGAGCGTTCGATTTCGAGGCTGTTCGAGGCGATGGTTTTTAGGCGACCCGCGTACTGGGCATCGAGTTCTCGTAGGCGCGCGACATTGATGTCGAGGATGGAAACGTCTGCACCGAGACCGACGGCCATTGCTGCAGCGTTGGTCCCGGCAACTCCTGCGCCCAGGATTGTGACTTTCGCCGCGCGCACGCCCGGAACCCCACCCAGAAGCACGCCCTTCCCTCCAGCAGGAGCCATCAGGGAGTTCGCGCCAACAGTTACCGCGAGCCGGCCCGCCACTTCACTCATTGGAGCCAGAAGCGGCAGGAAGCGGCCTGCTTGAACTGTTTCGTAGGCGATGGCCGTAACACCCGCCGTCAGCAACGCTTCTGTAAGAGCTGGCTCGGCTGCAAGATGCAAGTATGTAAAGAGCGTTAGCCCCTCTCGGAAGTGGCGGTATTCAGAGGAAATCGGTTCCTTGACTTTCAAGACCATTTCCGCCCTTGCCCACAACTCGTCCACATTCTGAACGATTTCGGCGCCGGCGAGCATGTACTCCTGATCGCTGATGCCTGAACCCTCTCCGGCACCAGACTCGATGAGTACGTGATGTCCGTTGGCCTTCAATTCGTGCACGCCTGCCGCCGTGATTGCTACACGAAACTCGTTGTTCTTAATTTCTTTAGGAATAGAGACGATCATGTGAATTACCTTCTGAATAAAAGGGAGATTTAAGGGGTTAAGGGAAAAGAGAAAAGGGTAGGGCCGTTGCCTTCAACTGCGCAGTTTCTGGGATCGGCGCTGAATCAACCGGGGTCGGACTTGAGTTGATCAAACAGTCCAACGGTCGAAGCTCCAGCCAATTGAGATGGCGAACCAAGTGCTGCAGATTTCGTCAGAATGACCTCTCCGCGTGTCCTGCCAAATGCCTGTTGTTTATAGATCGTGGGATTCGTTCCGTTTTACTTGCCGATCGGCAGCTGTATTTGCCTTGCATTGGCGTTAGTCGGCGTGGCCTAGTTGCCTGGGACGCCGAGCTTGTGGGGCGCAGCCAGAGGACTGCACACTCACTTCCGGAAATGCGGTGCATCTCATGCACAGCTTCCACCCGTTCGAGCTATGTAAAGAGTGCGGCGCCAGAAGTAAGCCGGGGGGCTGCGAGGTACTGCGTATTGGCCCGCCGCGGCCTCATGGACGCTTTCGCCGTTTCCTGACAAAGAGCACCTTAAGCCAACTGGACGGCTCTCTTGTTCATGAACTCTTCAATACCAAGGGCGCCGAGTTCGCGGCCAATACCTGAGCGCTTAATACCTCCGAAAGGCAGGTCAGGCAGCGAACCCGGCGGCGTGTTGATTGTGACCATTCCTGACTCAAGCTGGTCACCCACCCGCTGGGCACGGGCAGGATCTGCACTGAAAACGCTAGCGCCGAGGCCATAAACTGAGTCGTTGGCCAAGGCAATAGCTTCGTCCTCGGTAGCGGCCCGGTAGATCACAATGGCCGGGCCGAAAAGCTCCTCAGAGTATGCGCGCATTTCCTGTGTCACTCCGGTCAGGACCGCTGGCTCGACAAAAGCGCCTGGGAGGTCAATATGCTTCCCGCCGCTGAGCAGAGAAGCTCCTTTTTCGACTGCGTCCTGAATTTGCTCGATCAGCTCGTTGGCGGCTCGCTGAGACGAGAGCGGGGCGAGCGTAGTCTGCGGATCACGAGGATCACCTGGCTTGAACTGGGACATGCGCGCGGCGACTTTGTCGACAAACTTTTCATACAGGTCGTCCAACACAATGATTCGCTTGGGAGAGTTGCAGGCCTGGCCGTTGTTATACATCCGCGCGTTGACAACTGTTTCAACAGTCTTGTCCAAGTCGGCAGTATCGAGCACGATCAATGGGTCTGATCCGCCCAGTTCCAGAACGCACTTTTTCAGATGGCGTCCGGCTGTGGCAGCCACCGCCGCGCCAGCCCGTTCGCTTCCCGTGAGAGAGATGCCCTGGATGCGTTCATCGGCGAGCATCCAGGCAATTTGTTCGTTCGTTGCGTAGAGGTTGATGTAGGCATCTTCAGGAACGCCGGCATCGTGGAGGAGCTGCTCGATTGCTGCAGCCGAGCGGGGGCAGTTGGGCGCATGCTTGAGCAGGATGGTGTTGCCCAAAACCAAATTTGGCGCAGCAAATCGGGCAACTTGGTAGTACGGATAGTTCCACGGCATAACACCGATCACAGAACCGACGGGCCGCTTTTGTATCAGCGCTTTGCCGCCCCGGATGTCCAGCGGTTCGTCCGCGATCAGCGCCGGCCCACTCTCGGCATAGTAGGTGAAGATGTCAGCGGATAGCTGGACTTCGCCCCTGCCCTCATCAATCCTTTTGCCCATCTCTTGAGCAATGATGACGGCAAGTTCCTCACTCCGCTCGCGGAAAAGCTCGCCGGCGCGCTTTACAGCCAAGACCCGTTCTTCGACCGGGCGATCCCGCCACAACCGGTACGCCTCATGTGAGCGGGTAATCGCTTCGCTCACATGCTCGTCAGTTGCAGCTGGAAACTCTTCTACTAGCAAGCCAGTTGCAGGATTAACGATCTGGTACATCTACGACTCCATCCTGAGCGGCCCATGAAGGGACGCTAGACGTTACCTAGGCAAGGTCAACAATAATAACCAACCCGCCAATTGAAAGTGTACTCCGTTAGGAGCCCACTCCCTAGTAGAGCACGTTCGTGACGCGCGGCACAAGCGGCGGTTTTTCTAGCTTAGAAAACCATGACGCCACCCATCCCCCTGTCCCCGCAGTGACCGCAATCCGGAACTGGATGTAGACCTGGCGGAACTTCTCGCCCATTGATGAGAGGAAAAAGGTGGATCCCACGCTACGCTGCCTCGGCTCGGGCGAGCGGGCCGAAGGCGGAGGCGGAGGCTTCCTGACATCCAGCCCTGGGAGCTCTCAGCTGGGGTCCGGGGTGCAGCCAGGCCGTTACGAGGGAGTGACAGCAGGCGCGGCGGTAGCGGTGGAGCATTTTCATTCCTAGTGGCCAAACGGAAATCGTACGCATGCCTCGAGCCACTATCGGGTGGTAGCCGCCTCGCCTAATAGTCCCGTATGAGATCGCACGCCTAGCCGCTGCTTTGTCGCCAGCACGCTTGTATACGTGCTCCGGCACCCTGTCGGAGTCCGCTTTATTGCTGATGCCAGGGCGGGGCCAATTGCTCGCCGCCGATGACGTCGGGGAAATAGCGGCCGTGGGCATAAGCCATAAAGGCGAAGCTCTAGTCTGCGCGCCAGGAAGGGGTCGTTCAGTCAGTGCTTAGGAAACACTCAGGACATGGCCTGCATGGCGGCGGCTATGCGTCTGCGCGGCAGAGTCCCGTCCGCGGGGAAGGGGCTCGCAGCCCGCATATAGAAAAACCCGTATCGAACCCGCCCGATCGCCCAGGCAAAGTGAGCCGGCCCCCGACCCGTCTTGCGGCGGGCAACTACCTGTCGTACGCCCAGCCAAGGGAATGCTCGGGGTGCCGGGAAGAGGACGCCCCCGAGCCCTGTGACCGCAAATAGGAAATTTTTCGTGCTCCACTTCACACGGGCAGGGTCGTCATGCTTTACTGAT
Organism: Arthrobacter sp. 05L421; assembly: GCF_056397785.1. Lineage (NCBI taxonomy): Bacteria > Bacillati > Actinomycetota > Actinomycetes > Micrococcales > Micrococcaceae > Arthrobacter > Arthrobacter sp. 05L421. The sequence goes on from NZ_JBFTOC010000043.1 coordinate 6,060, forward strand.
TGCACGCTTCGATCGGAGTATACGTTCAAACAACGTTTCCAGCATTCGGCTCTTCCTTGGACCCCTACGACGTGATCCCTGTATTGCAGAGCCCCGTCGCACCATCGATGCGGCGTTTCATCAAGCTTCTAATAGTCCACCCTGAGTGCAAAGATTCCACCAGGGTGGAAGAACTGCTGGCGCCGCGTATATCGCTGAACCAGTAGAACCGTAAAGAAAGTGGCTCCGACATGATTTCTTCCACTTCCCAAGCCGCCTCGCCGGAGGCTGGTGCAGCAGCCCCTGGCTTTAAACGTGTGCTCGGCTTGCCGGCACTGGTCCTCTTCGGGTTGGCCTACATGGTGCCGTTGACGGTATTCACAACCTTTGGGTATGTGAGCGTCCTGAGCGAGGGGCATGTTGCGGCGTCCTACGTTGTGACTCTGGTTGCGATGCTATTCACGGCAACCAGTTATGGCGCGATGGTGAAGGCGCACCCGAGCTCGGGTTCTACCTACACGTTCGTGAGGCGGACGTTTGGTGCCAATACGAGCTTCCTCGTTGGTTGGGCCTTGATGCTCGACTACATTCTGCTCCCCATGATCTGCTACCTGTTTTTGGGCATCTATTTGCAGCCCTTTACTCCGAACGTGCCAGCCGCTGTCTGGATCGTCGGCGCTGTTGCCCTCGTCACAGTGCTGAACATCTTCGGCATCAAGATGGTGGCCAAAATGAACCTGGTTTTGGTCGGGTTCCAGGTGGTCTTCGTTGCTGTCTTTATTCTGGCTTCCGTCCAAAAAATGGGCGGTCAGGACTTACCGTCACCCTTCACGCCCTTCTTCTCCCCTGACATGCCCATCGGCGGCGTCATCGCCGGCGCTGCAATGCTTTGCCTTTCATTTCTGGGCTTTGATGCGGTGTCCACGCTGTCGGAAGAGACCGATAATCCGAGGGTGAAAATCCCCAGGGCAATCCTGCTTTGCACTTTGCTAGGCGGGGGTCTCTTCATGGTCATCGCTTATGTTGCGCAGATGGTCTTCCCCGGTTACTCATTCGTCAACATCGACGCTGCCACCTTGGAGATCATGACCCACGCAGGCGGAGATTGGTTGGCCGTGTTCTTCACCGCCGCCTACTGCGCTGGACTTTTTGCTTGCGCTATGGCATCCCAGGCGAGCGTGTCACGCATTCTCTACGCAATGGGAAGAGACGCCGCACTACCGAAGCGCGTCTTCGGGCAAATGAACAGCCGCTTCAACACCCCGGTCAATGCGACCGTCATTTCGGGTGCATTTGGTCTCACCGCGCTTTTCGTCGACGGGACGACCGCCGCGGCACTGATCAGCTTCGGAGCCCTTTCGGCCTTCACCTTCGTGAATCTGACTGTCATCAAGCACTACGTGATCGACAAGGGTAACCGCGGGGCACGCACAATCCTCCGTTACGCAGTCCTTCCGGGCATAGGTGTGGCCCTCACATTGTGGCTCTGGAGCCAGCTCACGGAAATCGCCTTCTGGGTGGGCTTCATCTGGGTCGGTCTGGGCCTGGTGTGGTTGCTGTTCCTCACCCGCATGTTCCGCCGCAGACTGCCAGAGGTCACCTTTGAGGAAAGCGAGACACCAGAACTCCCTCCCCGTTAGGAAACAACACCAGGAACTCCTAACCGGCAAAAGAATGGCACCACCTTAGTGCCAGACACCCCGTCCGCTTGCCACTTTGCACGGGCAGGCGGGATTCACCTAGAAAGAGAGAACTATCATGTCAACGCCAACCGAAACGCTTGCACCTGAGACGTCAGCAGCGGCTAAAGAGTCCTCTGAACTACAGGATCTTGCCCAAAAGCACCT
>NZ_JBFTOC010000044.1:0-7529 GCF_056397785.1 Arthrobacter sp. 05L421
GCCTACCGGCAGGTCTTCACCAGCAGCACCCACCGCCAAACCGCACTTGCGCCCTGGCTCCAGCACTACAACACTGAACGAATCCACACCGGCATCGGAACCACACCCATCACCCGGGTGTCACCAACCTGATGGCTCAGTACATCTAGTTCCGGTTCCACAATCATCGGGGGATCCCATGCGACCTTTCTAGCCAGCCGCAATACCTGGCGTATGCCGGGACATCGGCGCCGGCGGTTTCTTAAATTACCGCGATTTGTCCTACGACCCAAGGCCCGGTGCGACTGTCACTTGGCTTGAGGCCAGCGGTACAGCTCATAAACGAAGACCCCAGCATCCCCAGGGCGACGACGCTAGGCTTTAGCGTCAATACGTATCCGGCACCGGTCCTTCGTCGCTTCGACGTCGGCCGCCGACGTCCGACGCGCACGTTTTGGACGACGTTTAACCCGGGCGCGAAAGGACGCCAGACGCTCACGACACCGCCCCTGGCAGTCTGGTCCAGGGCGAGGTGACGCCGTCGCTTGCCGTCTTTGCCTTATTCCTCTTGCACACCACACCATTACCCGGTCGCGTCCAGTCATCTGGACGACGGGGCACAGCGGTAATGGCGCTTCGCGGACCAACCTTAGGCGTCTAGGAGTAGCGGTCGTTTCATCGCTGATTCGACCCACAAAGAGGGACAAGGGCGACGCTTCTTTGGAACCGTCGAGGGGCCGGGCCCGCCGCTTTGCTGAACGTCCGGTTGCGAGTGCGGCGGGCCGATATCTGCTCTAGTCGGCGTACGGGTCCGCGATACCGACGTATTGGGTGGAGAGGTATTCTTCGATGCCTTCAGAGCCACCTTCCCGGCCCAGTCCGGACTGCTTGACGCCGCCGAACGGTGCCGCGGCGTTGGAGATGAGGCCGGCGTTGAGGCCGAGCATGCCGGTCTCAAGGCGTTCACTGACGCGCAGGCCACGGTTGAGGTCCTTGGTGAAGATGTAGGCAACCAGGCCGTACTCGGTGTTGTTGGCCAGGCGGACGGCGTCATCCTCGGTGGAGAATGTGATGATCGGAGCTACCGGTCCGAAGATTTCCTCCTGCAGTATGCGCGCATCTGCAGAGACGTTCTTCAGCACGGTGGGCTGGTAGAAGTAGCCGGGTCCGTCGACGGCGGCACCGCCGGTGACGGCTGTGGCACCTCCAGCCACGGCCTCGGTCACCAAAGCGTGAACGCCGTCGCGGGCCTTGCCATCGATCAGCGGGCCAACCTTAGATTCTGGCTCGGTGCCGCGGGCGGTGGTAAGGGCACCAATTTTGGCAGCGAACTTCTCCGCGAAGGAGTCGGCGATGGACTCGTGGACAATGAAGCGGTTAGCTGCGGTGCACGCTTCGCCCATATTGCGCATCTTCGCGGCGATGGCACCTTCAACGGCCTTGTCCAGGTCGGCGTCCTCGAAGACGACGAATGGTGCGTTGCCACCAAGTTCCATGGAAGTGCGCAGGACCTTGTCCGCGGCCTCACGAATGAGGGCCTTGCCAACCGGCGTGGAGCCGGTGAAGGAAATTTTGCGGAGGCGGTCATCCTTGATCAGCGGACCGGTGACGGCACCGGCGGTGGAGGTCTGGATGACGTTCAGGACACCGGCGGGAAGGCCGGCTTCCTGCATAACCTGGGCGAACAGCAGGCTGGTCAGCGGGGTCAGGTTGGCAGGCTTAAGCACCATGGTGCAGCCGGCGGCGACGGCGGGGGCTACCTTGCGGGTGGCCATGGCCAGCGGGAAGTTCCACGGCGTGATCAGCAGGCAGGGACCCACCGGCTTCTTCTGCACGAGCAAGCGGTTCTTGCCATCTGGGGCGGGGGAGTAGCGGCCGGAGATGCGGACGGCTTCCTCGGAGAACCAGCGCAGGAACTCCGCGCCGTAGATGACCTCGGCGCGGGATTCGGCCAGGGGCTTACCCATCTCGAGGGTCATCAGGAGCGCGAAGTCCTCGGCCCGCTCGGTGACCAGTTCAAAAGCGCGACGCAGGATTTCGCCTCGGTCACGCGGGGCAGTGCGGGCCCAAGCAGCTTGGGCGGCAGCAGCGGCGTCGAGCGCGGCGGCACCGTCTTCAGCGCCGGCGTCGGAAATGGTGAGCAGGACCTTGCCCGTTGCCGGGTCCTCAACATCAAAGGTTTTACCGGATCCCGCCGGACGCCACTGACCGTTGATCAGCAGTCCGGTGGGGACGGAAGTTAGCAGTTCTCTTTCGCGTTCTTCGGTGCTCGTAGTCTGGGCAGTAAGTGATGACGTCATGGGGATGTTCCGATCTTGTGGATAGTTGGGTCGTCTAGCCGGAGCTGGGATGCGCGATTTACGAGGGTGCTCAGGTCTTCGAAGATGCCGGTTGGACGGCAGAGTTTATTGGCGGGATGGATTCGAACAGGCAGCGCCGTATGAGGCGTTTACTTAGCCCGGTACGGCGCGCGAGGACTTGTACAGATGGACGGCGGCCGGAGCTGATCTCATCGGCCAACACCGCGTTGACTCGTTGAATGGCCCATACTGGCACCTTGTGATTAGGCAATGCTGTCCCTACATTCCTAGTGGTTCTGTCCGGGCAATTCATTCGCCGTACATGAGGCGGGACAGAAAACTCTCCAGGTCAGTTCCGCTGCGGCGACTGCCGGCCACGGCAGCACCGGCGTCATCAAGCCCCTGCGTCTCCTTCTCCGTCTCTGTCTCAAAGTCGGTTCTGTCGCCCCTATTCACGACGGCATGAGTCTCAGCTTCGCGTTGCATGAGGTCAGTTCCCTTCAATTCTGTCGAGGCTTGCTCAGTTTGAAGCCGCTGAGGATGGCTGGGGCTGCTCTGAGGGCAGGGCTGATTGATGCAGGGCCTCATTCAGGTCCATGCCGCGGGTTTCTTGCATTTTGAAGCCGACGATGATGGTCAGTACGGCGAGTGAAGCCAGGTAGGCGTAGAAGACAGCGGCGAGGCCAATGCTGGTGAGCCAGGTGTACAGATAGGGCGCCGTGCCTCCGAAGACGCCTGCAGCCAGGGATGTCATCACACCCACCACCCTGGCCCGTGCAAAGGTCGGCGCCAATTCGGCCATCAGTGCCGGATAGAAGCCTACGGCGAGAGCCCATGCAGTGAGGCCCAGCCCCTGGGCGACGAAGAGAGTCCATGGCTGGTCCGTGAGGATCATCTGGATCGGCACAATCAGCAGTATCACGGCGACACCGAGAGCCATTGTCATGGGGCGGCGGCCCACCTTATCCGACAGATGGCCGAACAGGACAAGGAAGAACAGCACCAACAGCTGGGCCAGCAGACTCGCTATGTAGGCGCCGCCCGGGTCCATCCCTTTTAAGGTGATCGCGTTTATCGGGGCAAAGGTCACCCATGTGTAGTAAACAACATTGGTGCAGGCCGAGAGAAGGAAAATGTAAATGCAGGCCTTGTACACCTTGGCCCGATCCACCGCTGACATTTTGCTTCCGGCTGCCTTCTGATGCTGCTCGGGTTTCTGCTCGGCAAACACATCGGTTTCCTTGGCAAATCGCCGTAGGACAAGAACATACAGTGCGAGCAGGCTGCCAAGTCCAAAGCCGATCCTCCAGCCCCATTCATTCATTGCCGCGCTGCCCAGGAGGTTGCTCAGCAGGGCGGCCGTGGCTGTGGCGCCCATAACGCCGATCATCACACTGACGTATACGACACTTGTCCAGAGGCCCCGGCGTTCCTTCGGCGCGATTTCAGCAACGTACGTGTACGAGACGCCTGCTTCGCCGCCGTGGGCCAAACCTTGCAGCAGTCGCAGCAGCAACAGTATGACTGAGGCCCAGGCGCCGATTTGGTCGTAGGTGGGGACCAGGGCAATGGCAAGTGTGGTGAACGAAAGAGTCATCATCGTGACCAGGAGGGTAAGCCGTCGTCCAACTCTGTCCCCAAGCCTGCCGAAGAAGAAGCCGCCAACTGGACGGGCAATGAACCCGCCGGCGAAGACGGCCATGGTGGACAGCAGCGCGGAGGTGGGGTTGCTGTTGTCGAAGAAGTTGGCTGCCAGATAGGTGGAGAAGATCCCGTATAGGGTCCAGTCGAACCATTCGAGCATGTTTCCCGCAGCTGCGGCCCGCACGGACCGGAGCCGGTCCTTCACGGTCAACGCTATGGCCCCGCTCGTATGCAAACTACTCATCATCCATCCCAAAGCTATGGCGAAAACGTGAAGCGTCATCGCAACTGTTATCAGTCCTGGAGAGGCAGAAGTGGTTGTCCGTTTGCTCCCACGTAGGGCGCGTCTTGATGCGACGAGACCATTATCTACCCGTGACGTAGTGGCCGCATCAGTGACCGCAACGTAGTGAAAGTGCACTCCGTTAGAAGCGCGCTTCTAGTAAAGCACGGGCATGCCTGCGGCACAAGATGCATTTTTCAGCGCCTGGCGTCGCCCCCTGCTTCACACTGCGGTTGATACATGCTTTACTGAGTGCATACTTCGATCGGAGTGTCCGATCATTTTAGGGTTTCTAGGAGCGATCATGAGCAAGCGAATCAGTCTCAACGCATTTAGTATGGCGACTCCCGGGCACCAGAGCCCGGGGTTGTGGCGGCATCCCCAAAGCAAGACCGAGAACTACACCAAGTTGGACTACTGGACGAACTTGGCGAAGGTTCTCGAAAAGGGTCGATTTGACGCTCTCTTCCTGGCAGATGTCCTCGGTCCCTACGATGTGTTCGAAGGTTCTGCTGCCCCCAGCCTGCGCGATGGGATGCAAATTCCGGCGAACGATCCGATGATGTATGTCTCCGCGATGGCGCAAGCGACCAAAAACCTTGGATTTGCTGTTACGGCGGCGGTGACATTTGAAAATCCCTATGCGTTGGCACGAAGGCTCTCCACTCTGGACCACGTAACGTCAGGCCGCATTGGCTGGAACGTAGTGTCCTCCTACCTCAACAGCGCCGCGCTTAACCATGGAATGTCCGCACAGATGGGCCATGACGAGCGGTATGCAGTGGCTGAAGAATTTATGGAAGTCGTCTACAAGCTCTGGGAAGGCTCCTGGGAAGACGATGCTGTGGTCGTTGACCGGGAAAAGGGCATCTACGTTGATCCCGAGAAGGTCCACCCCATCGGACATGCCGGCGAACATTTCAATGTTCCGGGTTTCCACATGTGCGAACCGTCACCGCAACGTTCCCCTGTCATTTATCAGGCCGGCGGTTCACCCCGCGGCCGCGCCTTCGCGGCCAAGCACGGCGAGGGGATCTTCGTCAATGTCCTGAACCCCACACTTAGCCGACAGATAACAAGCGACATCCGGGCCACGGCAGAGGCTGAAGGCCGTAACGGCGAGGAGCTGAAGATCTTCTCCCTGCTGACCGCTGTTGTGGCTGACTCGGACGCGGCTGCTGAACGGAAGCTGGCGGAATACCGCAAGCACGCATCCCATTCGGGTGCATTGGCGCTCTTTGGCGGATGGTCAGGCATCGACTTGAGCAAATTCCCCATGCATGAACCGCTCAAGAACCTGGAATCGAACGGAATCCAGACCGTAGTGAACCTCTTCACCAAGGCGGATCCGTCGCGCGAATGGACTCCGGCCGCTATTGCTGAATACCTCAGCATCGGCGGGATGGAACCGGTTATCGCCGGCAGCCCTGAAACTATTGCCGATGAAATTGAACGCTGGGTGGATGAGGGCGACCTGGACGGCATCAACCTTTCCTACGCTGTTGCACCAGGTGACTACGAGGACTTTGTCGAACTCGTAGTGCCGGAACTGCAGAAGCGAGGCCGCGTGTGGAAGGAATACGAAGGCTCCGCACTCCGCGAGTACCTCCGGGGGGAAGGCAATACCCACGTATCGGACACACATCCGGCGGCCAGCCACTCCATCTCCAGCCGTTTCGCCTCGAAATAGGGCGGAAGTGTGGTGCGGCTGCTGCCCTGCACCGCACCACATTTCCGTGGCGGCACCCATCAAGCGCGCTGACGGCGCGGCGGAAAGGCCAACATGGCAGGCATAACAACGGCTGCTGCACCTAACACCAGACCCCGCACCAAGAGCGCAGTCCTGATCATCGGTTTCGCAACACTGCTCAGCATTAGCGTGTGGTTCTCTGCCTCCTTCATCATCAAAGGCATCTCCGCTCAATGGCAGGTTCCCGACACTCAGCTCTTCTGGGTGACGTTTGGCGTCCAAGCGGGCTTCATTGTCGGCGCAATCGCGTCAGCGCTTCTGCGCCTGCCGGATCGTCTTAGCGCCCGGATACTCTACAGTTCCTGCGCGGCTGGGGCCGCAACAGCAAATATCTTGCTTCTTGTGTTCCCCACTTTCGAGGCCACCCTGGCGCTAAGGCTCGCTACAGGAATCTTTCTGGCCGGCATCTATCCTGTTGCCGTTCGAGAAACTTTGGCATGGGTACGCCCCGGCCGGCGAGGTCTGGCTTCCAGCACTCTGGTCGCTGCACTGACCGTAGGGTCCGCCGCACCCCACCTGATCAACGGGATCGGGGGTGCGGACTGGCAAGTTGTGATCATAGCTACGAGTATCTGCTCACTTGTCGGCGGCCTACTGTTCCTCCTCGTTCCGGGGACCGCCCCGTACAGGGATGCACGAACCAACGTAAGCCTCCGTCACGGACTTGCGGCGCTCAGGAACCGCAAGGTGCTACTTGTAAATCTGGCGTACTTCAGCCACATGTGGGAGCTCTATGCCATGTGGACATTTGTGGGCGCCCTATTCGCTCACCGTATTTCCGGCGCAGTGGTTCTAACCGGCCTGGTTGCCGTGGCTTCTTTTATCATCATCGCTTCGGGCGCTTTGGGATGTATCGCTGCAGGGCTTCTAGCCGATCGCTTTGGCAAAATCATGATTTCGCAGATGTTTATGCTGCTTTCAGGTGCAGCTGCCACCCTGGTGGCGATAAGCGCCTCCTGGCATCCAGCGGTCATATTGACGCTGTGCATCCTCTGGGGGATGACCGTCATAGGGGACTCTGCGCTTCTTTCGGCCTTGCTCCGCGACTATTGCCCTGAAGCCCTTGTTGGCAGCGCGCTTTCGGTACAGATGGCTGGTGGATACGCAGTCAGCGCCGCCAGCATCGCTCTATTCCCGTTTATTGTCGGGGCATTCAGCTGGGAGATGGCAGTGCTTGCGCTCGTCCTTGGCCCGGTCGTCGGCATCATTATCCTCCGGGTGATCAAGTCAGGTTCCCCTTCGCAGCTTGGTGATACCACTGAGCCAGCCACCATTGTCAGGTCTCCCTCATGTCACACATAGCAGAAGGCTCCCTGAACCTGCGTGAGCGGAAGAAACTACAGACCATGGAAAGCGTTTTGGCTGTCGCTCGTGAAATGCTCTCCGAAAAGGAGTACGACAGCATCACGACCAAGGAAGTGGCAGCCAGGGCCGGCATCGGCGAGGCAACGCTCTTCCGTTACGTGGTCAACAAAAAGAACCTCTTCCTCCTCATCTACGAGGAGTTCTTCAACGACGTGCTGCAAGCCTGCCTGGACGAGGACGCCAAAGACACCACCGAGAACGGCACGGC
>NZ_JBFTOC010000045.1:0-7170 GCF_056397785.1 Arthrobacter sp. 05L421
GGCTCCGTCGGCCGCCGAGCAAGCGAGCTTGCCAGCAACCAAAAAACAACTGTGAGTCTTGCAGTGGCTGGTCTGGGACTAGCTGGCAGTGTTGATGCCGGCCGTTCTGCCTGGCGCGTGACTCGAAAAAACAATTGCCCCTTGAGGGTGCATTCCCCCCGACTTGTCCGCGCTGGGTGGGGCGACCGGCGTTGACCTGTCCCACGACGGTGGCTTGATTAGAAGCTTGCCCAGCCCTTCGGGGTTGTGGCTCATCACAGTATTGCCTCGAAGTGACACCTCCCAGGTCAGTGCCGGTCGCGATGCGGCCAGTCTTGCCCGTTCGAAAGGAAGGAGGGTGGCCGCGTTGACTCTCGTTGCGCAGACCCGCCCATTCGTCATCGGCGTGGACTGCCACGCCCGCACCCACACCTACGCCATCATTGACCCCAGTACCAGGCGACAGGTCGCGTGCGAGCAGTTCCCCACCACCTCGGCAGGGATTTCCCGCGCACTTGCCTGGGTAGGCCGACGGACAGACGGCGATATGGCCTGTCTATGGGCCGTTGAGGGTATCGGCTCCTATGGAGCACGTCTGGCCAGGGCAGTAGCCGACGCCGGCTATGACGTCGCCGAAGCGCCACGGATGAACGCCCGAGGGCGCCGCGGGATCGGCAAATCCGACCCGCTGGACGCCGCAGCCATCGGAACCGCAGTCCTGGCCCTAGAGGAGTCCCAGCTCCGCGCCCCGCGCCGGGATGAAGGAACCCGTGCCGGACTCAGGATCCTAAGCGCAGCCCGGGATCAGCTCACCCGGGAACGAACAATGAATGTCAATGCACTCATGGCCCTGCTCCGGGCACACGATCTGGGAATCGACGCTCGTAAACCATTGGTTCCCGCCCAGATCGCCACGATCACCAGATGGCGGGAACGGCAAGAGCAGATCGAACTATCGATCGCGCGCGAGGAAGCAGTCCGATTGGCGCGCCGCGTTATCGAAGTGACCACCCAGCTGACTGCGAACCAGAAGCGCATGACAGAACTGATCAAGCAAAGCCCCGCAGCGCCGCTATTGGAGATGGCCGGCGCCGGGGCTGTCACAGTCGCCACCGTCCTGACAGCTTGGTCGCATCCAGGAAGGGTTCGCAGCGAAGCTGCCTTCGCCTCACTGGCAGGAGTGAATCCCTTGCCAGCCTCAAGCGGTAACACTGTCCGGCACAGGCTAAACCGGGGCGGTGACAGACGCCTCAACCGAGCCTTGCACACGATCACCATGACCAGGATGGTCCACGACCCCGGAACACGGGACTACGTCACCAAGCGCACCCAAGAAGGCCGCAGCTACCGCGAAATCCGCAGATCTCTCAAGCGCTACATCGCCCGAACGCTCTACCGCCAACTCAACTCCCTTTACGCCACCGCGGATCAAGCCCCGTCCCACGTTGCCAGGGTAGACGGTTCAGGTGGTGCCCGTTAAGGGATCCCTGAACGGACGCCGTGGAGGGGCCGGAGCGGACGACTCTCTAGCTACGGCTAGTCTTTGTCGCAAGCTAGTACTTGGGGGAAGCATGAAAGTTTGGCATCTGGCCGTCGTTTCTTGGATCGTGACTGTCCTCATCGGAGTCTTCGGCATGAACGCTTGGTACACGATCTGGTACTACCAAGAGCCTGTCATTGACTCTGTCGCCGAACCCGATGCCTTCGGAATAGCCGCTGCTTGCGGCCTTGGCGTCCTTGCGCTCAGCGTTCTGCTTAGCGGCGCGCTGAGCATTTTAGCCGTCCGGGTCGATACGCCTAAGAATCTGACCTAGGGCTAGTAGCGCGCCCGTAAACCGATCCTTTACCGGACGCAGGCGCGACGCCCAGCGGGAATAGATGATCCTATGGACAAGTTCGACAGGACCGAGCTAGTTCAGGGCTCGTTCGGTGAGCAGGTTCAGGCTGGATGCCGATGCAGCCAGTTCAATGCTTCCCTTGTTCGTACTCAGAACAATGACGCTTCCTTTCGGGAAAACCGTCCATGGTGCTTTTACCCCGTCGCGCACAAGCCGTGGCTCTGAATAGATTTCGACTGGACCGGCCACGGAACCGGTGAGGCCCGTCTTCGCTTGAAATAGCACTTTGCCTGGCTCTGCCTTCACGTACCCTAAAGCCCATTTTCGCTTGAGCGCTGATCCTTCCTCACGATGCGCGCATTCAAAGAGTCCTTGCTCCGCGTCCAGCGCAATCCGTTTTCTCTTCATCGGCTGTAAGAGCACTTCAACTAGCTGTAGTGCCGCGAAACCTGCCAGAAAGACGGTAGCCAAGGCGGGCCAAAATCCTATCGATTCCTCTAGAGGTGAAAACAGCGACACAAGAATTACGATCAAGAGGTAGCTGGGAACATTGGCGTCTTGCAGCTTCTCAACCCATCCCCTAGGCGCGGGACTCAGGTCTTGTTGTCGCATCCGTGCCCGTCCTTCTTTCGGGTCGTCCAGAAATTGGCCTCCCGCTTTGCCAGCTCGTCGCTGTCGAACCGTGCATCCGGGGAACTTCTCCTGAATTGTCCAAAGCCTAGCCCCACCAGTCAACGTGCCCACGGCATGATGTTCGCCCACTCCTGTTCGGTCAAATGCGGTCCTAGGCATCCACTTAGCATCGTCCGTAAGCCGGTCGATCATCGTGCCGGCGGAGTACGCCGACGCGTACCGCGCAGCTGCTGGCCCAGGCATGTACGTAGGACCCGCACGGTGATATGCACGGTGACGGGGGGATTACTGCAACCATGGTCCTCATGACTGGAATGAAGATCGGCTATGCCCGCGTCTCAACGAACGATCAGGATTTAACCGCTCAACGAAACGCCCTCCTTGCCCTGGGTGTTGAAGAGCAACAGATCTTCGTCGATCACGGACTTACAGGGGCTAACCGTCTTCGCCCTGGACTCCGTGAAGCGATGGCGGCCTGCCGAACCGGCGGTACCCTCGTGGTGACCAAGCTCGACCGGCTGGCCCGCTCCCTTTCCGATGCCCGGGACATTGCCGATGAGCTCACGGCCAAAGGGGTTGTGCTTAGTCTCGGCGGCAACAGTCACGACCCGACCGACCCGGTAGGCCGGCTGCTGTTCAACATCCTGGGAATGGTGGCCGAGTTCGAAGCGGATCTGATCCGGGCGCGCACCCGCGAGGGCATGGCGGTCGCAAAGGCCAAGGGACGGCTGAAAGGCAAGCAACCAAAATTGTCCAAGACGCAGCGGAAGCATCTCCTGACACTGCATGACGCCGGCGAGCACACGCAGGCCGAACTGGCCGAACTGTTCGGAGTGTCACGGACGACGGTGTACCGCGAGCTCCAAAGGCGCATCACGTGAAGACCGATGCGGCGCCCCCTGTTAAGAGTGCCACTTAGGCTGTAAAAAGACCGCGATTCCCTGGACGCCCGCGTCAAGGGACGCACCGCCGAGGACGCCGCGCGTCTCGTTGGCTGGAGCCGCGCAACGTCTACAGTCCGTTCTGCACGCGAGAGCACCACAAAGTAGAGCGGAAACCACGCGCTGCCTGAAGACACTGGTTTCCGGCCCTCGCCCAGCTAGCGCCCAGGTCTACTGCACGGACCTCGCTGCGCTCGGGCTGTAGAAGCGCTTTTTCTGTTTTTGCTGCTGTCCTCCGGATCGTACGTGCCCGCTCCACCGGCTCAACCGTCCTGCGGACGGCTGCGCAGCCGATGCCTTGTGTCGGCGCTTCGCTTATTTCCTCCCACAACCCAACGGCTGCTTGCCCTGCGGGTTGCCCCGGCTCCGTCGGGCACAGCTACGCGCTGCTCCGCCAGCAGGCAAAAACAACCGGGGGAGAGGGAACGCTGGCCGGTCACCAAAGCCGCCCCACCCACCGGATCCTCAGCAAAGGACGAGAGAAACCATGAACGATCGCATTGCACGCGCAGCACTGACCCGACTCTTCGAACCCGGCGACCGTGTCGGTCGGGCCCTCGTGGGCAGGCTCGGCGCGTACGCCGCGTTGAGGCTTGCCACCGGCGCGCAGCCCGTACACACCTTTCCGGAGGCCATGGCGGAAGAACTGTCAGAGGCCCTCAAGCGGTGGGCTCCACGGGTTCCGGAAATCGACCCGGAGAAGGACCTGGTCACCATCGAACGCCTGGGCGGCGGGTTCCTCATCCCCGGAGATGAACACTGGCCGGAAGGCTTGGACGATCTGCCCGACGCCCCGTACGGGCTTTGGTACCGGGGTAACATCGACAACGGCATCCCGGCGCCTTCGAAGTGTGTGGCCCTGACCGGTTCCCGGGACTCGACCAGCTACGGTGCCTCCGTGACAGGGGATATGGCCTACGGGCTGGCGCAACGCGGAATCTGCGTGATCTCGGGGCTGGCCTACGGCATCGATGCGCACGCGCACCGGGCCGCGTTGGCCGGAAGCCAAGGAGAAGGACCGGCAACCCTCGCGGTACTGGCCGGAGGCCTTGACCGGGACTACCCGTCCGGAAACGCTGACCTCGCGGCCGCGATCCGCGGCAACGGCCTGACCCTCTCCGAGCTCCCGCCCGGTTCCGCCCCGACCCGGCACAGGTTCCTGCAGAGAAACCGCATCATCGCAGCCCTCGCAGGCGTGACCTGTGTCGTGGAAGCCCGCTGGCGTTCAGGGGCGCTGAACACCGCCCACCACGCCGAGACCATTGCCCGGCATGTCGCGGCCGTTCCCGGGAGCGTGCACAGCGCCAACTCGGCAGGATGCCACCGGCTGCTGAAGGACGGCGCGGCGGTGCTGGTGTCGGATGCTGCCGAACTGGCCGAACTCCTCGCCGGGTAGTCCCTTTAGGTGGCCGTCCCGTTGCCGGGGCGGTCACCGGTGGCGGTCCGCCGTCGTGGCCGGCTTGGGCGGTGGGTTGGCGGCGGCGGACCGCCATTCGCGCACTCAGTGCCGGGGACCAGGGTGCGCGGCCGACGGAGTCGGGGATGCCGTAAGAAGACTCGGGGTGCTGATGAAGGGTTCGCAGGGCTCACCCAGGAAAGGGCGTCCGCTGGCGCGGTCGGCTGTGGGGTCCAGTGCCGGCTCCGCAGGGCTCCGCCGCCTCTGGCCCTGTTCTGTCTACGACGTTTTGGCTGCTGTCCTGTCGGATTGTACGTGTCCGCTCCGGCCCGTCTAGCCCCTCCTTCGTCGGGGCCTGCGGCGCACGAAATGTCCCTGCGGCGCTCCTTCGTCGCTGATTTCCTCCGGGAATTTCCCGGCCCTTGCCCTGCGGGTAGACAGGCCTCCGTCGGCCACAGCTCGCAAGCTTCGCCAGCAGCCAAAACAACGGGGGGAGAGGGGAGCTGGCCGGTCACCTGAACCGCCCCCGCCCACCGGAATCCTCAGCAAAGGACATCAACCATGAACGCCGCAATCCGCATCTCCAGCCCCGCCGACATCCTCGGGTTCATCCCGCACACGCTCGGGTTCGTGCCGCGGGAATCCTTTGTGTTCCTGACTCTGCGCGAGAACACCCTCGGCGCCACACTGCGCGTCGACGCACCCCTGTTCGGGGATCCTGTCAGTTTCGCACGGACCATGGTGGACTACCTCGCGGTAGACGAACAGGCCACCGCGGTCCTGCTGGCCATCTACACGGACGATTCCCCGGACGCTGGGGCGCAGCGGCCGTTCCACGACCACGTCGAGGCTGTGATTCAGGAACTGGAGACCGCAGGCACCCCGCTGAAAGACGCCTGGCTGGTCACCCCGTCGCACTGGCAGAACCTGCTGTGCGACAGCGACGACGGGTGCTGCCTGCCCGAACCGCTGGAATCCATCACCGACGGGCAACTGAACGCAGAACTGATCTTCCGGGGGAGCAGCTACCAAAAGGAACCCGGCACCACCTACCGGCCGTATACCGGTCCCGCGGACGCCGCCGAGCAGATCCGGGAGGCCTTTCCCGGAGTATTCGCCGGAGAGCTGCAAACCGGCCGGACACTGTGGGCCGATGCCCTGACCCGGGACGGCTGGACCGACCCCACCACGGCGGTGGAGCTGCTGGCATGCTTTCAGCGCCCTGACCTGCGCGACGTGATGTTCTGCAACGTGATTGATCCGGAACGTCCCGACGCGGAGGGGAGCGGAAACCTGCTGATCGGGCAGGGAATCACGCCGGACTGGAACCGGGTCGACCGGGCACAGGAAAAGGCGCGGCTCCTGATCGACGCGGCCCCGGAAGGCTATCGTGCACCGTTGCTGACCCTGATCGGCTGGCTGGCGTACCTCAAAGGCCACTCCTCCGTGGCCGGAGACCATTTCGCCCTCGCGATCGCGGATACACCCGGCTACCGGCTCGCTGAACTGATGGAACAGCTGGTAAACCGGGGAACCATCGCCCCGGTCGCGCAGGACGCAGCCACCGCTTATAAGAGGCACCGCTAGGAACAAACGGGGCCGGACCGGTAACGGTTCGGCCCCCGCGCGGTGGCGGCCTCCCCCGCTGGCGCTCCTCCGGCCGCCGATCAACGCTGACGCGGGCGCAGCACCCACGAGCGAGGCAAAGGACTGCCGCCGGGCTACAGTGAGGAGGCAACGGACCCCACTCACGCCACGGAGCACAACCTTGAGCCACGACTTCATCCTCACGGACGACGACGCCGCACCCGCCGATGCCACCCATGCCCAGGACGTTCTCGAGCTCTCGATGTTGACCATGCCGCAGCCAGGCGCCCCCATCGTTGATATCTCCTGGGAGAAATCCCCGCTGGGCCTGTAAATTTCCGCAGCAATGACGCTGCAGCACTGAGTTTCCTTTTGCTGAGGGAAAAACGGAGGCCGGCCCCAACGGGCCGGCCTCCTCCCTTTTAACCGCTGAAAAGGGCCTCGCTCCGCTCGGGCTGTAGAAGCCTTTTTTCTGTTTTGGCTGCTGTCCTGACGGATTGTACGTGTCCGCTCCGGCCCGTCTAGCCCCTCCTTCGTCGGGGCCTGCGGCGCACGAAATGTCCCTGCGGCGCTCCTTCGTCGCTGATTTCCTCCGGGAATTTCCCGGCCCTTGCCCTTTTGGGTAGACAGGCCTCCGTCGGCCACAGCTCCGCAAGCTTCGCCAGCAGCCAAAACAACGGGGGGAGAGGGGACGCTGGCCGGTCACCACGAGCCGCCCCCCTCACCGGCGAAACTTCTTGGTCCGCGCCCGCACCCGTCTCCAGCCGCCGCTTGACAGACATAGAAGCGTCGGGGG
>NZ_JBFTOC010000046.1:0-5707 GCF_056397785.1 Arthrobacter sp. 05L421
CCCCGTCCGCTTGCCACTTTGCACGGGCAGGCGGGATTCACCTAGAAAGAGAGAACTATCATGTCAACGCCAACCGAAACGCTTGCACCTGAGACGTCAGCAGCGGCTAAAGAGTCCTCTGAACTACAGGATCTTGCCCAAAAGCACCTCCTGATGCACTTCACCGGAGCCCGCACCTACACCGAGGCCCCTCCGACCATCATGGTCAAAGGCGAGGGATGCTGGCTGGAGGACGAAAAGGGCACCCGATACCTCGACGCACTCGCCGGCTTGTACTGCGTCCAAATCGGCTACAGCCACGGTGAAGAGATCGGGGACGCCGTCAAAGCACAGATGTCGGACCTGCCGTACTACTCCAACTGGGGCTATGCCCATCCCCCGGCAGTCCGGCTTGCCGCAAAGGTCGCAGAGCTCGCACCCGACGGCTTGGACCGGGTATTTCTCACCTCCGGCGGGGCCGAAAGCAACGAAGCTGCCATCAAGCTGATTCGCCAGTACCATCAGGCCAAGGGTGAAGGTTCCCGGATCAAGTTCCTGGCCAGGAGGAACGCATACCACGGCACATCCTTTGCGGCTTTGTCCATCAACGGCCTGACAAACTTCCGGAAGCCGTTCGAACCGCTCATGTACGGGGCCCGCCATTTCTCAAATACCAACCGATACCGGCGCCCCATTAACGAAACCGAAGAGCAGTTCACGAGCTTCCTGCTCCATGAGATTGAGGAATTGATCCACCACGAAGGCCCTGACACCGTTGCCGGTATCTTCATCGAACCGCTGCAAAACGCGGCCGGTTCAGTAACTCCTCCGCGCGGCTACGGCGAAGGTGTCCGGGCTCTCTGCGATAAATACGGCATCCTTTTGGTTGCGGATGAAGTGATTACAGGGTTCGGACGACTCGGGGAATGGTTCGGCTCTACCCGTTTTGGCATCAAGCCAGACATCATCACCTGCGCCAAGGGAATCTCTTCTGCGTACGTCCCCCTCGGCGCAATGATCGCCAGCAGCGACGTGGTCGACACAGTGCTCAACGGTCCTGCAGGAATCTACATGCATGGCCTCACCTACGGAGGAAATCCGACAGCCTGCGCCGCCGGGTTGGCCAACCTGGCCATCATGGAACGCGAAGATGTTTTGGGTAGCGTCCGACACAACGAAGATTACTTCCGAGCCAGGATGGAGGAGTTGGGCTCACTTGCCCTCGTCGGAGACGTTCGGGGTGCGGGCTATCACTGGACCCTCGAGCTGGCCACCGACAAGGACAAGCGCTCATGGGACGGCCCTATCGATGCTGCCGGCTTTGTCGCAGATCACCTGGCCCCGGCGCTGCTGTCCGCAGGCGTGCTCTGCCGGGCAGCGGTGGACCAGCAGGGAGGCGGCCCGCTTATCCAGTTCTCCCCGCCCCTTATCATCAGCCGCGACGAAATCGACTGGCTGGCAGACAGGGTAAGTACAGTGCTCAAAGAAACCGGAGCCATTCTGGCCGCCCTCCAGGCCTGAACACCTCGGATTGAAAGCCGCCAGAGGCCGACCCCTCCCGGGATACACGGCAGCTCAGCTGGTAAACCTGAAATAAGTCCGCGCGCAACACAGGCTTGCGCGTAAACCCGAAGCGGGCTCGCGCGCATATGCCGGCTGCGCGCGAGCCCGCCAAGGGCGACAAAGTTAGCGGTTTGCCCCTCCGGGAACGATGCTGAACACGAATCGCTTCCGGCAGTAAAGGACATGGCACCGGGCAGGTTCCATCTAAACCGAAGTCGTCCCTTCCGGACGCAGGGGCTTCTGTAGCAGGTCCATTTGATCCAGCAAACGATCGGACATGTCTCGTCAGGCATTCGGTCTCTAAACATGAGGAATTATCGGTGGACAGCAGCAAAGATACTGGCCTTACATCCGTCACGGGCAGCAGCCGCGTGAAGCGGGGCATGGCTGAGATGCTCAAGGGCGGCGTCATCATGGACGTCGTCAACGTCGAACAGGCCCGCATCGCCGAGGACGCCGGTGCCGTCGCCGTGATGGCGCTCGAACGCGTGCCCGCCGATATCCGCGCCCAGGGCGGCGTGTCCCGCATGTCCGATCCGGACATGATCGATGCAATCATCGCCGCCGTTTCCGTTCCGGTCATGGCCAAGGCCCGCATCGGCCACTTCGTCGAAGCCCAGGTCCTGCAGTCCCTCGGGGTGGACTACATCGACGAGTCCGAGGTCCTGACCCCGGCCGACTACGTCAACCACATCGACAAGTGGAACTTCACCGTTCCCTTCGTCTGCGGTGCCACCAACCTCGGCGAGGCCCTGCGCCGCATCAACGAGGGCGCGGCCATGATCCGCTCCAAGGGCGAGGCCGGCACCGGTGACGTGTCCAACGCCACCGGGCACATGCGCCAGATCCGGGCCGAGATCGCCAAGCTCGCCGCCCTCCCCGAGGACGAGCTGTACGTCGCGGCGAAGGAACTGCAGGCCCCGTACGAACTGGTCAAGGAAGTTGCCGCTGCCGGCAAGCTTCCCGTTGTCCTGTTCACCGCCGGCGGCATCGCCACCCCTGCTGACGCTGCCATGATGATGCAGCTCGGCGCCGACGGCGTGTTCGTGGGTTCGGGCATCTTCAAGTCCGGCAACCCGGCCCAGCGCGCCGCCGCCGTCGTGAAGGCCACCACCTTCTTCGATGACCCGGATGTCATCGCCAAGGCCTCCCGCGGCCTGGGCGAAGCCATGGTGGGCATCAACGTCGACGAGATCCCCCAGCCGCACCGCCTCGCCGAGCGCGGCTGGTAGATACGACCGGCAGCGCCCATACCAGACATAGCAGAAATTCAAGAGCAAGAATCCCCAACACTTGCCCGGACGCCGGTGCACCATCGGCCAGAAGTACTGCCGACGCTCTCACAGCCCATTCAGTTGTTCCCCCAAACCCAGGACGGCATCATGAGTCATTCCCTTGGTCGTTCCAGCGTGGACCACCCCGCACCAGTTCATTCACCGCAACCCATTGCCGATCCCCTCCGGCTTGCAGGGGAATGGCGGGCCTGCCGCGTAGGCGACGTCGTTGAAATCCGTACTGGCGACACCGTGGTTCGACGAGGGGTCCTGGAGGCTGAAATGCCCGACGGGTCTGGGATATGGATAGCCGCTAACGGCGTGGCCACGAGATCCTATTTCCATAAGGACAACGGCATGGAACTGTGGGTTCAGGCCTAGATCCGGCCGACAGTCAGTGCTGCCCCGAGGAGTGGGTGCCCGGGATTGCAGAGGCACCTGACGATAAGCATGGCTTCAGCAGGCAATGAAATCCTTTGCCGATCATGGAGAACCTGGTGTTGCTTCAGGCGGTGCAGGACGTGCCGGTGTGCAGCTGGCGGTCAGCCTCGAACGGAGCGGTCCGTGCCCTACCTCCAAGACCCGTCAACGTGGGCGTGGACCCGKTTTGAACCGGGTCCACGCCCATCGTGGATTCTGGATACCAGGCAGGTCCTTGGCCTGGTCGACGGCCCGGATCACAAGGGCATCTGACACTGGATCTTCGCCCGCCCGCTAGGCATCGCGTCTGGCGTGGAGGTCATCGCCATCGATTCCTCCACGGCCGGCGACAAGGCCTGGGCCCGCCGCATGCTCCTGCTGAGCGGCGGCGACAACCTCAGCTGCCGGGCCGCCCTCCGCCTGGAATATGTACTCACGCTTGACGATCCGAAGGTCACCCTCCAATGCCGTCTGGCAGATCAGGGAACAGCTCAGGGACCTGCTGCCACCGGCTCATAAGACGCTGCGGCTGCGAAAAACGAAATCGAGGAACTCGTGAAGAAAGCAGCACGGCCGGAAACGAACACGCTCTACCGCACCATCTGCCGGTGGTGGAAGGAGACCGAGGTGCTCATCATTACCGGCACCGCGATCGACAAGGTCGAGGCCAATAACAGCCCCATCAAAGAACATCAAACGCACCGCGCGCGGGCCAGCACAACGCACGCAATTACAAATCCGTTATTCTCTTGAGAGGTGCCGCCCGGACCGCGGCTTGACGTTCAAATCAGGGATCCCTTCCCCATGAACCGTGAAAAGCCCCCAACTAGAACTGTGGCCGGGGCATCCTGTGTGAACGGGCGCCCGGGCTTCAGGTGCGCCGGCGGCGGAAATCACTACCAAATAAAGGAAAACCGTTACAGGCAGAGGATGCGCGGGCACACCGTAGGTCAATTCTTCTGGCGCGCAATTTCCACAGGCGATCCCGGCGCTCTGTTGGTACGGGCCACGACTTCCTTGTCAACGAAATGAGTGAAGGGCGTTCCCACCCCCTTCAGTGAAACTCAGCCGGACCGGATGACTCGGAAGTGTCTCCGTAGGTGCGTAATTCGCGGGCTCCCGGTGTGGAATGGCCTTCGCACGCCAGTATTTCGGGGGCCGGGTTTAGACTGCCAGCGGGGCTTCTAGAAACTTGAACAGGGACTCGTGGAGAATGATGGGGCTCTTGTCAAAATAGGCTTGGGCAGATTCCACTTTGAGGAGTACCACCGAATGATCTCCGGCAGGAAGTTCGGCAAAGACGGAGCATTCCAGCCATAGGGAACAGCCAGGGACAATGATGGCTCCCTTATCGTTGACGCTGAAAAGGATGTCATCGAACTTGTCGGGCTTGCGCGACGCCATTCGGAGACATGTCTGCTGCTGCTCCGATCCCAAGATGGAGACACCGATCCTTTCGGCATTACGGAGAACAGGCCACGTAGTGGACGTGTGTTGAGCCGAAAAGGAAACGAGGGGTGGGTCCATGGAGACTCCTACCGTGAACGAGGAGGCAACAAGGCCCTTAGGAACTCCTTGTACCATCGCGCTGATTGCAGCTACCCCAGTCGGAAACTTTGAGAAGACCTCTTTGAGATCCAGTGATTCAGTGACAGCGAGCGTAGTCATGGCTTTCCTTCGGTCCCCTGAGCTAAAATGAAAGTGCACTTCTTTCGGAGTACACTTTCATTACAGCACTTCGTGCGAGAGAACACAAGGGGTATCTGATAAGAATCATGTCGGCCTGCAAGGGCGATAACGTTGTAAAAAGCGAGGGCTTGTGAAGTCTGAGACGCACTTCAGGTGGGCAAGGAACGCAGCGACCACGCAATCCACATCAACTGTGACCAAACGACTATCACGATCTTCGAACGCTAGGACGGAGACCAGCAGCCATCCCAGGCGCTCGAAGGGGACCCCATACGGCGGCGAGGGCGCGAAATTTTCAGGCGTAGCAGCAGACCCCGCCAGCGCCCGCGGTAAGCGGAAACATTAGCCGCCCAGGACCGACACCAAGCCGAAGCCCAGCCAAGCAGTGCTTACGCACCCCTGAGACATGACAGTAAGAAGCGAGGGGGCTTCCTACTGCCCCGCAGTTACGCTTAGGGGTTCAAGCAGGGCTGCCAAGCGGCTGGCGAGCCTAGCATCTATTGTTTTGGGGTCGCGGCGGCGGGCGTGTGTGGCGAGCACTTCGTGAACATAGATCGCGTGGACGTTCTGGGCAGTAAGGCGCGGCGGCGACGGTCGGAGTACGCCGGCGTCCTGGCCTCTGCGGATAACCCGTTCGACCAGGTCGTGCCAGCGGTCGCCCTGTTCCAAACCCCGTTGGCCGAAGTCTTCGGGGCTGAATGAGTCACGCACGTACACGTAGCCGCTGTCGGGGTCACGCTTGTAGAGCCCGGCCAGCGACGTGTACATCGTTGTGATCCTGC
>NZ_JBFTOC010000047.1:0-4288 GCF_056397785.1 Arthrobacter sp. 05L421
CATATCAGTCTGACAGCGCCGTCGTTCACGACGCGCCAGCCATCCAGATCAGGCCAGGGAACGGACACAAAAGAGCGGTCCAAGACAAACCAGCCTTGGACCGCTCACCCTTGCCCTCTTGACAAAGAACTCCTACATATCAGCTGTGCTGCGGGGCGCGCCGCGCGAAGGCAGGTGCATGCTCGGGGCGCGGACCAAAGGCGATGAAGCGGGGAATGATGGTGCGGATCGCCGGAACGTGCCGGGCGAGGAAAAGTGCCGCGGCCGGAAACTTTGTCCGCTTCCCGGTCATGATCGGGACGAAGATCGCTCGTTGCATGATCCGTTGGACGGTCTGCACGATGACGGTGGGCAGCCGCCGCCGTCGTTCGACTTTCTCCAGGTCTGCCGTGGTCACCCGGCCCCGGAGCAGTGCGGGAGCCAGGTACTCGGCAGCCGCCGCGGCGTCCTGGATGGCAAGGTTGATTCCGACGCCGCCGGCCGGGGACATCGCATGCGCCGCGTCCCCGATGCACAGCAGCCCGTTGATGTGCCATGTGTGCAGCCGGTTCAGGCGCACGTCCAGCCAGTGGAGATCGTCGAGGGACTCGATGGCGTCAACGCGGTCTGCAAGGTCCGGGCGTAGCGCCGCGATCCGCCGTCGGAAAGCCTCCACGCCTTCCGCGCGGATCCGGGCGTCGGTGCCCTTGGCGGCGAGGTAGCCCATCTGGTAGTAGTCGTTGCGGAACAGGGCCAGCAGCGCCTCGCCGGGGCCGAACGCCGGCACCAGCCCGGCCACCTCACCCGTTTCGGAGGGATAGCGGGGCAGCCGGAACCACCAGGTGTCGAAGGGCACCGGGAACTCTTTTGGCGCCAGCCCGGCCGCGGTGCGCAACGCGGAATGGCGGCCGTCTGTGGCAACCACGAGGTCCGCAAGAAGTTCATCCTGCGTGCCGTCGGGGGTCCGGAAACGGACTCCGCGGACACGGCCTCCGTTGCGGACCAGGGAGGTGGCGGTGTGGCTCATGAGCAGCGTGAAGCCCGGTTCCTGGGCTGCGGCGTCGGCGAGGAAGCTCAGGAAATCCCATTGCGGCATCATGGCGATGTAGTTGTACGGCGGGGGCAGGGCGTTGAAATCGCCCATGGTCACCGGTGGCCCGCCCGGGACCGGGAAGACGACATTCTTCAGGCGGCTCTGCGGCAGCCGGCGGAATTCCTGGCCGAGCCCGAGTTCGTCAATGAGCCGGATGGTAGACGGGTGCACGGTGTCGCCGCGGAAGTCGCGCAGGAAATCCGCGTGCTTCTCCAGCACCGTCACCTGCACCCCGGCCCGCGCCAGAAGCAATCCGAGCATCATCCCCGCAGGTCCACCGCCCACCACCGCGCATCCGGTCTTCTCCATGGCCCCACGCTACGCCTGCGCGGGGTGCCGCGGGAGGGGGTAATTCGCGGCGCATTCTGGTTGGCGCTGCGCAGAATATCCTGCGCTACGGGGATTCCCGTAGCGCAGGATATTTTGCGCAGCGGCCGTTAGGAAACGCTGCGTCAGAGCCGGGTGTCGAAGGAGTCGCAGAAGACGTTCTCGTTGAACGTGCCCTGGAATTCCGACTTGCCCTGGATCTTCTCAATCGCAGCCCGGATGGCCTCCGGCGTGCCCGCGTGGGCGTGGATGGCCGTCTTCACCATCGGCACGTCAATGAGGTGGTTGGGCTGGTTGAGCGAGACGAACACGGTCGGGACTTCGGTGGCGTACCAGGGAATCTCGGCCGCCATGGGCGTTGACCACTTGATCCGGATCGCCGCCTCCTGGGCGAAGCCTTTGACATTGGCGAACACGAACGCGGCGTCGTACTTCTGCGCGTAGTCCGCCGTGGCTTCCTCGGAGATGACGGACATGAAGTTCACCCCGGTCTCCCCGGCGGCCTCGCGCTGCGCGGCTGTCTTGAAGACATGGACCTCGAAACCGGCCTTTTCGAGCTCGTCCCGGACAACATCCAGGTAGGCCAGCGGGTCCGCCCGGGTGAAGTCAGCGCCGCCCGAGATGCCGTAGAGCCGGATGCGCTTATGCGTCGCCGCCGTGATCGGCAGGTTGCCGGCCGTGTCCTTGACCAGGGTGACGGTCTTGTCGGCGATCCGCGCGGCCACCGCCCGGTGCGCCGCGCTCCCGATCAGCTGCAGCGCTTCGGCCGGCGGGACGAGGGATTCCCGCGCGTCCTTGTGCAGTCCGAGCGAGGCCTTCAGGCCCAGGATCCGGCGGAGGGCGTCATGCAGCCGCGCGTCCGTGATGACCCCGGTTTTGTAGCCGTCCATCATGTACCCGAAGTCCTCGGCCGGGTTGCGGAAGAACAGGAACATGTCGCACCCGGCCGCAATGGTGGCCGGGACCAGCTCGCTGCGCTTCATGGCCTGGGTCAGGCCGATCATCTGGGACGCGTCGGTGAGGATCAGCCCGTTGAACCCGAGCTCGCCGCGGAGCAGGTCCTGGAGCAGTTCCGGCGCCAGGGTCGCGGGCAGGATATCCTCCGCCGCCAGCCCGGGGCGGAAATGCCGCGACAGGTCCGGCGCGCCGATGTGGCCCGCCATGATGGACTGCACGCCGTGGCCGATCATCTCCCGGTACACATGCCCGTAGGTCCGGGTCCATTGCTCATAGCCGAACGTGTTGTACGACGTGACCACGTGCTGGTCGCGTTCGTCCAGGCCGTCCCCCGGGAAATGCTTCATGGCGCACACTGTTGGGGATTCGCTGATGCCGTCGAAGTACTCCTTGGCCCGTTCCAGCACGATGTCCGGGGTGTTGCCGAAGGCCCGGGTGGAGATGACGGTGTTGCGCCAGTTGTAGTGGATGTCCACGATCGGCGCGAAGGCCCAGTTGCAGCCCAGCGCGGCCGTCTCCACCCCGGCAACGCGCCCCATCTGGCGGGCGATGTCCTTGTCTGGGTGCGAGCCCGCCTGCAGGTGGGTCGAGACGAACGTCCCGTCGTCGCAGCTCCCGGCGCCGCCCATTTCGGGGTTCGACGCAATCAGCAGCGGCACCCGCGTCTTGGACTGCGCGTAGCGGATGTGTTCCTGCACCTCGGCCGAGGGCCCCGGCCGGTACCGCATGCCGCCCACGTGGTACTGCTCCAGGACACCGTCGAGGTATTCCGGGGAGTAATCGTTGTTGTGGTTGATGAACAGCTGCCCGATCTTTTCCTCGAGGGACATGGAGTCGATGGTGGACTCCACCCAGGCGATGGCGTCGCCGTCGAGGTGGAACGGCGCGGACTGAAGGTCGACGGCGAACGGTGCGGCGGCGGGCGCGGCACCAGTTCCCGACAACGAGGCGTCCGGCGTTGTCCCCGCAGGCCCACCGGCGAGGCCGGCGAGGGCGGCGGCGACGACCTGTTCCACGGGGGCGGCGATGTCCACTACGGTCCCGGCTTCGTCCGCTTCGAGCGGCTCGAGCGTGGCGAGCTGGGAGTCCAGCAGCGTGGACGGCATGAAGCGGCCGGAGCGGCCTTCGATCCTGCCGCCGAGCACGTCCCGGCTGCCGTGCAGGTGCAGGAAGACGGTCTCCGGCGCCTGGGCGCGGATGGCGTCGCGGTAGCTGCGCCTGAGCGCGGAGCAGGCCAACACCAGCCCTGCTGGCCCCGCGGCGGCGAGTTCGGCGCCCACGGTGGCAAGCCACGGCCAGCGGTCCTCGTCCGTCAGCGGCGTTCCGGACGCCATTTTGGCGACGTTCTCCAGCGGGTGGAGGGAGTCGCCGTCGAGGAAGCGGACGCCGAGTCCGCGGGCCACGAGATCGCCGATAGTGGTCTTGCCGCAGCCGGAGACACCCATCACCACGATGCGGCGGCCACGAGCAGCGGCCTTCTGGTCACCGGTCAGGGTCTGGTTACCGGTCAGGGTCTGGTTACCGGTCATGGCCTGGTCACCAGTCATGGACGGTGCCGTCCACGAGGCGGTTGTAGGGCAGGTAGGCCTGCTGGTAGGGGAACGCGGCGGCGGCTTCTTCGTTGAATTCGACGCCGATGCCGGGCTTGTCGCCCGGGTGCAGGTAGCCGTCCACGAACGTCATGGACTGCTCGAAGACCTCGTTGGTCTTATCCGAGTGCTGCATGTATTCCTGGATCCCGTAGTTGTGGATCGCCAGGCCCACGTGCAGCTGCGCGGCGAAGCCGACCGGGGAGATGTCGGTGGGGCCGTGGAAACCGGACTTGACCTGGTACTGCGCGGCGAAGTCCATCACCTTCTTCAACGGGCTGATCCCGCCGAAGTGGGTCGAGGCGGCCCGGACGTAGTCGATCAGCTGTTCCTTGATCAGGGT
>NZ_JBFTOC010000048.1:0-2883 GCF_056397785.1 Arthrobacter sp. 05L421
CTTCTCGCTGGTCTCCCTCTCGGCGACTTAGAAAACAATACACCCACCCACGCCCCACCGCAACTCCACCCCCSGCCACGGCCCCACCACCCCGCAACCCCGGAAATCCGCGGCAGAACACCGCTCCCGACCCCCAAACGGCACCCCGGGACGGCCTATCCTCCCTGTACCCTCCATCACATCCTCGCGTTGCGGCGGATACCATCGGAGGGTGAGGGCACACCGCCGGCGCCAGAGACGAACATCGCTCCATCGAAGTGCGTCCCGGCCGGCCGCCAGGGGCCTTTCGCAGCAGCAGGTGACAGCACGGGTCGAGCGTGGGCTTACCAACCGCGTGCCGGACACCCCAGCCGTAGCCTGTGGCAAATCTTCCGGGCCAACGTCTTCACGCTCTTCAACGCAATCGTCGGCACCAGCTTCCTCCTCCTGCTGCTTCTGGGGCAATGGCAGGATGCCCTGTTCGGACTCGCCGCGGTCGGCAACGCCGTGATCGGCGTCGTCGAGGAATACAGGGCCAAGAAGTCCTTGGACCGGCTGGCTGTTCTTGACGCCCCACTCGCACGGGTGCTGCGCGATGGTGAAATCCAGGAGATCGCCACGGCCGACGTCGTCCGCGACGAGGTCCTGGTGCTCCGGGCCGGAGATCAGGTCACCGCGGACGCCGCCGTACTCGACGCGTCCGGCCTCGAGGTGGACGAGTCGCTCCTCACTGGCGAAGCGGATCCCGTGGGCAAGGACGCAGGATCCGAAGTGCTCTCCGGATCGATCATTGTGGCCGGCCACGGCAGGGCCCAGGTTGTCCGAGTCGGGGCAGCGGCGTTCGCGAGCCGACTGACTGCAGATGCGCGCCGCTTCTCGCTGGTGAACTCCGAGATCCGCAACAGCCTCAACCGCGTACTCGGTTGGATTGCCTGGGTGCTCCTGCCTATGGCGATCCTCGTGCTCAACGGCGAGATCCGGGCGCGCGGCGGCTGGGAGGCCGTCCAATCCGCGGGGGCGTGGACGGCGGTCTTAGTGGGCCTCATTGCCAGCGTGATCGCCATCGTCCCGCTGGGACTCGTGCTGTTGACGAGTGTTGCCTTCGCCGTTGGCGGAGTCCGGCTCGCTAAACACAACGTGCTGATCCAGGAACTCGCGGCTGTTGAGGGACTGGCGCGCGTCGACGTACTGTGCATGGACAAGACGGGCACCCTCACGGAGGGTGGACTGGTCTTTGATGCTCTACACCTTTTGGTGCCGGAGCCGGGATGGGAGCAGGTCCTCGCATGGTTCGGCGCTGAACCTGAGGCGAATGCCACAGCACGCTGCCTGAGCACTGTTTTTGAGGACGACGGCGGCCTTCAGCCGATCTCGACGGTGCCGTTCTCCTCCGCCCGGAAGTGGAGCGGGGTCAGTTTCGACGGACGAACCCGTGCGGCGCACACCTGGATTCTCGGGGCACCGGAAATGGTCCTTGTCGAGGACCCGGCCCGGCCCCAGCCGCTAGCGATCCCCGCGCGCCACGGCACCGTACCGGGCCAGTCCGACGGACCGGATCGGCAAGACGTACTGCGCCAGGCCGGCGACTTGGCGGAGACCGGGCTGCGGACCCTGATTCTGGCCCGCGGCGGGCAGCTACCTGACGAGGGGAAGATGGAGCAGCTGCCGGAGTCGCTCCGTCCTGTTGCACTCCTGACTTTCCGGGAACAGCCCCGTTCGGATGCCCGGGAGACCCTCAAGTTCTTCCGCGCCGAAGGTGTCGGTTTGAAGATCATTTCCGGTGACGATCCCCGGACCGTTGCCGCTATTGCCCGCCAAGTTGGCCTGGAGGTCACGGAGGGCTTCGACGCACGCTCTCTGCCGGAGGACCCGCTGCAGCTGGAGGAGGTGATGGAATCAAATATGGTGTTTGGCAGGGTGACGCCCGCCCAGAAGAGGCAGATGGTCGAGGCACTCCAGCGCCGGGGACATACTGTGGCAATGACCGGCGACGGCGTCAACGACGCCCTCGCGCTCAAGACGGCCGATCTTGGCATCGCCATGGACTCTGCGGCACCCGCCACGAAGGCTGTGGCGCGCCTGGTGTTGCTCGACGGCCGCTTCGACCGGCTTCCCGGAGTCCTCGCTGAGGGCAGGCAGGTCATTGCCAATATTGAGCGGGTCTCCAGCCTCTTCCTCAGTAAAACAGTCTATGCGACTGCCATCGCGATGACCTTCGGGCTCCTGCAGTGGGAGTTCCCGTTTCTTCCCCGCCAGCTATCCTTCACAGACGGCCTGACGATCGGAATCCCGGCCTTCTTCTTGGCGCTCATGCCGAACCCACGCCGCTATCAGCCCGGGTTCCTGCGCCGGTCACTGTGGTTCTCCTTGCCTGCAGGACTGATCGTGACGGCTTCCCTGCTCACACTGAACGCACTCGCGCCGCTGGCCGGCACGGCCACGCCAGAACAAGTCAGCAGCGCCTCTGTGCTGACGCTGTCCATGGTCGGGCTGTGGATACTCTCAGCTGTCTCCCGGCCTCTTAATGCAGGTCGTCTGGCCGTGGTGGTGGGCATGAGTGTCTCGCTGGTGCTCCTGCTCAACGTGCCGCTCGCGCAGGAGTTCTTCCTGCTCTCCCGCCCACCCGGCGGGTTGTTGCTGGCGGCCGTGGTGTGCGGGGCAGGCGGGGGCCTCGCGGTCGAGGTCCTGGCCCAGATCCATGCCCGGATCTTCCCGGTCGCGGGAGGGTTCCCGGCCGACCCGTAGCGGGTTGTGCCGGTTAAATGCGGGAGGACCCCCAACGTGGTTGGGGGTCCTCGACCGTTAATGGTGTTCCGGCGGTGACCTACTCTCCCACACCCTCCCGGGTGCAGTACCATCGGCGCTGTGGGTCTTAGCTTCCGGGTTCGGGATGGGACCGGGCGT
>NZ_JBFTOC010000049.1:0-2640 GCF_056397785.1 Arthrobacter sp. 05L421
TCGGCGTGCGGGAACATGTTCGCCTCGCCCGCGGCCGGGCAGGTCTACCGGGTGGCCAGGGCCGCGAACGCCGGCGGCGGGGTGCTGCTGAGCTACGGCAACTACGCCGGTGACGTGCTGCACTTCGGCCAGGCCCAGCTGCGCCTGAACGCCGAAGGCATCGAGACCCGCACSGTCCTGGTCACCGACGACATCGCCAGCGCCCCGCCGGAGCAGATCGAGAAGCGCCGCGGCATCGCCGGGGACCTGACGGTCTTCAAGATCGCCGGCGCCGCCGCCGAGGCCGGGCTGGGCCTGGACGAGGTGGAACGGCTGGCCATCAAAACCAACCACCGCACCCGCTCCCTCGGCGTGGCGTTCGGCGGCTGCACSCTGCCCGGCGCGGACGGGCCGCTGTTCACCGTCCCGGCCGGCCAGATGTCCCTGGGCCTGGGCATCCACGGCGAACCGGGCATCTCCGAACACCCGATGCCCACCGCCTCCGAACTCGCCGGGCTCCTGGTCGGCCGGCTCCTGGCCGACAAACCCGAGGACGCCGGCACCCGCGTGGTCGCGATCGTCAACGGCCTCGGCACGGTCAAGTACGACGAACTCTTCCTGCTCTTCGGCAAGATCGAACCGCTCCTCACCGCCGCAGGACTGACCGTGGTGGAGCCAGAATGCGGGGAGCTGGTCACCAGCCTGGACATGTCCGGGCTCTCCCTGACCCTGCTCTGGCTGGATGAGGAACTCGAGCAGTACTGGGCCGCCCCGGCCGACACCCCCGCGTTCCGCAAGGGAAACCTGGCGCCCCGCGCCCGCCGCGAACTCGCGCCGGCCGACGAGGCTGACGCCGAAGAGGCCGAACACGCCACGATGGCGGCAGCGGACCTGGGCCGGCTGGCAGCCGACCTGCTCGGCCAGACGCGGAACGTGATCATTGAGCACGAGGAAGAACTCGGTAACCTCGATGCGATCGCCGGGGACGGTGACCACGGCATCGGCATGCGCCGCGGCGTGGACGCGGCCGTCGCCGCCGCCGAGCAGGCTGCTGCGGCTGATGGCGGCGCGTCGCCGTCGCGGGTGCTGACCGCTGCCGGGGAGGCCTGGAGCGAACGCGCCGGCGGCACCTCGGGCGCGCTCTGGGGCTCGGCGGTCATCGCCGCCGGTCTCGCTTTGGGCAACAGGGACAGCTACTCCGGCGAGGACGCAGCCGCCGCCGTCACGGCCTTCGTTGATGCCATCACCGAGCTCGGCAAGGCCGAGTTGGGCGACAAGACCATGGTGGACGCGCTCCTGCCGTTCCGGGAGGCTTTCCTCGCCGCCTTCGACGCCGGCACCTCCGTGGCTGCCTCGCTCGCCGCAGCTGCGGAAGCCGCCACTGCCGCAGCGGACGGGACGTCCGGGTTGCGTCCGCTCAAGGGCCGCGCCCGTCCGCTGGCCGAGAAGAGCCTCGGCCACCCCGACCCCGGCGCGGTGTCCTTCGCCCTCATCGCCACGCGGATTTCTGCACACACCGAAACTTCCAGCACAGGAACCCGGCTCGCTACCTCCGAGCCGACGGAACAAGGAGCAAAAGCATGAGCACAACAACAGGCTGGCGCATCGTCGTCGGCAACGATGAGGCCGGCGTCGAATACAAGAACGCCCTGAAGGCCCTGCTTGAAGCGGACCCCCGCGTGGCGTCGGTGCTGGACATCGGCGTCGGACCGGATGACTCCACGGCGTATCCGCACGTGGCCGTTGACGCGGCCCGCAAGATTGCCGACGGCGAAGCCGACCGGGCGCTGCTGATCTGCGGCACCGGCCTGGGCGTGGCCATCGCCGCCAACAAGGTCCCCGGTATCCGGGCCGTCACCGCGCACGACAGCTACTCAGTGGAACGGTCCGTCCTAAGCAACAACGCCCAGGTCCTCACCATGGGCCAGCGCGTCATCGGCCTGGAACTCGCCAAGAAGCTCGTGGGCGAATGGCTGAGCCACCGCTTCGACGAAACCTCCTCCTCCGCCGCCAAGGTGGACGCCATCTGCTCGTACGAACCCGAATACACGAAGGCAGTCTGAACATGACCGAATCAACAGAAACCGCAGCGGCCATCAACGCCGCCCGCAAGATCGCCGTCGTCGGCTCCGGTTACATGGGCGGCGGGATCGCCCAGGTCCTGGCGCTCGGCGGCGCCCGGGTTGCCCTCGCGGACGTGACCGCCGAAGTGGCGCAGAAGAACTACGAACGGCTCCTGACCGAATCCGACGAATTCGTAGCAGCAGGGCTCTTTCCCGCAGGCGCCACCGCCATCCTGAAGGAAAACCTCTGGCCGGCCAAGGACATCGAGGAAGCCGTGGCCGACGCCGACTTCATCGAAGAAGCCGTCCCCGAGGTGATCGGGATCAAGCACCAGACCCTCGCCCGGATCAGTGCCGCCGCCCGGCCGGACGCCATCATCGGCTCCAACACCTCCACGATCTCCATCGCGGAGCTGTCCGGGCCGGTCACCCACCCGGAACGCTTCCTCGGCGTGCACTTCTCCAACCCCTCACCCTTCATCCCGGGGGTGGAAATCATCCCCCACGCCGGCACCTCCGCGGCCACCGTCGGCGCCGTCCGCGACCTCGTGCACGCGGCCAACAAACAGACCGCCGTGGTCAAGGACGTCACCGGCTT
>NZ_JBFTOC010000050.1:0-2384 GCF_056397785.1 Arthrobacter sp. 05L421
CATTCTGCTGACCGACTCCGGCAGCGGCGACGGGCGCACGCTCCTTCTGGCAGCACTGCAGATCTGGGTAACAAACGTCATCGCGTTCGCCCTGGTCTTCTGGGAACTGGACCGCGGCGGACCGGTCGCACGGCGGAATACCCACCGCGGCGACCTCCCGGCTGCTGACTTCCGGTTTCCCCAGGACGAAGACCACGACGCCGTCACGGAAGTTGCGACGCGGTCCTCAGTCAAGAGCGGCTGGGTCGCTTCCTTCGTCGACTACACCTACTTCTCCCTCTCCAACTCCATGGCCTTCAGTCCCACCGACACCATGCCCCTGTCTCCCCGCGCCAAAATGATGATGGGACTCGAAGCCGCCGGAGGATTCGTTCTCCTGGCCCTCGTGATCGCCCACGCCGTCTCCCTGCTGGGCTAAGCCCTCGACCACAGGGTCCCCCGCCCTTGCGCGCCGGCAGCCAGCCAGCCGGATGCGCCCGAAAAGCTACGTGACCAAGGCGTGGCACCCACCACTTCGAAAACCCCACCCTATGTTCCTCGTTTTCGGCCTCAAAACGCTCCCGCTCGACCTGGCCGGACGCGTGACAACGTGCCGGAACTGCGGCCAATTCACCCGCTGCAGTAGCGGGCCACCAAACTCACCCTCTTCCTCATTCCTACGTTCACCACGTCCAAGACCTACGCCACTACCTGCACCAACTGCGGGCAGCGCTCAACCATCAACTCGCGCCAAAAGGGCGCCCTGGCGGATGAGGAGCACAGGCCGCAGCCGGACCGGCTACAACCCCTGGCCGGAGGACCAATCCGCGGTCACGAACCCCTCCGAAAGAGAATGCAGAGCCGGGCCATCCTTCCCGTGTCCTGCATGACGGTCTCCACCGCGACATCTTCCTGGGTCCTGGCCTAACTTCTTTGTGGGACGCCGCCGATCGACCAGCGCGTACCTGCCAACGGGAGGCATACTGTGAGCATGAAATTCACCACGACCATCCAGGGCAGCGGCAACAAAGCGGGCATCGAGGTCCCCGAGGACATCGTCAACGCACTCGGTGCCGGCAGGCGGCCGCCGGTGGTGGTAACCATCAACGGCCAAAGCTACCGCAGCAGCATCGCGGTGATGGGTGGCCAGAACATGGTCGGCGTCAGCGCCGCCAACCGGGAACTGACCGGCGCGGCCGCCGGGGACACCGTGGAGGTCGACGTCGAACTGGACACGCAACCGCGGGTCATCGACGTACCCGAAGACCTCGCGGCCGCCTTGGAGGCGGAACCCGAAGCGAAGGCCTTCTATGCGACGCTGCCCTACAGCAGCCAGCGGCGTTACGTGGAGCCGATCGCAGATGCCAAAACGGACGACACCCGCTCGCGCCGAATCGCCAAGGTGGTGGCCGACCTCAAGGCGGGCAAGAAGTAGCCCACGCCGGCCCGGGCTGTATCCGACGGCCAGCTGCCAGCCTCTGGGGGAGGCAAACCGGGCACGTACCGAGGAACCAAGAAATGAGGGCTGCACACCAATCCAGCTTGAGCGCTGTCTGGATCAGCCAAACCGGGGCCGCCAGCGGCGACAGCCACACCCTTTACGGGGTGCCCCCTAACTTGGGACCGGCGACCCTAGGCAGCCTTGATTGCATCAGGTCCGGGCTGCTGCGGGGGCCGGGTCCGCGCCGGGGTCCGCGCCGCCGGTACGCCGCACATCCACCGACACCGGCTCGTCATCCGCCCGCCGAAAAGAGAGCCAGGCCGCGACTCCCCCACTCACCGCTACGGCCACCACCCCGGCAATCAACCATGCCTTCCCGGACGCCGTCCGCCGCGGCTTAGCCGTCACTGCCGGGGCAACTTTCGGTGCAGCCCGCTTCAGGCCCTCGTGAACACGGGGAGCCAGAGTTTCCACTCCACCGGCGAGCTCGTCCGCGAGCCGCCGCAGACCGCTCTGGATCCTCGGGGACGCAGATTCAATCCCGGTATCGAGCCCCGCCACCACTCTTTGTAGTGCGGCCTCGACGCCGGGAGTGGCCCATTCCCTCCCCTTGG
The DNA here is from genome assembly GCF_056397785.1 of Arthrobacter sp. 05L421. Lineage (NCBI taxonomy): Bacteria > Bacillati > Actinomycetota > Actinomycetes > Micrococcales > Micrococcaceae > Arthrobacter > Arthrobacter sp. 05L421. Next base: position 2,035 of record NZ_JBFTOC010000050.1, read on the forward strand.
TGAGCTGGGACATGAGATTCTCTGAAAGCTGGCGGACCTGATCGGTCTGGGCGGTGGGTGTTGCCGTGCGCATGAGTGCCTCCTCGATGTTGGTGGATCCCCATAGCCTACGGCGGCCAGCGTCGTCGAAACAGGCCCCTCCCGGCCGCAGCAACAAAGAGCGCCGGGCTTCCTCGGGGGCACCGCTGAAGGTCTACCTGACACCTGCCTGCGGGAGTCCTGTACGCAGGTCAGTATTTGAGAGACGCATTTCAACGGCACCCCGCACGGCGGCCGTGACGGACGCTCATGGGCAATCCCCGTTCATTTGGATTCGGCTCCCACAACGCCGCGCTGGTCATCATGCTGAC
>NZ_JBFTOC010000051.1:0-2267 GCF_056397785.1 Arthrobacter sp. 05L421
GCACGCTGCCCGGCGCGGACGGGCCGCTGTTCACCGTCCCGGCCGGCCAGATGTCCCTGGGCCTGGGCATCCACGGCGAACCGGGCATCTCCGAACACCCGATGCCCACCGCCTCCGAACTCGCCGGCCTCCTGGTCAGCCGGCTCCTGGCCGACAAACCCGAGGACGCCGGGACCCGCGTGGTCGCGATCGTCAACGGCCTCGGCACGGTCAAGTACGACGAACTCTTCCTGCTCTTCGGCAAGATCGAACCGCTCCTCACCGCCGCCGGACTGACCGTGGTGGAGCCCGAATGCGGCGAGCTGGTCACCAGCCTGGACATGTCCGGGCTCTCCCTGACCCTGCTCTGGCTGGATGAGGAACTCGAGCAGTACTGGGCCGCCCCGGCCGACACCCCCGCGTTCCGCAAGGGAAACCTGGCACCCCGCGCCCGCCGCGAACTGGCCGGCCCGGAAGCCGCCTTGACCGCCGACGTCGAACGGACCACCGCAGCGGCCGCCACTCTCGGCCGGCTGGCAGCCGACCTGCTCGGCCAGACGCGGAACGTGATCATCGAGCACGAGGAAGAACTCGGTAACCTCGATGCCATCGCCGGGGACGGCGACCACGGCATCGGGATGCGCCGCGGCGTGGACGCGGCAGTCGCCGCCGCCGAGCAAGCTGCTGCGGCTGATGGCGGCGCGTCGCCGTCGCGGGTGCTGACCGCTGCCGGGGAGGCCTGGAGCGAACGCGCCGGCGGCACCTCGGGCGCGCTCTGGGGCTCGGCGGTCATCGCCGCCGGCCTCGCTTTGGGCAACCGGGACAGCTACTCCGGCGAGGACGCAGCCGCCGCCGTCACGGCCTTCGTTGACGCCATCACCGAACTCGGCAAGGCCGAATTGGGCGACAAGACCATGGTGGACGCGCTCCTCCCGTTCAAGGACGCCTTCCTCGCCGCCTTCGACGCCGGCACCTCCGTGGCTGCCTCGCTCGCCGCAGCCGCGGAAGCCGCGCAGACGGCCGCGGACCGGACGGCTGATCTCCGTCCGCTCAAGGGCCGCGCCCGTCCGCTGGCGGAAAAGAGTCTCGGCCACCCCGACCCCGGCGCGGTGTCCTTCGCCCTGATCGCCACGCGGATCGCCCGCCACCTCGCATCAGAGCGGACCGTGCCTGCACCGGCCGCACCCGACACGGCCTCAGGGGCCGGAAATGGAGCATAAAGGAAATGACTGACACCGAAGGTTTGCGCATTGTCATCGGCAACGATGAGGCCGGCGTCGAATACAAGAACGCCCTGAAGGCCCTGCTTGAAGCGGACCCCCGCGTGGCGTCGGTGCTGGACATCGGCGTCGGCGCCAATGACTCCACCGCCTATCCCCACCTCGCCGTCAACGCAGCAAGGAAAGTGGCCGACGGCGAAGCGGACCGGGCGCTGCTGATCTGCGGCACCGGCCTGGGCGTGGCCATCGCCGCCAACAAAGTTCCCGGCATCCGCGCCGTCACCGCGCACGACAGCTACTCCGTGGAACGCTCCGTCCTGAGCAACAACGCCCAGGTCCTCACCATGGGCCAGCGCGTCATCGGCCTGGAACTCGCCAAGAAGCTCGTAGGCGAATGGCTGAGCCACCGCTTTGACGAAACCTCCTCCTCCGCTGCCAAGGTGGACGCCATCCGTTCCTACGAATCCGACTACACGGAGGACGATTGAGCATGACCGAGACTTCGAACAGCTCACGACAGATCGCCGTCGTCGGCTCCGGTTACATGGGCGGCGGGATCGCCCAGGTCCTGGCGCTCGGCGGCGCCCGGGTTGCCCTCGCGGACGTGTCCGCCGAAGTGGCGCAGAAGAACTACGAGCGGCTCCTGGCCGAATCCGACGAATTCGTGGCCGCGGGGCTCTTCCCCGCAGGCGCCACCAGGATATTGCAGGAAAATCTCTGGCCGGCCAAGGACATCGAGGAAGCCGTGGCCGACGCCGACTTCATCGAAGAAGCCGTCCCCGAGGTGATCGGGATCAAGCACCAGACCCTCGCCCGGATCAGCGCCGCCGCCCGGCCGGACGCCATCATCGGCTCGAACACCTCCACGATCTCCATCGCGGAGCTGTCCGGGCCGGTCACCCACCCTGAACGCTTCCTGGGCGTGCACTTCTCCAACCCCTCACCCTTCATCCCGGGGGTGGAAATCATCCCCCACGCCGGCACCTCCGCGGCCACCGTCGGCGCCGTCCGCGACCTCGTGCACGCGGCCAACAAACAGACCGCCGTGGTCAAGGACGTCACCGGCTT
>NZ_JBFTOC010000052.1:0-2067 GCF_056397785.1 Arthrobacter sp. 05L421
AAGGACTCCCGGCTGCGGAAGCTGTCCTTCACCGGTTCCACCGAGGTCGGCCGCCGGCTGCTCTCGGATGCCTCCGAGACCGTGCTGCGGACCTCGATGGAACTCGGCGGGAACGCCCCGTTCGTGGTGTTCGAGGACGCCGACGTCGACGCCGCCGTCGCTGGTGCGATGCTGGCGAAGCTGCGGAACATGGGCGAGGCCTGCACCGCGGCGAACCGGTTCATCGTTCACGAATCCGTCGCCCAGGAATTCGCGAAGAAGTTCGCCGCGATGATGGCCGCGATGACTATCGCCCGGGGCACCGAGGCCGAGTCCAAGATCGGCCCGCTGATCGATGCCAAGAGCCGGGACAAGGTCCACGAGCTCGTCACCGACGCCGTGAGCGATGGCGCCGTCTTGATTACAGGCGGGACGCCGGTGGACGGTCCGGGATACTTCTACGAACCCACCCTTCTCCTCGACGTGCGCGAAGGCGCCCGGATCCTGTCCGAGGAAATCTTCGGACCCGTCGCCCCGATCATCACCTTCGGCACCGAGGACGAGGCCGTCCGGCTCGCGAACAACACCGAATACGGGCTGGTGGCCTACGTCTTCACCCGCGACCTGAACCGCGGGATCCGGATGGGCGAACGGCTCGAGACCGGCATGCTGGGCCTGAACGCCGGCGTGGTCTCCAACGCGGCCGCCCCGTTCGGCGGGGTCAAGCAATCCGGCCTGGGCCGCGAAGGCGGCCTCGAAGGCATCGAGGAATACCTCTACACCCAGTACATCGGCATCGCCGACCCCTACGCCGGCTAACCGCCGCGGCCGACATACACCCCGCACCGTAAGCGGCCTCCCGTCCTCCCACCATGGAGGCCCTATGTTGCGTGGACGGTTCTGGACATCGAGTGCGGACCACAAATAGCCGTGGGAACCGAAGAAGGCCGCGCACTAATCAGAGTTGTCGGCTCAACGAGCCGCACGCGCCCACCACCTGGTATGCATGTGCGTCTTGCCCGATCCTGCTTGCGTCCGGCGGCGAGCAGGATCGGGCGGGCTACGCCGCTGGCCCCGACAATCCATGCCGACGCGGGGGTAAACAGATTCTCTCTGCGGAGCCGGAAAGCCAGGAGGAAAAGCATCCCCGCGATGGCGATGAAACTTACCTGATGCAGTACGCCTGCCCATGCCAAAAGCGCCGCTTCACCCGGTGGAACAGACGGTTTGGGCCAGTCTGCTGACGGTCCCACCACTCGATTTTCTTACCAATTTCACGGCAAAACTGTCAGGTTCAGAAGTCGTCTGCCCGACTTCCACTCTTCGAATTCCGCTTCCTTGTCAGGGACGATGGGGGAGCGGTTCAACTCCAACCTCAGCCTTTCGGGCATCGGGCGTCCGGGAACCCGTCCCGGGGTTCCGGACCGAACGCCGTGAACGGCTCTATCCCGGTCATACCGGACGCCGAAGATGCCGGCGGAGAAAGACCACCACAATGGCTGTGACGACAGCGGCGATGATTCCGCCCAGAAGATCTGGCCAGAAGATGACCGGGAGCTTGGTGATCACGAACGGCAGCTGTGTGAGCGCACTCAGACCGGCAATGCCGGCGACGGCGACGAGGGAAAGTGCCAGACCGACAAGGTCAAAGACGCCGTCTTCGGCGTGAAGGACAAAATCATGGGAACAGCCGAGGATGCCGTGGACAGCGTGGGCTCCGTGGTCGGAGACGCCGGCTCCGCCGTCGGATCCACCCTTGGGGACGCCGGCTCCGCAATCGGCGATGCACCCCACAAGGTGGCAGTGAAAGCCCAGGGCAGCCCGCTTGCCGTGGGACTGATTGCCTTCGGCGCTGGCCTGCTCGTCTGCTCCCTCATACCGGCCAGCGCCAAGGAAAGGGAAGCGGCACAGTCGCTCAAGAGCGCGGCCGAACCGGTCACGAACCAGCTGGGCGAAGCCGTTAAGGACGTCGCCCAGGGCCTGCAGGAACCGGCCCGGGACGCGATGGAAAACGTCAAGAGCACCGCGGCCGACGCTGCCGAAAACGTCAAGGAGGAAGGACACACCGCCGTCTCCGACGTCAAAGAC
>NZ_JBFTOC010000053.1:0-1560 GCF_056397785.1 Arthrobacter sp. 05L421
ACAGCTGATATGTAGGAGTTCTTTGTCAAGAGGGCAAGGGTGAGCGGTCCAAGGCTGGTTTGTCTTGGACCGCTCTTTTGTGTCCGTTCCCTGGCCTGATCTGGATGGCTGGCGCGTCGTGAACGACGGCGCTGTCAGACTGATATGCGCGGGTTGGTTACCGCAGGACGAGGTGTTCGGCTGGAGGGGTGCCGCTGGTCTAGCAATGTCGGGCGTCACCGGTGGGTACCGGTTGTCCATAGCTGTGTCGCGGGTCTCCTCCACGCTGCCAAGCCGTCCGGGCGGGGCCGGGAACGGCACGTCTAGTCATTCGTCCATGGGTGCTCCTGTTGGACGGGGGCCGCGAGGGACCAGCACCAGCCGGCCAGTTCGCGGGCGATGGCGACGTTCGCGATGACCCGGCGTTTGTGCCGGGCTTCGAATTGCTCCCATTTCCGGTGCAGCCGGTGGTTGCCCTGGTGGCCGCGGACGCGGGAAGCCTCGTCGGCTGCGTCCCAGCGGGAGCGCATGTCGCGGCTGGCGTTGTTGTAGGGGCGGCGGTGGTGCCAGGCCGCCTCGACCAGCAGCCGGCGGGCGTGGGTGTTTCCGGTCTTGGTGATCGCACCCTGGGACCGGGAGGCGCCGGAAGAGTGCTCGGAGGGGACCAGGCCCAGATACGCGCCGATGGTGGAGCCGGTGAAGCGGGTCCAGTCGCCGATCTCCACGGCGAGGCCGAAAGCGGTCAGCACCGAGATCCCGCGCAGACACATCAGGGCATGCACCACCGGGGCATACGGCTCGGTTGCCGCCATCGCGGCGATCTTCGCATCCAGCCGGTTCCGACGGTCCAGCGTCAGCTCCGCCATTTCCAGACCGGCCTCGTAGGCGGCCTGCAGGGCAGGGTCTTCGAAGTGTTGCCGGTGCAGCCAGGTGTGATGGGCGTCGGTCCAGGCATGGCCGCCGGAGTAGACGAGGCCGTGACGCAGCAGGAGCTTCGAGACACGGTGTCTGGCCCTCATCAGGTCCGCCCGGACGTCCTCGCGGGCCCGGACCAGATCCCGGGCCGCCTCCTGGGAAGGGCCCGGGACCCGCACCGGGGTGATCTGCCCCAGCAGGGCCAACCGGGCCAGATGTTCAGCATCGCGGGCATCGGTCTTCACCCGGTCCCCGGACGGACGCTGGAGTTTGGACGGCGCCGCGACCACACATTCCATCCCGACGGCATTCAGACACCGGGCCAGGCCGAATCCGGTCGGACCTGCCTCGTAGACAACCAGGACGGGGCCAGGCAGCCCGGCTACCCATTCGGCGATCCCGGCATCGTTGGCCGCCAGGCTCTGGCGCAGAATCTCGCCGGTCTCACCGTCGATAGCGCAGCCCTTGGCGCTGCGCGCGTGGACATCCAAACCGACATAGGTACGCTTGTTCATGGCTGGAACCTCCAGACGTTCAAATGTGGCTCTACCAGTCCACACCCCGCACCAGATTGCGGAACAGACCGTGGACCGGCAACCCACGAACCTCTTTGAACCCGGGGTTCCAGTCCTACGTCAGGCGATCACCACACTTCATATCGTCTAG
>NZ_JBFTOC010000054.1:0-1535 GCF_056397785.1 Arthrobacter sp. 05L421
TCGGAATGAATCAAGCTGTTTGTGACAGCGGGTTGGTTTTGTGGTTGATGCCGGCGTGGGTCGGGGCGGCTGGTGCGGTGGGTTTGTTTCGGTAGCGGTGAGGGTGCCGGGCGTGGCAGGCGTTGAGGGTTGCTTGGCGGCGTTGGCGTGCCTGGTCGACTCGTCCTTCGTGGACGGTGTCGGGCGTGTAGTAGTTCAGGCCGCTGTGGCGGTGGTTGGCGTTGTAGTCCACGAAGAATGCCGCCATGTAGTCGCGGGCGTGCTGGAGGTCCTGGAATCGGCGGGGAAAGTCCAGGTCGTATTTCACTGTCTTGAACAGGGATTCCGAGTAGGGGTTGTCGTCGGAGACCCGCGGGCGGGAGTAGGACAGTGTGATGCCCAGGGACTGGGCTAGCTGGAGGGTGCTGCCGGCGCGCATGGGTGCGCCGTTGTCGGCGTGGAGCACGGCAGGGTGCTGCCGGTTTGCGGTGACCGCGCCGTTGATCAGTGCCGCGGCGAGGGCGGCCGTTTCGGTGTGTTCGACGCGGTGCCCGACGACTCTGCGGGAGAAGACGTCCAGGATCGCGTAGAGCCGGTAGGTATGTTTTCCCGGGCCGTGGAGCATCGTGATGTCCCAGCTCCAGAGCTGGTTCGGGGCGGTCGCGTGGATGATGGGTTTGGCTCGTTTGGGGCCGGTGCCCGTGCGCTGCTCGCGGCGGTCGCCGTTCTGTCCGTTCCGGGCCACGATGCGGTGGGCGGCGGCGATGGAAAAGAAACAGTGCCCCGCGTCGAGCATCCGGTAGTAGGCCTGGGTGACGGAGAGGTTGGCGTATTCCCTGGAGTTCAGCAGCTCCATGAAAGCGTCGGCCTCGGCCTCGGTGATCCGGTTCGGGTAGGCGCGGTCGGGATGGGGCACCATGATCCCCGGCCGCGTAGGCGGGCTCAGATGCCGGTACCAGGCCGTGCGGTGAACGCCTACCAGGGCGCAGGCCTTCACCGCGGACCAGCCGGCCGTGATCAGTTTCCCGGCAAAGCTCAGGGCGATGTCTTTCCAGGTTTTGGCGTCAGCCACTCCGGCCGGCCCGGCTCCGGCTCCTCCACTTTTGGATCCGTCGCCGCCGCGCTCTTGGCCATCGCGTCCAAGAGCGCGGAAGCTTTTCCCAGAATGTCCACGGCAGCCTCGGACCGGGCCAGCTTGGCCTTGAGGATTTCGTTTTCCTTCAAGACCCGTTTGAGCAACTGCTTATCGCCCGCGTTCAATCGCTGGTCCTCCTCCAGGTTGTCCGATCTGGACCTCAGCTCCCCGGCCTCCCGCTGGCGGCACCAACGGTTCATGGTGGCCTCGGTGATGCGTGCCGCCCTGATGAATGCGGCCTTAGAGCCCCACTCGAGGCATTTGTCGTACTCGTCCAGCATCGCGTGCTTCTGGTCGGTAGTGAAGTGCTTCCGGTTCGAAACACGAACAGGCATAACGAAATCCATGATGGACCTTTCCCCGCACTGCACCGGCTCCAGCAACAGGGAACCTGTCACACAACAGCCTGACACACAGGGAA
>NZ_JBFTOC010000055.1:0-1268 GCF_056397785.1 Arthrobacter sp. 05L421
GGCAAAGTCAATCAGTGGGAGCAACGCAGGGGGTTAGGCTGCGTGCAGCAGCTGGTTCAGCCGGTTGGCTGGGGTTTCCAGGTTCAGGGTGGGCCGGGGCCGGCGGTTGAGTTTCGCGGCGACCTGCCGGAGGTCCTCGGGGGTGTGAACGGAGAGGTCCGAGCCTTTCTCGAACCAGAACCGCAGGAGCCGGTTGGTGTTCTCGTTGGTCCCGCGCTGCCAGGGCGAGTGCGGATCGCAGAAGTAGAGCGTGGTGTCCAGGGCGGTCTGGATCCGGGCGTACTCGGCGAGTTCGGTGCCGCGGTCCCAGGTGATCGAGCGGCGCAGGTGATCCGGGAGCGTGCCCATCTCCCGGATCATCGCGGCAGCGACAGTCTCAGCGGTGTGGTCTCCGGGAAGGTGGAGGAGGATCGTGAACCGGGTCGAGCGTTCCACCAGCGTGCCGATCGCCGTCCCGTCGCAGCCGATGATGAGGTCGCCCTCCCAATGGCCGGGGACGGCCCGGTCCTGGACTTCGGCCGGGCGTTCACTGATCTTGAACGCCTCCTTGTACGGGCTGTTCTTGGTCCGGTCCGCGGCGTGGGGAACCCGCTGCTTCCGCTTCAGGCTGAGCTTCTCCGCCAGATCTGCCCGCAGACTTCCGCGGGATTGAACATATAAGGCCTGGTAGATCGTTTCGTGGCTCACCTGCATAGTCTGATCGTCGGCGAAGTAGAAGGCCAACATCGCCGAGATCAGTTTCGGGCTCCACCCGTCATCCATCCACACCCCGATCAGCCGGCACAGCGCCTCATCCTGGACGAGCTTCAACGCCTTCGGCCGGCGTCTGGCCTGATGAGCGTTCGTATGGGCAACCGAGGCGTAATACACCCGGTCCGCGCTGGTGTTCCGGTTCACTTCCCGCCAGACCACGGACCGGTCCCGGCCGATCATCTCACCGATCCTGGCGTAACTAAGTCCGCTGCGCAGGCCCATCTGGATCATCCCCCGCTCAGCCAGATTCAACGCCCGGCCGCCCGGACCGTCCACCGTCGGCGCCGGGTCCGCAAGACCGCCGACAGCCCCCATGTTCACAGCCATCATCTGGCCAGACTGCGCCCACCACCGCCTTCCGGTCCCATGCATGACCCCGACACGCCGGGCCGCGGCGAGTATCGACATCCCGCCACACACCATGTCAACGAAGTCGGTGCGGGTATTCGGAGGAAACAGCTTGACCATAAAACGCTCCATCAATCAGAGCGTTGCTACGACCATATGACTTTGCC
>NZ_JBFTOC010000056.1:0-1243 GCF_056397785.1 Arthrobacter sp. 05L421
GGGACTGCCCCGGCTTTTGTTGACTCGGGGTCTTAGGCCGCTGTGAGCGCGGTCCGGTTGATTGTTTCATATTCGATGGGCGTGAGTTTTCCCAGCCGTCTTTGCCGTCGCCGGCGGTGGTAGGTCCTTTCGATCCAGGTCGTGATTGCCAGCCGGAGTCCCTGCCTGGTGGTCCACCGCTGACTGTCCAGGACGTTCTTCTGGAGCAGTGAGAAGAACGATTCCATCGCGGCATTGTCCGCGCACGCGCCTACCCTGCCCATCGAGCCTGTCAGCCCGTGGTGCCGGAGCGATTCGACGAAGCGGCGGGACCGGAACTGGGAGCCGCGGTCCGAGTGCACCACGGTCCCCACCGGGCGGCGTGTCCGCACCGCGTTCTCCAGTGCGGCGACGGCCAGTGAGGATTTCATCCGGGAGTCCATCGAGTACCCGACGATCCTGCCGGAATAGACGTCCTTCACCGCGCAGAGGTAGAGCTTCCCCTCGGCAGTGGGATGCTCCGTGATGTCGGTCAGCCACAGCTCGTTCGGCGCCTCGGCGGTGAAGTCCCGCTCCACCAGGTCATCGTGGACCGGTGGCCCCGGTTTCCGGTTCGGGCCCCGCTTCTTGGAGAAGACCGACCAGATGCCGTGGTCCCTGCACAAGCGCTGGACCCTGTTCTCGCCCGCCATGATGCCCCTCCCGGGGAGCTCGTCGGCGATGAAACGGTACCCGAACGCCGGATCGTCGGCATGGATGTCCCGGGCGGCGTTGACCAGGTGCGCATCGACCCAGTCTCGGTCCGTCACGGGGCTGGACCGCCACCGGTAATAGCCTTGCTTGCTGAACTTCAACACCCTGCAGGTCACCGCCACGGGAACTCCGTCGGCGGCAAGATCCGTGACCAGCGGGTAGATCATTTTGGGTTGATGTCCCTCGCCAGATAGGCGGCAGCCCGGCGCAGAATCTCGTTCTCCTGCTCCAGCAGGCGGTTGCGTTTCTTCAGCTCCCGCATCTCGGCCGACTCCGCCGCTGCCGGGCCGGCCCCGGATTCTTTACGTTCGGCGATGGCAATCCACCGTTTCAGCGTCGTGACCGACAGCCCGAAATCCTTGGCAATCTGCGCCAGCGGCGCTTCGCCCTTGCGGGCCACATCAATAACATCCTGGCGGAACTCCGCCCCATAAGCCGTGGGCATGGTCAACATCCTTCCACGAGCACAAGCTCGCTAGGTCAAGGAGTCAACAAAACCGGGGGCAGTCCC
>NZ_JBFTOC010000057.1:0-1045 GCF_056397785.1 Arthrobacter sp. 05L421
CTCCGCAAGCTTCGCCAGCAGCCAAAACAACGGGGGGAGAGGGGACGCTGGCCGGTCACCACGAGCCGCCCCCCTCACCGGCGAAACTTCTTGGTCCGCGCCCGCACCCGTCTCCAGCCGCCGCTTGACAGACATAGAAGCGTCGGGGGGAGAGGGGACGCTGGCCGGTCACCTGAGCCGCCCCACCCACCGAATCCTTGGGCACAAAGGAGCAACACCATGAACACCACACCCACCCTCGAAATGCTCGACCCCGCCACCCTGACCGTGGACATCAACGTCCGCAAAGACGCCGCCCTGACCCCGGACTTCATTGCGAGCATTGCCGAACACGGCGTGATGGAACCCGTCATCGCCCACCGCAAAGACGACGGGACCGTGCATGTCCTGATGGGACAGCGCCGCACCCGCGCCGCCGTTGAAGCCGGGCGCACCAGCATCCCGGTGATGATCATCGAGACCCCCGAGGAAGCCGAACGCATCGTGACCCAGGTCGTGGAGAACATCCAGCGCGCCGAACTGACCGAAGCGGACGAAGCCGACGCCTACCACCAACTGTCCCTGATCGGCGTCTCAGCCGCCGCGATCGCCAAGAAGACCGGGCGCACCAAGACCACCGTGGAAGGTGCGCTGAAGGCCAAGTCCTCGAGCGCCGGATCCGCCGCCCTGGGCAAGGGATACACCATCGATGAAGCGCTCATCATGGCCGAATTTGAAGGGAACCAGGACGCGACCGAGGAACTGGAATCCGTGATCGCGGACGAACCCGATCAGCTCCTGCACGCCGCGCAGATGCTGCGGGACCGCCGCGACCGCGCCGCAGCCCTCGCCGCACTCATCGCCGAGCTCGAGGCGGAGGGCAAGAGGATCGTGGAGGACGCCGGGAACTACTCCAGCGAAGAGAACCTGTACGTCTCGGCCGCGAAGCGGGCCGACGGGGAACCGGCCACCGACGAGGACGCCAACGCCTACCTGATCAGCACCGACTACCGGGGCCAGCACAAAGCCAACCCCGTCATCACCGGCTGGAAGGACCTGGGCTTCA
>NZ_JBFTOC010000058.1:0-1043 GCF_056397785.1 Arthrobacter sp. 05L421
TGAAGCCCAGGTCCTTCCAGCCGGTGATGACGGGGTTGGCTTTGTGCTGGCCCCGGTAGTCGGTGCTGATCAGGTAGGCGTTGGCGTCCTCGTCGGTGGCCGGTTCCCCGTCGGCCCGCTTCGCGGCCGAGACGTACAGGTTCTCTTCGTTGGAGTAGTGCCCGGCGTCCGCGACGACGGTCTTGCCCTGCGCCTCGAACTCGGCGATTAGTGCGGCGAGGGCGGCGGCGCGGTCGCGGCGGTCCCGCAGGAGCTGCGCGACGTGCAGGAGCTGGTCGGGTTCGTCCGCGATCACGGACTCTAATTCCGCCGTGGCGTCCTGGTTCCCTTCAAATTCGGCCATGATGAGCGCTTCATCGATGGTGTATCCCTTGCCCAGGGCGGCGGCTCCGGCGCTCGAGGACTTGGCCTTCAGCGCCCCTTCCACGGTGGTCTTGGTCCGCCCGGTCTTCTTGGCGATCGCGGCGGCTGAGACGCCGATCAGGGACAGTTGGTGGTAGGCGTCGGCTTCGTCCGCTTCGGTCAGTTCGGCGCGCTGGATGTTCTCCACGACCTGCGTCACGATCCGTTCGGCTTCCTCGGGGGACTCGATGATCATCACCGGAATCAGGGGCCGGGCGGCTTCCACGGCGGCCCGGGTGCGGCGCTGTCCCATCAGGACATGCACGGTCCCGTCGTCCCTGCGGTGGGCGATGACGGGTTCCATCACGCCGTGCTCTTTGATGCTGGCAATGAAATCGGCGGTCAGGGCGGCGTCTTTGCGGACGTTGATGTCCACGGTCAGGGTGGCCGGGTCGAGCATTTCGAGGGTGGGTGCGGTGTTCATGGTGTTGCTCCTTTTGCAGAGGATTCCGGTGGGTGGGGCGGCTGTGGTGACCGGCCAGCTTCCCCTCTCCCCCGACGCTTCTATGTCTGTCAAGCGGCGGCTGGAGACGGGTGCGGGCGCGGACCAAGAAGTTTCGCCGGTGAGGGGGGCGGCTCGTGGTGACCGGCCAGCGTCCCCTCTCCCCCCGTTGTTTTGGCTGCTGGCGAAGCTTGCGGAG
>NZ_JBFTOC010000059.1:0-827 GCF_056397785.1 Arthrobacter sp. 05L421
CAGCTGCTGATCGGGAAGGACCCGCACCGGATCGAGGACACCTGGCAGTTCCTGTACCGGTCCTCGTACTGGCGCCGGGGCCCGGTGACGATGGCCGCGATCGCCGCGGTGGACATGGCGCTGTGGGACATCAAGGGCAAGCTGGCCGGGATGCCGGTCTACCAGCTCCTCGGCGGGGCGTCCCGGAACGGGCTGCGGGCCTACGGGCACGCGTCCGGCGCGGACCTGCCCTCGCTCTTCGATTCGGTCCGCGAGCACCTGGAGCTCGGCTACAAGTCGATCCGGATCCAGACCGCGGTCCCGGGGATCAAGGCCGTGTACGGGGTCGCGGCGCAGGCCCAGGCCTCGGGGGAGCGGTACGACTACGAACCGGCCGGGCGGGGCGCGTTCCCGCAGGAGGAGGACTGGGACACCCGGGCCTACCTSCGGCACCTGCCGACGGTGTTCGAGGCGGTCCGGAACGAGTTCGGCCCGGARATCCCGTTGCTGCATGACGGGCACCACCGGATGACCCCGATCCAGGCCGCGAAGCTGGGCAAGGCGCTGGAGCCCTATGACCTGTTCTGGCTGGAGGACTGCACCCCGGCCGAGAACCAGGAGGCGCTGCGCCTGGTCCGGGCGCACACCACCACCCCGCTGGCGATCGGGGAGATCTTCAACACYGTCTATGACTACCAGACCCTGATCAAGGAACAGCTGATCGACTACGTCCGGGCCGCCTCGACCCACTTCGGCGGGATCAGCCCGTTGAAGAAGGTGATGGACTTCGCCGCGCAGTACCAGGTCAAGTCCGGTTTCCACGGCCCCACCGACATCTCCCCGGTCGG
>NZ_JBFTOC010000060.1:0-811 GCF_056397785.1 Arthrobacter sp. 05L421
TTCAGGCGCAGCTGGGCCTGGCCGAAGTGCAGCACGTCACCGGCGTAGTTGCCGTAGCTCAGCAGCACCCCGCCGCCGGCGTTCGCGGCCCTGGCCACCCGGTAGACCTGCCCGGCCGCGGGCGAGGCGAACATGTTCCCGCACGCCGAGCCGGTGGCCAGGCCGGGCCCGACGAGGCCGGCGAAGGCCGGGTAGTGCCCCGAGCCGCCACCGATGACCAGGGCGACCTGCCCGGCCGGGACCTCGGTGGAGCGGACCACGCCGCCGTCGACACGGGCCACGTAGCCGCGGTTGGCCGCCACGAAGCCGTCCAGTGCCTCATCCGCGAAATCAGCGGGATTGTCGAAGATCTGAGTCATGGTTCCTCATTGAATCCGTGTTGGAGAAGTAATGCTTTGGGTAGAGATCTGGGGTGGTGCGGCCGCCCCCCCAAATGGCTTGACGGCCGCACCAAGCCCGGTATCGGGCGCCTGCGTTAGACGCTGGCGAGCGCCGTGGTTGCGGGCTGTTGCTGGCCCTGTGCCACCTGGCTCTGGCCGAGGGCGTAGCCGTCGGTCTTGGGCAGGACGTGGCGGCGGAGGTAGTCCTGGTTGCTGGCCGTGACGGACAGGCCGTCGCCGCCGTAGTGCTCGGTGCACAGGATGCCCTGGAAACCGACGGAGAGCGCGACCTTGAACGCCTCGCGGTAGTTGATCAGGCCCGATTCCATCGGGGCGGGCATCGCGACGTAGGTGTCCCGGGCGACGTCCTCGTCGCGGATGTAGTTCTTCATGTGCCAGTAGTTCGAGTACGGCAGGGTCTTGGCGACCAT
>NZ_JBFTOC010000061.1:0-788 GCF_056397785.1 Arthrobacter sp. 05L421
ATGATGAACCCGCGGGTCATCTGGTCGGCTGCTGCCCAGAAGGAATCGCCGGTGCGCTGGAACCCGAACATCGAGTAGAAGACGTAGACCGGGATGAGCGGTTCGCCGTGGGTGGCGTAGGACGTTCCGGCGGCGGTGAAGGCTGCCACTGCCCCGGCCTCGTTGATGCCCGGGTGGATCAGCTGGCCCTGGGCCGATTCCTTGTAGGCAAGGACCAAATCCCTGTCCACGGACAGGTAGCCTTGGCCGTCCGGGTTGTAGATCTTCGCCGAGGGGAAGAACGCGTCCATGCCGAACGTGCGGGATTCATCCGGCACGATCGGGACGATGCGGTGTCCGAACTTCTTATCCCGGAGCAGGTCCTTGAGCAGGCGCACGAACGCCATGGTGGTGGCGGCCTGCTGCTTCCCGGATCCTCTCCTGGCAACCTCATAGGTTGCGGGATCGGGAAGCTCCACGGGCACATGGTCCGCCCGGCGTTCGGGGACGAATCCGCCGAGTTCCTTGCGGCGGCCCATCAGGTACTGGATTTCCGGGGAGTCCATGCCGGGGTGGTAGTACGGCGGGCGGTAGAGGTCCGCTTCGAGCTGGTCGTCCGTGATCGGGATGCGCAGGTGGTCGCGGAAGGCCTTGAGGTCCGCGAGGGTGAGTTTCTTCATCTGGTGGGTCGCGTTGCGGCCCTCGAAGTGCGTGCCCAGCCCGTAGCCCTTGACCGTGTGGGCCAGGATGACGGTGGGCTTGCCCTTGAACTCGGTGGCGGCCTTGTACGCGGCGTAGACCTTGTTGTA
>NZ_JBFTOC010000062.1:0-788 GCF_056397785.1 Arthrobacter sp. 05L421
TACAACAAGGTCTACGCCGCGTACAAGGCCGCCACCGAGTTCAAGGGCAAGCCCACCGTCATCCTGGCCCACACGGTCAAGGGCTACGGGCTGGGCACGCACTTCGAGGGCCGCAACGCGACCCACCAGATGAAGAAACTCACCCTCGCCGACCTCAAGGCCTTCCGCGACCACCTGCGCATCCCGATCACGGACGACCAGCTCGAAGCGGACCTCTACCGCCCGCCGTACTACCACCCCGGCATGGACTCCCCGGAAATCCAGTACCTCATGGGCCGCCGCAAGGAACTCGGCGGATTCGTCCCCGAACGCCGCTCCAAGCACGTGGACGTCACCCTCCCGGATGAGAAGGCATACGAAGTCGCGAACCGCGGCTCCGGCAAGCAGCACGCCGCCACCACCATGGCGTTTGTCCGCCTGCTCAAGGACCTCATGCGGGACAAGGAGTTCGGCAAGCGGATTGTGCCGATCATTCCGGATGAGGCCCGCACCTTCGGCATGGACGCGTTCTTCCCGACGGCGAAGATCTACAACCCGAACGGCCAGAATTACCTCTCCGTGGACCGCGAGCTCGTCCTGGCGTACAAGGAGTCCATCTCCGGCCAGATCGTGCACGCCGGCATCAACGAGGCCGGTTCTGTGGCAGCCTTCACCGCCGCCGGAACGTCCTACGCCACCCACGGCGAACCGCTCATCCCGGTCTACGTCTTCTACTCGATGTTCGGGTTCCAGCGCACCGGCGATTCCTTCTGGGCAGCAGCCGACCAGATGACCCGCGGGTTCATCAT
>NZ_JBFTOC010000063.1:0-770 GCF_056397785.1 Arthrobacter sp. 05L421
GCCGTGCCGTTCTCGGTGGTGTCTTTGGCGTCCTCGTCCAGGCAGGCTTGCAGCACGTCGTTGAAGAACTCCTCGTAGATGAGGAGGAAGAGGTTCTTTTTGTTGACCACGTAACGGAAGAGCGTTGCCTCGCCGATGCCGGCCCTGGCGGCCACTTCCTTGGTCGTGATGCTGTCGTACTCCTTTTCGGAGAGCATTTCACGAGCGACAGCCAAAACGCTTTCCATGGTCTGGCGCTTCTTCCGCTCGCGCAGAGTCAAGGGGCCGTCAGATATAAGAGACACAACTGCAATTTACCAGCCCATGTTGAATAGCGGCGAGGGCCACGGTCGCTGACTGCAGATTTTCGTGCACGAACAAGCGGAACGACTTTTCACATGACCAGCCGCGCCGGCGTATGCACCTCACCACCTGATCGTGTCCTCAAACCTCAGGATGGTTCAGAGTCCCACTTTCGATCGCCGGCGAAGCGGCATCTACATTCTGTGGGGTTGTAGAGAAGCATGTTGCGAAGTTTTGCCTCACGGTCCCGGCGCTGCCGAAGCCGCACTCAGATGCAACCTGATCGATAGACAAGTCAGTGGCCCCCAGCAATGGTCCGCGCGGCCGTTACTGGTTGCCTGCATATTCAATTTCGAACTACTCGATCCAGCTGAGAACGCGGTAGGACCAGCCTGATCAAAGTTGTGGCGAACGGCACCGCAGGGAACGGGGTCATGTTGCCCTAACCTGCCCCACCAGCCGCTTTACGTCCAGTTAGGGAACACCCC
>NZ_JBFTOC010000064.1:0-757 GCF_056397785.1 Arthrobacter sp. 05L421
CCTGGCCTCCGCAGGATCCGCCAACACGCTCAACGTCCGGGCCGCAACAGACTCATGGTCCGAAACCGGCACCTTCTACGCCAACCGGCCCACGGTCTCCGGGACCCTCGGGTCCCTGCCCGGCGGCACCGTGCCCAACACGACGTACGACATCACCCTCGACACCAGCCAGATCTCCGGCTGGACCGGGTCGAGAACGCTCGCCCTGACCGGCACCGGCACCGACAGCTCATGGTTCTGGTCACTCCAGGCCTCCGCCTCACTGCGCCCCGTCCTCAACCTCACCTACACCGATTCCGCCCCGGCCGACACCACCGCACCGAGTGCGCCCGGATCCTTGTCGGCATCCGCAGCCGGGTCGGCCATCGCACTGACCTGGACAGCAGCCACCGATAACGTCGGGGTAGCCGGCTACACCATCCACCGGTCAAGCTCAGCCAGCTTCGCGCCCACCACTTCGACCAAAATCGCTGACGCCACCGGAACCAGCTACAGCGACCCGAACCGGCCCGCCGGAACCTGGTACTACCGCGTCACAGCCCAGGACGCCGCCGGAAACACCAGCCCGCCGTCCAACGAAGCAACCGCCACGATCCAGTCGACATCCCCGCCGACCGTGGTGGCGGTGGCGCCGGCCGCGGACACCTACACCTCGTCGTCGGCGCCCACCACGGACTTTGGCACCAGCGGCTCGCTCGCCGTCTACGGCTCTCCCGAGAACACGGCAGTCCTGCGGTTCCAGTTCCCGGCCGCCCCG
>NZ_JBFTOC010000065.1:0-717 GCF_056397785.1 Arthrobacter sp. 05L421
TTCAGGCGCAGCTGGGCCTGGCCGAAGTGCAGCACGTCACCGGCGTAGTTGCCGTAGCTCAGCAGCACCCCGCCGCCGGCGTTCGCGGCCCTGGCCACCCGGTAGACCTGCCCGGCCGCGGGCGAGGCGAACATGTTCCCGCACGCCGATCCGGTGGCCAGGCCGGGCCCGACGAGGCCGGCGAAGGCCGGGTAGTGCCCGGAGCCGCCACCGATGACCAGGGCGACCTGCCCGGCCGGGACCTCGGTGGAGCGGACCACGCCGCCGTCGACACGGGCCACGTAGCCGCGGTTGGCCGCCACGAAGCCGTCCAGTGCCCCATCCGCGAAATCAGCGGGATTGTCGAAGATCTGAGTCATGGTTCCTCATTGAATCCGTCGGGGGCAATCAGTTCTGATGGGTACCGGCGGGCTGTTGCCGGCCCTGTGCCACCTGGCTCTGGCCGAGGGCGTAGCCGTCGGTCTTGGGCAGGACGTGGCGGCGGAGGTAGTCCTGGTTGCTGGCCGTGACGGACAGGCCGTCGCCGCCGTAGTGCTCGGTGCACAGGATGCCCTGGAAACCGACGGACAGCGCGACCTTGAACGCCTCGCGGTAGTTGATCAGGCCCGATTCCATCGGGGCGGGCATCGCGACGTAGGTGTCCCGGGCGACGTCCTCGTCGCGGATGTAGTTCTTCATGTGCCAGTAGTTCGAGTACGGCAGGGTCTTGGCGACCAT
>NZ_JBFTOC010000066.1:0-606 GCF_056397785.1 Arthrobacter sp. 05L421
CCGGTGTCGGGTGCGAGGTGTTCGTCGACGGCGGACCGGTCCGCGGCGGTCAGGCACGCGGTTTCGCGCACGAGCAGGGTGGCGCGCCATTCGTTCAGCTGCCCGGATTCGAGCGCGGCGAGGGTGTGCGGCATCTCGGCCACGAGGGCTTTGGCGAGGCCCAGGAGCCGGCCGCCCTTGGCGGGGGATTCGTGCCGGGCGAGGGCGATCTGCGCGCCGATCCCGGCGCCGAGCTGCTCGGCGGGGATCCCGGCGGCGGCCTGGGCGCGGCGCTGGGACAGATCCAGTGCGACGGCGTGCCGTGCCTGTCGGGCTGCCATGGCGGATTTCAGGTCTTCGAGTTCCCGGATCTCATCGATCAGGGCAGCGGCGCTGTCAGGGGCCGGGAGGCCGGTCAGGAGCGTGGCCAAGTCCGCGACCGTCGCAGTCGTTGCCGGTGCCGAATCTGCCGGAACCACATCGGGCCCCTGAGTGCCTTCCATGAATCAAGTGTCCCTGCGGGCTATGACATTTATGGCCGTCCGCAGCCGCTCGACCGCTTCGGAGACCAGCGGGGAAATTCCGGGTTCGGCCGTAACTCCCGGAACGCTGCCCAAGATAACGTCG
>NZ_JBFTOC010000067.1:0-577 GCF_056397785.1 Arthrobacter sp. 05L421
TCCCCGTCATCTCCGCCATCCGCCGCAGCGTGATCGAGGAAGGGAACTGGGAGGCGAACCTGGCCTACAGCCACCGCACCATCGACGCCGCCGCAGAGCTCGGCTGTGAGGTGGTCTCCTTCGGGCTGCACCAGGCCATCACCGCCGAGCAGCAGAAGCAGCTTTGGTTCTGGACCCTGGAGGGCTACAAGGACCCGGTCGGGGACAAGGAAACCTGGGGCAAGGCCGTGTCCCGCCTGCGGGAACTGGGCCGGCACGCGGCCGARGTCGGCGTCCTGCTGTCCCTGGAGATGTACGAGGACACCTACCTCGGCACCGCGGACTCCTCGGTCCAGCTGGTCCAGGACATCGGCCTGGCCAACGTCGGCATCAACCCGGATATCGGCAACCTCATCCGGCTCCACCGCCCCATCGAGGACTGGCGCGAGATGGTCGCCAAGACCCTGCCGTACTCGAACTACTGGCACATGAAGAACTACATCCGCGACGAGGACGTCGCCCGGGACACCTACGTCGCGATGCCCGCCCCGATGGAATCGGGCCTGATCAACTACCGCGAGGCGTTCAAGGTCGCGCT
>NZ_JBFTOC010000068.1:0-576 GCF_056397785.1 Arthrobacter sp. 05L421
ACCGTGGCCCCGGCCGGTGGCGCCGAGGGAACCGAACAGCTCGGCCTGCACCCTGGTGGTAGAGCTCAGCTGCCCGTCGCTTTTTAGCCCGTCCGCGAACCGCTTGGCCGCCCGCATCGGGCCGACCGTGTGGGAAGACGACGGCCCGAGATGCCAACGGAAAACAGGTCCAGGACGCTAAGCGCCATCAGGGGACCTCGGTGGACGCATATTCGCGCATGGCATCAAGGAGCCAGCGGCCCAGGAACTCCGCAAACGATGCCCGCGGGAAGATCCGGTAAGTCTGGTCCGCGGTCTTCCACAAAATGGCGGGGATGCCGCCGATTTCCGTGGACAACGCCGTCCCGGTCTTGAACACTGACGGGTAGAGGTCGAGGGAGCAGCCCCTCTCCAGCATGGCGCGGGACCGCGGTCCGGTGAGTTCAAACGTGGTGCGGTTGGCGGACAGGTCCACCACCTGGCCCTGGCCGTCCGCCAGTGCCGTGATGAGCCCCCGGGGGAGCTCGCCGCCCAGGCTTTCGTGGGATTCCGCGGGGGCCACGAGCAGGAATTCTGCCGGGCCCAGCCACAGCACCG
>NZ_JBFTOC010000069.1:0-574 GCF_056397785.1 Arthrobacter sp. 05L421
ACCGTGGCCCCGGCCGGTGGCGCCGAGGGAACCGAACAGCTCGGCCTGCACCCTGGTGGTAGAGCTCAGCTGCCCGTCGCTTTTTAGCCCGTCCGCGAACCGCTTGGCCGCCCGCATCGGGCCGACCGTGTGGGAAGACGACGGCCCGATGCCAACGGAAAACAGGTCCAGGACGCTAAGCGCCATCAGGGGACCTCGGTGGACGCATATTCGCGCATGGCATCAAGGAGCCAGCGGCCCAGGAACTCCGCAAACGATGCCCGCGGGAAGATCCGGTAGGTCTGGTCCGCGGTCTTCCACAAAATGGCGGGGATGCCGCCGATTTCCGTGGACAGCGCCGTCCCGGTCTTGAAGACCCGGGGGTGCAGGTCCAGCGCGCAGCCTTTCTCCAAGACGGCACGGGCGCGGGGGCCGGAGAGTTCGAGCGTGGTGCGGTTGGCGGACAGGTCCACCACCTGGCCCTGGCCGTCCGCCAGTGCCGTGATGAGCCCCCGGGGGAGCTCGCCGCCCAGGCTTTCGTGGGATTCCGCGGGGGCCACGAGCAGGAATTCTGCCGGGCCCAGCCACAGCACCG
>NZ_JBFTOC010000070.1:0-563 GCF_056397785.1 Arthrobacter sp. 05L421
CCGGGCGGCCGGCGGCCACCCGGTCAACGATCAGGAGCCTTCCATGAACCGTCAACCGGGCATTAACGTGGGACACGAGGACCTCCGAGCGCAAAGTGTGTGAACTAGACAGCTCCACTTAGCCCGGAGGTCCTCCTCGTTTTCAAGCCCTACATGTCAACAACGTCCCGGCGCAGTACAACTAGAGCGGCCAAAACACTTGCTCGCTGCGTGCAAAAAAATTCCCTCCGGCGGAGGGAATAGATGAAGGGTGGAGAGGTCGGTCGTCCACCGGGGACGCCAAGGCGCAATCCTAGGCCTGCCTTTGATGTCAGGACATCCTGGCGCGGTTGAAGACCTGGCAAACAGGTAATGGTGCACGGCTCCGCCTCCGCCCCCACCGGTCCGTGCTGTCCGGGTACAGCATGGGCAAAGAGGGACTGCCCCGGCTTTTGTTGACTCGGGGTCTTAGGCCGCTGTGAGCGCGGTCCGGTTGATTGTTTCATATTCGATGGGCGTGAGTTTTCCCAGCCGTCTTTGCCGTCGCCGGCGGTGGTAGGTCCTTTCGATCCAGGTCGTGATTG
>NZ_JBFTOC010000071.1:0-523 GCF_056397785.1 Arthrobacter sp. 05L421
CTGCCGTCATCACCTACGACCCGGCATACGGCTACGAGATCGGCGTCATCATGCGCGACGGTCTCAACCGGATGTACGGTCCCGGCCCGGCCGACAACGACCCGTCGCGGAACGTGATGTACTACCTCACGGTCTACAACGAGCCGATCGTCCAGCCGGCCGAACCCGAGAACCTTGACGTCAACGGTGTGCTGAAAGGCATCTACCGGGTGTCGGCGTCGGACGTGGAAGGACCCAAGAGCCAGATCCTGGCCTCGGGTGTGTCTGTTCCCTGGGCCCTCGAAGCCCAGCGGGTCCTCGCCGAGGACTGGGGCGTCTCAGCCGATGTCTGGTCCGTGACCTCCTGGAACGAGCTCCGCCGCGACGGGCTCGCTGCCGAGGAAGACGCCTTCCTTAACCCCGGCCAGCCCGCCCGCGTCCCGTTCGTGACGCAGCAGCTCGCCGGCGCCACCGGCCCGATCGTGGCAGTCACGGACTACATGAAGGCCGTGCCGGACCAGATCCGCCAGTTCCTGCCGAACGA
>NZ_JBFTOC010000072.1:0-523 GCF_056397785.1 Arthrobacter sp. 05L421
CTGCCGTCATCACCTACGACCCGGCATACGGCTACGAGATCGGCGTCATCATGCGCGACGGTCTCAACCGGATGTACGGTCCCGGCCCGGCCGACAACGACCCGTCGCGGAACGTGATGTACTACCTCACGGTCTACAACGAGCCGATCCTACAGCCGCCGGCACCGGCGGAACTCGATGTCGAGGGCATCGTCAAGGGCATCTATCTGCTGGCGCCGGCCAAGATTGACGGCCCGCGCACGCAGATCCTGGCCTCGGGTGTGTCTGTTCCCTGGGCCCTCGAAGCCCAGCGGGTCCTCGCCGAGGACTGGGGCGTCTCAGCCGATGTCTGGTCCGTGACCTCCTGGACCGAACTGCGCCGCGACGCCATGGCCGCCGAGGAAGACGCCTTCCTTAACCCCGGCCAGCCCGCCCGCGTCCCGTTCGTGACGCAGCAGCTCGCCGGCGCCACCGGCCCGATCGTGGCAGTCACGGACTACATGAAGGCCGTGCCGGACCAGATCCGCCAGTTCCTGCCGAACGA
>NZ_JBFTOC010000073.1:0-448 GCF_056397785.1 Arthrobacter sp. 05L421
CACCACGGGATGGCGCAACCTGGTCAATTCAACCAATTCAATACAATAAATTGGTATCAACAAACTTGGCACACTATTGAGTTCTCAAACAACAGACACACCCGGCACCACCACAACCACTACAGTCRAGGATCGCTCCGGAGCAACTTTTCAAACTTACCCGAGTCCGGAACACTTTGCAAATCAACGTTTCCGCGACCCACAAACCATCCGACCCGCCCCGCCCGAACCCGGAGCGCACAAAACGCCGACCAGATCCGGTCTTGAAATTTAGGGGATTGGCCGCCTCCGGTTCCCAGCTTCTCGCTGGTCTCCCTCTCGGCGACTTAGAAAACAATACACCCACCCACGCCCCACCGCAACTCCACCCCCGGCCACGGCCCCACCACCCCGCAACCCCGGAAATCCGCGGCAGAACACCGCTCCCGACCCCCAAACGGCACCCCGG
>NZ_JBFTOC010000074.1:0-423 GCF_056397785.1 Arthrobacter sp. 05L421
GTGCTGCACGACCACCTCGACGGGGGCCTGCGACCGGCCACGGTCCTGGAGATCGCCGACGAGGTCGGCCACGAGCTGCCGGTGAGCGGTGCCGACCGGACCGCCGAGGGGCTGGCGCGGTGGTTCCGCGAGTCCGCGGACTCCGGGTCGCTGGAGCGCTACCTCGAGACCTTCGCGCACACGGTCGGCGTCATGCAGACCGCGCCCGCGCTGCGGCGCGTGGCCCGCGAGTCGGTGCTCGACCTCGCCCGCGACGGCGTCGTCTACGCCGAGTCCCGCTACGCCCCCGAGCAGCATCTGGAGGGTGGGCTGAGGCTCGAGCAGGTCGTCGAGGAGGTCGACGCCGGCTTCCGCGAAGGGGAGGAGCTGGCCGCCGCCGAGGGCCGTCCGATCGTCGTCCGGTCGTTGCTCACCGCGATGCGC
>NZ_JBFTOC010000075.1:0-410 GCF_056397785.1 Arthrobacter sp. 05L421
ACTTACACCACACACCACCCCGCGAACCCGTTTCAAAAGGGGTTCGCACCAGGGGTGGTACAAAGAAACAAGACTGCTTGCGTCCACTATGTGGTTCCCAAACAACAAACCCGTTGCTTGAGAACCGACAACAAAATAACAACACCACACCCGCGGAYCCCGGTCCGCGGAGCACATGTTGTAACACCAGTTTTCCCACCCCCACGCCCMMMGGGCCGCGGCGGGTGCGGACACAGGGTTACGGCGGTCATAGCGTGGGGGAAACGCCCGGTCCCATCCCGAACCCGGAAGCTAAGACCCACAGCGCCGATGGTACTGCACCCGGGAGGGTGTGGGAGAGTAGGTCACCGCCGGAACACCATTAACGGTCGAGGACCCCCAACCACGTTGGGGGTCCTCCCGCATTTAAC
>NZ_JBFTOC010000076.1:0-409 GCF_056397785.1 Arthrobacter sp. 05L421
ACACACGTAGGGCTTTGTTAGAAGATAGGGAATATATAGGTACTAGAAACGCCTTTAAACGATTAAATAACGCCTATGACGAACTTAGTGCGTATATGTATGAAAGATATCACGAATTAGGTGGAACACCTTATAATTATCATGGACATATGAATAGATAAAAGAAAGATATTGACTATAAATGCTTACATGACAGTGTTTATAGTCTTTTTTTATGCAAAAACAAAATATAAAAATAATAAAAAATATATATAGCATATAAATTGAAAGGCAAAAATCCATGAACATACGCTAAACATATCAAAAAGTAAATAGAATATCAAAGTAAATAAAAAATAATAATATAATAAGTGTAAAATTACAAGTAAAATTAAATTATAAAGAGAATTAATAAAATAAGAGAAAAACA
>NZ_JBFTOC010000077.1:0-404 GCF_056397785.1 Arthrobacter sp. 05L421
GAACCTGTACGTCTCGGCCGCGAAGCGGGCCGACGGGGAACCGGCCACCGACGAGGACGCCAACGCCTACCTGATCAGCACCGACTACCGGGGCCAGCACAAAGCCAACCCCGTCATCACCGGCTGGAAGGACCTGGGCTTCACCCCGAAGTACGAACGCTACGACGGCGGCACACATGCCCAGAAAGGCCCGATGACCGAGGAACAGAAAGCCGAGCGGAAGACCCTGATCGCCAATAACCGCGAGATGGAAAGCGTCCTGTTGACTGAACTTCGGGGAGACTGAACCCAGGCTTTCCGGAGAGGTGGTCATCGTGGACGAAATGCGGCTGAAGCTGTTCGAAGGTCAGATCGGATTACCCGGCATTGGCGCGGTCCGGCAAAACGCGGCAGGCCTGCTGCCC
>NZ_JBFTOC010000078.1:0-404 GCF_056397785.1 Arthrobacter sp. 05L421
CGAGAGAACCATGAAAACCACCACCACACCCCCAAAAGGGCACAGCGACAGATCCAGGTTCATATTCTTGGAAATTGCTTCTTATAAAAGATGCTCGCGTCCACTATGTAGTTCTCAAACAACAACCCCGTACCACACACCCCACACACCAGCCGCCCCCGAAGGAACAGCCACCATGCATGATCGGTGCAGCCAGGAAACCAGAAACACACAAGCCCCACACCCCGCACCCCGCACCACCCTCCCCAAAGGGAAGACAACACGGCCCGCGGGCCATGGTCCTGTTGCCTCAGGACCCAACAGTGTGCCAAACACTAAACCGCCGTTTCCCCCGCCGCACCGTTCCAGGACCCTCAAGAGGATCCGTACTGGGTGCCGCAGAAAACGCAGCGGCCGCTATTTGC
>NZ_JBFTOC010000079.1:0-399 GCF_056397785.1 Arthrobacter sp. 05L421
GCAAATAGCGGCCGCTGCGTTTTCTGCGGCACCCAGTACGGATCCTCTTGAGGGTCCTGGAACGGTGCGGCGGGGGAAACGGCGGTTTAGTGTTTGGCACACTGTTGGGTCCTGAGGCAACAGGACCATGGCCCGCGGGCCGTGTTGTCYTCCCTTTGGGGAGGGTGGTGCGGGGTGCGGGGTGTGGGGCTTGTGTGTTTCTGGTTTCCTGGCTGCACCGATCATGCGCGTATCGGCCCTTGCGGGTTGTGTGTGTGGGGTGTGTGGTACGGGGTTGTTGTTTGAGAACTACATAGTGGACGCGAGCATCTTTTATAAGAAGCAATTTCCAAGAATATGAACCTGGATCTGTCGCTGTGCCCTTTTGGGGGTGTGGTGGTGGTTTTCATGGTTCTCTCG
>NZ_JBFTOC010000080.1:0-384 GCF_056397785.1 Arthrobacter sp. 05L421
GTGGCAGCCTTCACCGCCGCCGGAACGTCCTACGCCACCCACGGCGAACCGCTCATCCCGGTCTACGTCTTCTACTCGATGTTCGGGTTCCAGCGCACCGGCGATTCCTTCTGGGCAGCAGCCGACCAGATGACCCGCGGGTTCATCATCGGCGCMACCGCAGGCCGCACCACGCTGACCGGCGAAGGCCTGCAGCACGCGGACGGGCACTCCCCCATSCTYGCSGCSACCAACCCTGCCGTCATCACCTACGACCCGGCATACGGCTACGAGATCGGCGTCATCATGCGCGACGGTCTCAACCGGATGTACGGTCCCGGCCCGGCCGACAACGACCCGTCGCGGAACGTGATGTACTACCTCACGGTCTACAACGAGCCGATC
>NZ_JBFTOC010000081.1:0-345 GCF_056397785.1 Arthrobacter sp. 05L421
CGCCGACCGTGGTGGCGGTGGCGCCGGCCGCGGACACCTACACCTCGTCGTCGGCGCCCACCACGGACTTTGGCACCAGCGGCTCGCTCGCCGTCTACGGCTCTCCCGAGAACACGGCAGTCCTGCGGTTCCAGTTCCCGGCCGCCCCGGCCGGACAGGTCCTGACGGGCGCGAGCCTGCGCCTGCGCACCACCAGCCTGGCCTCCGCAGGATCCGCCAACACGCTCAACGTCCGGGCCGCAACAGACTCATGGTCCGAAACCGGCACCTTCTACGCCAACCGGCCCACGGTCTCCGGGACCCTCGGGTCCCTGCCCGGCGGCACCGTGCCCAACACGACGTACG
>NZ_JBFTOC010000082.1:0-341 GCF_056397785.1 Arthrobacter sp. 05L421
AAGCCAACGGTGTGGCGATCATCGGTGCGACCGCCGCGACTTATAAGCCGGTCGCGGGGGATGCGGGCAAGACTGTCACGGTCACCGTGACCGGGACTAAGGCCGGGTATGCCACCGCTGCGAAGACGTCCGCGGCGACGGCGGCAGTCGCGGCAGCGCCGCTGGTTTTGACGGCGCCGGTTCCGACGCTTACGGGCACCGCACAGGTCGGTTCGACCCTGACCGCGGTTCCTGGTGTTTGGGGTCCGGCTCCGGTGACCTTGGCGTATCAGTGGAAAGCCAACGGTGTGGCGATCATCGGTGCGACCGCCGCGACTTATAAGCCGGTCGCGGGGGATGCG
>NZ_JBFTOC010000083.1:0-314 GCF_056397785.1 Arthrobacter sp. 05L421
GTCAAAATCATGAACGAGACCGTCGACGGCGACTACCAGACCTACAAGGCCGAGTCCGGCGCGTTCGTCCGCGAGCACTTCTTCGGCAAGACCCCGCAGACCAAGGAAATGGTCCAGGACCTGACCGACGACSAGATCTGGAACCTCAAGCGCGGCGGCCACGACTACAACAAGGTCTACGCCGCGTACAAGGCCGCCACCGAGTTCAAGGGCAAGCCCACCGTCATCCTGGCCCACACGGTCAAGGGCTACGGGCTGGGCACGCACTTCGAGGGCCGCAACGCGACCCACCAGATGAAGAAACTCACCCTCGC
>NZ_JBFTOC010000084.1:0-312 GCF_056397785.1 Arthrobacter sp. 05L421
GCCAGGGCCGGCATCGGCGAGGCAACGCTCTTCCGTTACGTGGTCAACAAAAAGAACCTCTTCCTCCTCATCTACGAGGAGTTCTTCAACGACGTGCTGCAAGCCTGCCTGGACGAGGACGCCAAAGACACCACCGAGAACGGCACGGCCGAATACTACATCGGCAGGATCACAACGATGTACACGTCGCTGGCCGGGCTCTACAAGCGTGACCCCGACAGCGGCTACGTGTACGTGCGTGACTCATTCAGCCCCGAAGACTTCGGCCAACGGGGTTTGGAACAGGGCGACCGCTGGCACGACCTGGTCGAA